>LNDP01000025.1 GCA_001464665.1 Acidobacteria bacterium Ga0074141
ACCGGAATGTCGTCGCCCGGGAACTCGTAGCTCGAGAGAAGCTCACGCACTTCCATCTCGACCAGCTCAAGCAGTTCCTCGTCATCGACCATGTCCACTTTGTTCATGAACACGACCATCGAGGGGACGCCGACCTGGCGGCCGAGCAGGATGTGCTCGCGCGTCTGCGGCATCGGGCCGTCCGTCGCTGCCACCACAAGGATCGCTCCGTCCATCTGCGCCGCTCCCGTGATCATGTTCTTGACATAGTCAGCGTGGCCCGGGCAGTCAACGTGGGCATAGTGGCGGTTCGCCGTCTCATATTCAACGTGGGCCGTCGCGATCGTGATACCACGTGCCTTCTCTTCTGGCGCGTTGTCGATCGAATCAAATGCCCGCACGATCATCTTCGGATTGTGCTTAGACATCACCTTCGTGATCGCTGCCGTCAATGTCGTCTTGCCGTGGTCCACGTGCCCAATGGTCCCAATGTTCACGTGCGGCTTGCTCCGGTCGAATTTCTCTTTGCTCATCTTTTCTCTCTTAAATGTCTCCGAACCAATCAGAGTGCTAAAAACAAATGGAGCCCAAGACGGGAATTGAACCCGTGACCTCTTCCTTACCAAGGAAGCGCTCTACCCCTGAGCTACTCGGGCCGAAGCCCAAATAAATTGGAGCGGGAGACGAGACTCGAACTCGCGACATTCAGCTTGGAAGGCTGACGCTCTACCAACTGAGCTACTCCCGCTAATGGTGCATGGGGTAGGATTTGAACCTACGTAGGGAATTAACCCGACGGGTTTACAGCCCGTTGCCTTTGACCGCTCGACCACCCATGCTTACCTTATATTATTGCAACTAGCCGCTTTTGGAGCTAATTAGCAAATTTCCAATAATAACTAAGCTCCGCACTCTGCGCAAGTCCGAAAACGGCAAAATTTAGCCCACAAGCTTATCGGGCGTGATCGGCAGATCGCGGACGCGGATGCCGGTCGCGTGATAAACCGCATTGGCGATGCCCGCCGGAATGCCTACCAGCCCGAGTTCGCCGAGCCCCTTTGCCCCGAGCGGATTGACGATCGTGTCCTCTTCGGGGACAAAGATCGTCTCGATCGCACCGATATCGGCATTCACCGGGACATGATAGCCCGCAAGGTTCGGGTTCATTATTCGCCCGATCCGATGGTCGATCTCGGTGTGCTCCATCAGCGCCATTCCGATGCCCCAAACGACGCCGCCCATTTCCTGGCTGTGGGCACCCTTCGGGTTAATTATCCGGCCGGCGGCGGTCGCCTGGACAACGCGGGTGACACGGACGATGCCGATATCTTCATCGACCTTGACCTCGACAAACTGAGCTCCGTGTGATGCGGTAGCGTATTTCGCTCGCTCGCCGAAATCCGGCCGCGTCGTGTGCGTTGCCGTTACCTCCGGAAGCCCGTTGCGGCTCAATATCTCGCCGATGGTCATCGCCGTTTCCGGCCGGCCCTTGATCCGTACCGAACCATCGACAAACTCGACATTCTCAAAAGGAACGCCCGAGAACGGCGAGGCTTCCCGCTTCGATTCAACACTGAGAAGCTCTTTCTGGACGATCTGTGCACATTCCTGCACCGCCGAGCCGACGCTCGCCGTTGTTATCGAACCGCCCTGCGAAGGTGCCGCCGGCAGGTTGCTGTCACCGAGCTTGAAGGTGACTTTCTCAAGCGGCAGCCCTAGTTGGCGGGAGGCGATGAGCGAAATTGTGGTGTAAGTTCCGGGGCCGATGTCGGTCGTGCCGCTTTCGACCAAAGCCGTCCCATCGGCCTTCAACGTCACCCGAGCCGACGACGGAGCTAGAAACGCGCCCCACGTTCCTGTCGCCAGGCCATAGCCGACCATAAACCGCCCGTCGCGCATTGATCGCGGCTCCGGTTTGCGATCTTTCCAACCGAACTTTTCGGCTCCCTGCCGATAACATTCGCGAAGTTCCTTGCTCGAGAATGGCCGGCCCGAGTCCGGATCAGTTTCTGCATAGTTGATCAGCCGCAGCTCGAGCGGATCGATCTTCAGCTTGTAAGAAAGCTCGTCAAGTGCCGATTCGAGCGCAAACGCGCCCGAGACCGTTCCCGGGGCACGCATCCAAAGCGGCGTCTGCAGGTCGGTTCGGGTGATCTTGGCATCGGTCCGGACGTTCGGGCAGGCGTAAAGCGTCCGCGAAATGCCGACAAGGTCCTCGGAGAAGTCCTCGTGCGAGGACGTATTGTGAACGGCCTCGTGGATTATCGAATTGAGTTTTCCGGCCTTGTCCGCACCGATCTTTATCTTCTGGATAGACGCCGGGCGATAGCCATGTGCGGTCGCGAGCTGACGGCGAGAATAAACGACCTTGACCGGCCGCTTGGTCTCTCTCGCGGCCAAAACGGCGAGCAGAGTGTTCGGCGTTGGCCGAAGAGCTGCCCCGAATGCACCACCGACAAAAGGCGAAAGCACGGTGATCTTTTCGCGGTCAATGCCAAAATTCGTCGCCAGGTAATTACGAACGCCGGTCACGCCCTGCGTCTTGTCGTAAACGGTGAGCCTTTCGCCGTCCCAATTTGCGACCGTTGCATGCGGTTCCATCGCATTGTGATGCTCGATCGGGATCGAGTATTCCACATCAACCTTTACGTCGGCCGCTGCAAATGCCTCGTCCGGCGTTCCGCGAACGGGCCGCGGCCTACCCGACGCGAAGCCTTTATCCATAACGTCGCGGATGTCGGTCGAGGGCTTTTCCTCGTTGTAGCTGACCTTTACGAGCGACGCGGCATAGCGGGCCTGCTCGAAAGTATCGGCAATGACGACCGCGACGGGCTGTCCGCTAAAAAGCACGCGGTCGGTCATCAACGCAAAGAACGGCCGGCTCTTTTCGCCAAAGTCCTCATCGGCCTGAGGGTTCGCGAGCTTCGCTGCGTTCTTGTGCGTCAGGATCTTGACGACGCCGGGCTGTTTTTCGGCCTCGGCGGTTTCGATATCGCGGATCGTGCCGCGGGCGATCGTCGACTGGACAAGGTATCCATACGCCAGTTCCGGAAAGCGAAATTCGGCGATATAGGTCGCCTTGCCCGTAACCTTCGCCCGGCCATCAACGCGGCTCGGTTGTTTCTTTAGGTCGTCCTGCATCATACGTTCGCTGCCCTCCTCAATGCCCGTGCGATCGCACGCTCGGCGAGCTTTATCTTGTATTTATTCTCAGAGAGCGGCTTTGCTCCGCGGAGTGTGAGCTCGGCGGCTTGCTGAAAGACGCCGGGCTCGGCTTTCTTGCCCACTAGAAAACGTTCAGCCTCCGAGGCACGCCATGGCTTATGGGCGACGCCGCCGAGGGCGATGCGGGCCTGTTTAATGACGCCTTTGTCCAGCTCGACGGCCGCTGCAACCGAAACAAGCGCGAAGGCATAGCTCGAGCGGTCGCGTATCTTGAGGTAGTAACTATTGGCGGCAAAGTTATTCTTCGGGATGTCGATCGAGGTGATCAGATCGCCGTGGTTCAGAGCGTTGTCCTTCTCCGGCGAATTGAGCGGCAGCCGGTGAAAGTCGGTGAACTTGATCTTCCGCTCGCGGCCATCGGGCGACTGGACATTGACGACCGCATCGAGTGCGGCGAGTGCGACGCACATATCCGAAGGATGCACGGCTACGCATGAATCGCTCCAGCCGAAAATGGCCGAGTAGCGGCTGAGCCCGTCCTTCGCACCGCAACCCGAGCCCGGCTGGCGTTTGTTGCATGGCGTCCCAAGGTCGTAGAAATACGAACATCGCGTCCGCTGCATAAGGTTACCGCCGTTGGTCGCCATGTTGCGGATCTGCGGCGAGGCTCCGGAGAGGATCGCCTGCGAGAGCATCGGGAAGTCTTTCTTTACAAGCGGATGATTTGCCGTATCGGTGTTGCGGGCGAGTGCGCCGATCGAAACTCCGCCGCCCGCGAGCGAGCGGACGACCGAAAGCGAAAGCCGCGAGATATCGACCAGCTCATTCGGGCGGTCGATGCCCTCTTTCATCAGGTCGACGAGATTTGTGCCGCCGGCTATGAACCTTGCATCCTTATTAGCGGCGACGAGCTTTGCGGCATCGGCAGGTGCGGCCGCACGCTTGAAAGCAAATGGCCTCATTTCGCACCTCCTGCCTGAACGTCCTCGATAGCGGCGACAATGTTCGGGTAAGCTCCGCAGCGGCAGATATTGCCGCTCATACGCTCCTGTATCTCGGCTTTCGTCAGCTTTTGCCCGCGGGCGACGGCGTTGAGATTTTCCGTGACAAAGCTCGCCTCGCCGTTCCGGGCTTCTTCAAGCATCGCGATCGCCGAGCAGATCTGGCCCGGTGTGCAATAGCCGCACTGCATTCCGTCGCGCTCGATAAAGGCGGCCTGCATCGGGTGGAGCTTTTCGCCCTCGGCGAGCCCCTCGATGGTCGTCACCTTGCGTTCGTCGCACATCGCGGCGAGCGTCAGGCACGAAAGCTGTCGGCGGCCGTCGATGATCACCGTACATGCACCGCACTGGCCGTGGTCGCAGCCTTTTTTCGAGCCGGTCATCTCAAGCTGCTCGCGAAGCGCATCAAGCAGCGACGTTCGCGTATCGACCGGCAGCGAGTGCTCCTTGCCGTTGATGTTGAGCCGCACGGTCAGCTTCTCGACCGGAATGCCGCCCTCGACCGCCGGCTCGCTCGCCACCAGCGGCGCCGCTCCGCCAAGCTTTATCGCTGCCACACCCACGCCCGCAACGGCGGATGTCTTCAGAAAGCGGCGACGCGAACTCCCCGAAAAATCAGATCGCTCCGACTGTCCTTTTGGTTTATCGTCCATAGTAATTTTGGTAGCAAGATGGTAACACAATCTTCCATTATGGATATAGGTCGAAAAGCCTCGGCCTATACCAAACCGCCGGTCTCACCCCGAGCCCCATTGAGCAGCGGATTTGTATAGATTGCAAACATTCATCCCGCTGTTTCGTCGCGTGCTGAGTGTGGTTTAAGAAATATGTTGTATTCACCTACCCGGCAACTAACTAGTGTATAATTCGGGCGTCAGAATCCGGTTCGACGTTCAGAATTCTATTGACTTGGAGGAGAAATGAGACTTTTGCTTGGGGTCATTATTGGTACGCTGGCCGGGACGCTAACTTGCATTGGGCAGGTCAAAGATTACATGAGGGCTTTTCCGCCGGCCGAGAAGGGGATGGTTCGGCATGTTTGGAATCCTCCCGTTGAAAATAATGAAAGAAACCTTAGGGTCGAGATCATAGTCGGTAAGAATGTCGAGGTTGATCAGGTAAATCGGCATTTTCTTGATGGAACCTTGACCGAAGTGGTCATTGAAGGCTGGGGATTTCCGAAGTATGTTGTTCAGTCGAAAGGCCGTGTTGGCGGGACTTTGATAGGCGTGGCGCCCGGGGAGACAGAGGTCATGAAATTCGTAACGCTTCGCGATCAACGTCAGCTGTTTAGGTACAACAGTAGATTGCCCGTCGTGGTCTATACCCCGGCAGGGTTCATCGTGAGGTTTCGCGTGTGGCGGCCCGACAAAGTAGTGATGGACGGCCGGCCGGGCTAGTCTTCTCGGGTTGCAGACCTTGGATGAAATTGCTCGTATGCTTTTTTTAGATGGGCGTCGGTGATGTGTGTGTAGATCTGCGTGGTCGAGATGTCGGCGTGGCCAAGCATCTGCTGGACGCTGCGGATATCGGCCCGGTTTTGGACCATGTGCGTCGCAAAAGAATGTCGGAGCGTGTGCGGCGAAACGCCCTTGAAGCCGCACTGCTCGGCGTATCGCTTGATAAAGCCGTGGACTATCTGCCGCGAGAGCGGGCCGCCCTTTGGCTTGATGAAAAGGTGCGGGTCGGTGTCTTGCTGTTCCTTCTCGCGGCGGGCGGCGAGATAGTTCCGGAGCCATTCGACCGCGCTTTTCCCGATGGGGACACGGCGTGTCTTACTGCCCTTTCCGGTGGTCGTCAAGATGCCGGATTCGAGATCGACATCGGCGAGCCGCAGCGTGCAGAGCTCCGAAACCCGCAGCCCGCAGGCATACATCAGCTCTAGCACGGCCCGGTCGCGAAGGCCCGTTTCGCTCGTCGCATCGGGTGCGGCAAGGAGCTGCTCGATCTCGGCTTGGTTGAGAAAACGTGGAAGATAAAAGCTCTTTCGCGGAGTTTCAAGGTCCTCGGCCGGGCTCTTGGGCAAATGCCCGTCGATCGCCAGAAAGCCGTAAAAACCGCGGAGCGAGCTGACCATTCGCCGCTTTGAGCTCTCGGAGATCTTCTGTTTCGTAAGGTCGATCAGGAACTCGCGGAGGTCTTCGCGCGAAGCGGCGATCGGCTCGATCCGGTTCTTCCCCGCCCAGGCCTCAAACTTCCGCAAGTCGCCCTCATAACCCGCAAGCGAGTTCTTCGCCAGGCCCTTCTCGACCCGGACGAAAGAAATATACTCGCGGATAAGGTCTCGTGGCATCTTGGATATTCTACACCAACCTAATCCGCGGGCGTTGGTCAATGAACCGCGTCGTTCGGCGCGTCACACTCGGGGCGGTTTATGAGCAAGCCGGAGTTGCCTTCGAGGAGACGGAAGGTACGCTCGCGGGACCAATTGAGCGAGCGGACGTCGCTCTCGTCGCGGGCCTCGACCAGACGGTCGTAGAGTGCACGTTTGGTGTAGCACGCATCTTTGGCATTCATCACCGGAAGGCTCTCGATGAGAACCGGGACCGCGTCGTCGCTCAACTGATACGAGTGGTACCAGGCGTCATATTCCCGCCCTTGCTGCATTAGCTGGATGTTTTTGCGGGCGATGAAGTCGTCCGGGTTCATCAGGTTGGTCGCGGCGAGTATCACGATCGCCGACCAGAGAGCGCCCCAAGCGAAGTTATTCCGGCGGCCGCGGAGCACCGTCCAGCCAAACCAGACAAAGACGACGGCGAGCCAGAGCATGAAGACCATCGGGTAGAAGCGGACGGCCGTCCAGCCATAGCCGAGTTCGCCGGTCAGCAGCACAAGCCGCTGCATCGCCGAGGCCATGATGACAAATAGCAGGACGATCTGAACGCCGGCGAGCACGCGAAATATCGTCTCGTTTCGCCGTTCATCCCGGCGAAGCAGCCAGTGCGAAGCAAGCAGCAGCGGTAAGACGAGAAAAGCAACAGCGACCAACTCGCCAAAGCCGCGGCGGGCAAATTCTGCCAGCTTGAGGTCCGGCGTCGTCTGCACAAGGTCCATCCCGCCGAAAAGATACGGAAGCTGGAAGACGACGAAGCTCGCGAAAAGCAGATCGACAAGGCCGAGAATGATGATCGTCTCAATGCGGCCGAGCGTAAAGACCTGCGGGAACGCCGAGTTGTCCCAGTTCTGCCAGTCGCGTTTTCTGCGTTCAGCTTTTTCATCTGCTTTTCGTGTGTCGGAGGAGAGAACCACCCCGTCCGCCCCTCCTTCGTAAGGAGGGGAGTTTTTGTCGGTCGCATGTGGCGGGTCGCTGATGTTTATGTGCTCAAGAATCGTGGCGTTGTTCGGGAGCGAAGCGTCCTCGGCGGGCTCGGCGGTGAATTTGTCGACATAGCTCGCGTCCGTGGAGGCTTCGTCGGGCTTCTTCTCACCGGCAGTCGGGATCGGCGAGGCCGCGGCAACACCCGCCGCGAAGAAATGCTCCATCAGCGAACCGCGCAAGTAACCGGCCGCAAGCCAGGCGAAAAGCGAAGAAAGCATTACGTGCGAGAGCAAGATGTCCAGATCGAAATTGACCGCACGGTTCGCGAAATCCTCAAACGCCGCGTCCGCCGCCATGAACAAAGCCCCGAAAATAAGCACCAGCGGCAGTGCGACCGCCAGCCCTCGCAGGACTGAGAAAATGCCTTTGCTCAGCCGATTGCCGGGAATCTCTTTCCAGTCAATATCCGCACCGATCAAAAAGAACGGCCCGAGCAGCGAGATCACACCCGACCACAAAAATCCGACCGCGTAGTGAAATACGCCCGCGATCCGCTGGTTGATGCCGAAATTGGGCAGGACGAGCACGCCCATAATAATGATGATGGCAAAGGTGTCATAGATCCGTAGCTCGATCGAATCGCGGACGACGAACATCGCCCCGAAAAAGAGCATCGCCGCCTGAAGCGCGAGGCTCCGCGCGGTCATCAGCTCCGGCCGGTTGCGGAGCGTTATCACCGCCATCGCCGCCGTAAAGACCGTGACGAAAAGAAAGGCGTTCAGCCCCCAAGGCGTCTGCCGCAACATCACATTGCCAAAAACGCCAAAAAGCATCGCGATAAGAAGTATCTCAAGCCCGGTCCGTGTTCGTCGGTTCATTATTATTGCCTCGCTACGTCTCTTTATCTCTGAACGAAAGTCCCGCCATTTCTTGCGGGCAAGTTGCTTATATTCAATAAGCCCTTGCTTACGCGCGGGCCTCTGACACCTGCACTCGTCACTCGTCACTGATCACTGTCCGTTGTCCACTCTCAACTGTCCTCATCTCCCCTTCATCGCCTTGATCAACGCTTCCATGTGGTCGAGGTAGCGGGTCAGGGCCTTGCGGCCCGCCGGAGTGATCTTGTATTCGGTCAGCGGCATGCGGCCGGCGAAGGACTTCTTCATCGTCACGTAGCCCGCGTCCTCAAGCTTGCGGGCGTGGACGCTGAGATTGCCGTCGGTCGTATCGAGCAGCGTTTTCAGCTCGCCGAAGCTCAACTTCTCATTCGCGGCAAGCGCGCTGATGATGCCGAGCCGCATCCGCTCGTGGATCACCTTGTCGAGGTCGTTCGAAACGTTCTCCGCCGCTTTCGCCACCGTAAGCCGCGGCGGCGATTCACTCTTTTCTACCTTTGCTAAATTAGAACGTGCCATTTTTATCAATCGCGTTTCTTGCCCGCTTTCTTCTTTTCCCCGTTCGGGGTTAATGCTCTTTTCGTAACCACGAAAGAAGAAAAGCAGAAAATCGGAATTACGTTAGCTTCCTGCGAAGGGCGTCCCGAAGATGCCGACCGCGAGTTCGGCCCAGACAAGGAACAGCAAAAACAGAAGGCCGAGAACCGCCGCGACCCGCGCCCAGAAGCCGGTCACTATCCGGAGGGCAATGTCGATCGCCAGGCCCGTGCCGAAAAGCAGCACGCCGGCGACGATGAAGTCGAAGCCATCCCAGTCCACCCCGCTTGTGAACCGCATCGCGATCAGCGGCACCGAAAGAAGTCCCGCCGCTGCGAGCATCAATAACACTAGCCTTTTATTGTTCATTTGAATTACGTTTTCCATTTCTTTTATCTCGATCGGATGAAGCGTCTTTCGACCTTTGTCGATCCCGCATTCATCATTCATCATTCATCATTGGATGAACCGCCCTTGCTTACGCGCGGGCCTCTGACACCGCCCTCGTCACTCGTCACTCGTCACTATCCACCGTATTTGCGGGCGATTATCGCGCCGAAGATTATGTGCAGCAGGCCAAAGCTTGCGGCCATCATCTCGTCGCCCGATCCCTTTGGAAGGCCGAGCGTGATCGCCCCGAGCACGATGAAGCACCAGCCCATCACCGGGACTGCCCGCACCGAATATGCACCGCCGACGACGACCGCCGCTCCGTAACAGAGCATCCACATTCCCGCCATCACGCCGTAATGGTCGAACCGCCAGAGCCCGAAAGTGAGCGCGACGCCGACCACGATCGGCGGCGCAAAGCTCATCGCAAATTTGCGTGCCGGTGCCGAGAAAAGCGATTGGCCGCCGAGCTTCGACTTTTGCCACATAGCCAAAAGCCCGATCGCGAAGGCGAGAAATGCCTCGACGACCCAGATGACGAGCCAGTTGCGAAGATAGATCTGCTGATTCGCGAAAAATGCGGCGCCGACCGCCGTCGCGCCCATCAGCATCCCGCCATAGCCCGGAACCGCCGTAAAGCTCGTCGAGCGTTCCATCGTCGAGCGGATAAAGTCGAGGTTATCGAGCGCCCGGTCGCCGAGGCTTACGGGCTCATCGCGTTCGGTCTTTTGTAGAGGAGATATCTTCGCCATCGCGAAGATGAATATATGTCAAGTAGTCGGCTGTGTCAAGTACTTTGTATTGCAAAGTACATTCGCAGAAATTCGGCGGGCCGAAACCCGCCGATCATCATTCCGCCGGTAACCGGGCCTAATGTTCCTCGCCGACCTTTACCTTTCCCTTGAACGTTCGGAAAAGAAAGGTGTAATACCCGAGAGCGATGATAATACCGACCGGCCACCAGAGCAGTGCTACGCTCAATCCATAATCGCCTGCCCGCGCGTTGTAAACGGTAAGGCTATTAGCCGGATCAAGAGCCGGAAGCACGAGCGGGAATAGGCCAAAGACCGCCCCGCCGAGCATCATCGCAAGATAAACGCTCGAGGAGATGAACGCATTGCGGTCCTGCCCTTTCGCGTTGAAATATTTCACTGCCGCGAGCGATGCCACCACCGCAGCCGGGATCAGCCAACCGATCGGCAATGCGTAGTAGTTATCAAGCAGCGTCGGCCGGACGTACATTACCGCCCAGAGGCTCAGAACCGTAACTCCGACCAGTGCATACCAGCCAACCCCGACGACCTTGCGGGCGCGGATGTTCAGTTCGTCCTCGGTCTTCATCGCCAGGTAGTTCGCACCATGAACGGCAAGTGCGACAAAGGCAACAACGCCGGAAAGGACCGTGAACCAATCGAGGATGCCGGTCTCGCCCGTTGTTCCCCAATGGGTGAAGAGCGGCTCGAAGAAATAGCCTTCAGCATTGAGCGGAACGCCGCGGATCACATTCCCGAGCGCCGCTCCGAAGAATATCGCCAGCAGGATGCTCGCCAATGAAAAGACGAAATCCCAGAAGCTCGTCCACATATGGTTGTGTTCAAGCTGATGGCGAAGCTCGATGCCCGCCGCCCGCATTATCAGCAGCCAGAGCACCATTATCAGCGGAAGATAAAACCCCGAAAATGCCGAAGCGTAAAGCATCGGGAACGCAAAATACAGAACGCCGCCGGTCGCTAGCAACCAAACCTCGTTACCATCCCAAACCGGCCCGATGGTTCGAATAACGGCCGCCCGCTCTGCGTCGTTGCGGCCGACGAAATAGTGAACAATGCCTGCACCGATGTCGAACCCATCGAGGATGACATAGCAGACCAGCATAAACGCGACGATCATGAACCAGATCAATTCCATATCAGCCTCCTTTTAGTTCTCTCCTCTTGCCGCCGCTGCGGCCGCCGTCAGCTCATCGGCCCCGTGCTCTATCCGCCTTAGCATTAAGAATATGTAGAGCAACGAGAGAACAGTGTACATCCCCATGAACCCGATAAGCGTGAACATCACATTGCCCGACGACACTAAGTGCGAGGCTCCGTCCTCTGTCCGGAACAGCCCATAAACAAGCCACGGCTGCCGCCCGAGCTCGGCCGTCATCCATCCGACCGTATTCGCGATAAAGGGGAACGGGAAAAGGAGCATCAGGATCCAAAGCAGCCAGTTCGACTCGAAGAGCCAGCCTCGCCAAAGCCAGACGACAGCTATGGCCATGATGGCGATAAAGATCGTCCCAAGCCCGACCATTATGTGAAAGCTGTAGTAAAGCAGCGGAATATTGTCCGGATGCTGGTCCTCGGGAAACTCATTGAGCCCCTTCACCTCGGCGTCCCAACGCTGATAGGTGATGAAGCTCAATGCGTTCGGGATGTGGATGGCGTTGTCGAGCCGCTTCTTCTCCATATCGGGCTGTCCGATCAAGACGAGCGGAGCGCCCTGCGTTGTATCAAAGAGGCCTTCCATCGCCGCGAGCGTGACGGGCTGATGCTTGGCGACCATCTTGCCCTGCCAGTCGCCTGAGGGGAAAAGCATCCAGATGCTCGAAACACAGCCGGCGATAACGCCCGCCTTTACGAACATCTTGCCGAACTGTACCTGCTGCTTCGATAGAATATAAAAAGCACCGAGGGCCGCGACAGCAAAACTGCCGGTGACGAGTGCACCGCCCATGTTGTGCAAGTATTGGTAGATCGCCCATTCGTTCAGTACGAGCGACCAGAAGCTGGTCAGGTGAACGCTGCCGTCGGCGGCGATCTCGTAGCCGACCGGATGCTGCATCCAGGCATTGGTCGCAATGATGAACCAGCCCGAAAGCCAAGTTCCGACAAAGATCAGAAATGCCGAAAGCCAATGCAGGGCCTGCCCGAGCCGCTTCTCACCGAATAGAAACAGTCCGATAAATGACGACTCAAGAAAGAATGCGAACGTGCCTTCCATCGCAAGCGTTTGCCCGATAACACCGCCGGCGTATTTCGAAAAGACGGCCCAATTGGTCCCGAACTGGAACTCCATCGGGATGCCCGTTACAACGCCGAACAAAAATGAAATACCGAAGATCTTTGCCCAGAACCTTGCGGCCTCGTTCCAGAGTTCATCTTTTTTCCAGATCGCGAGCGATTTGAAGATGACGATCAGCGGAGCAAGGCCCATCGTAAGCTGGGGAAAAAGGTAATGATAGGTGACCGTGAAAGCGAATTGCAGACGATCTAAGGTGAGCGACTCCATCTGAGAATTCCTCCCGTTTTCTCAAGCTAAAAGAGCAGAAGCCGTCCGACGCTGCAGGGTACGCTGGGCGTGTTTACACGGGAATGTTCGGCCAAAATGGAGTAAAAGACAATGTTAGGGCCGGTTATTTTTTATGACCTGATAGATTATTTTTACTAATATTCTAACGACGAGGCATTTTTGGCAGTGGCGTTCGGCTAGGACGGCCCGTCACTTGCCTTTCTTCGGCTGATTCTTGGGGTTGTTTACGATGTCGCCGTAGTTTTTTAAGGGCGGTTCCGAAGGATCGGCAACAGAGAATGTAAGCCGGTCGCCTTGGCGGATGAAGTGGCGGCCGTTCCATTTATATGATGAGCGGGTGAAATGCGAAGGGCAGCAGAGTTGGGCCTCGTCGCCGGTCACCTTGCCTGTCTCGACCTCGCCGAGCATAAAGCGGTCCTGGCCGTAAAGTTCGATGAGGAGCTGGCCGTTCTCGGGCCGAATGTCCTTCAAGCCGCCGTCCGTGCGGTCGCCGGTGCGAAAGTGCCAAAGGAGTTCCGGCTTTTCGTCCTTCCACGTATAGACGTAAATGACCTGCGGTATAGCGTTGCCGGCCGTCTCTATCTTTAAGATAACGATCGCCTCATCTTGTCCGTCGCCTGTCGCATCAAAGTACTTCGTTACGACATGCGACATCCCGATCCGGCGTTCGGCTCGTGCCTCAGCCTTCTCGTCCTCGCTCATATCGTCGGACGCCGTGCCGGAAACGGCCGCGACCTTTCCGTCCACAAGCACGATGTCGCTGCCGTCCGGGTTCTGCCAACCGCGGGGCAGCGGATATGTGTAGTTAAGAAAATCGAAACTGCCGAGCTGCGATGAGGTCGAGCGAAAGCGCCCGTCAGAGATCTCGCTTTGCAGGTCTGGTATCTCGGGTGTCGGTTCGGGCGTCGGCTCCGGTGTTGCAACCGGTTCGGCCGCGACTTGTTGAGTTTCGGCCGTCTCGGGCGGTGCAGAATCTACCGTTAAGCCGCACCCGGCGGCGAAGACTGCAAGAGCGAAAATTGTAAAAAATACCCAAATGCGATCTGACATAATTCTATTGGAATTTGCCGCCGCGGGGGCGGCATGATCATTCGCTTGGGGACTATTGCTAAACAAAAACACTTATAGGGCTTATGCCCGGGTCAAGCTTCGGTACTTGATCCGGTGCGGCTGGTCGGCATCATGGCCAAGCCGGCGTTTTCGGTCCGCTTCGTATTCGCTGTAGTTTCCGTCGAAATATTCGACGTGAGAATTGCCTTCAAAGGCCAAAATGTGAGTCGCTATGCGATCAAGGAACCAGCGGTCATGGCTTATTACGACGGCGCAGCCGGCAAAGTTCTCCAACGCCTCCTCGAGCGCACGCATCGTGTTTACGTCGAGGTCGTTCGTCGGTTCGTCTAAGAGAATAACATTTGCTCCCGACTTAAGCATCTTGGCCAAATGAACGCGGTTGCGCTCGCCGCCCGAAAGCTGGCCTACGCGCTTTTGCTGATCAGAGCCCGAGAAGTTGAACCGCGAAACGTAGGAGCGCGCATTCACCTCGCGCTTGCCAAGCGTCACAAAATCGAGCCCGTCGGCAATCTCGTCAAAGATTGTCTTGTCGCCATTGAGCGAATCGCGCGATTGATCGACATAGCCGAGCTTGACGGTCGGCCCGACCTTAAAGGTGCCCGCGTCCGGCTCGTCCTGGCCGGTGATCAGCCGAAAAAGGGTCGTCTTGCCGGCGCCGTTTGGGCCGATGACGCCGACAATGCCGCCCGGCGGAAGCGAGAACTCGAGGTCCTCGAAAAGAAGCTTGTCGCCATACGCCTTTGAAACGCCGTGGGCCTCGATCACCAGATCGCCGAGCCGTTCGCCTGGCGGAATGAAGATCTCAAGCTCCTCGCTGCGTTTTTCAGATTCGCTAGCGACCAGCTTTTCGTAATCGTTGATGCGGGCCTTCGATTTAGCGTGGCGGCCTTTCGGCGACATCCTGATCCACTCAAGCTCGCGTTCGAGCGTCTTAGCGCGTTTGTCCTCGGTCTTTTGTTCCTGCGCGAGGCGGTTCTGTTTTTGCTCGAGCCAGCTCGAGTAATTTCCCTTCCATGGAATGCCCTCGCCGCGGTCGAGTTCGAGTATCCAACCGGCGACATTGTCGAGGAAATAGCGATCGTGAGTCACGGCGATGATCGTGCCTTCATACCGCTGCAGGTGCTGCTCGAGCCAACTGACCGATTCGGCATCTAGGTGGTTCGTCGGCTCATCGAGCAATAGGATGTCGGGCTTCTGAAGAAGCAAACGGCACAAAGCGACGCGACGTTGTTCACCGCCGCTTAGATTTTTGATCGGCGTTTCCGGCGGCGGGCAGCGGAGCGCGTCCATCGCCATATCGAGCCGCGAATCAAGGTCCCAGGCATCGGCGGCATCGAGCTTTTCCTGCACCTCACCCTGCCGTTCGATGAGCGCGTTCATCGCATCGTCGTCCATCGGTTCGGCGAATTTTGCATTGATCTCTTCAAATTCTTTGAGCAGATCGACGGTCTCCTGAGCTCCTTCTTCGACGATCTCTTTCACCGTCTTGGTCTCGTCAAGCTTCGGTTCCTGCTCGAGCAGGCCGACGGAATAACCTTTCGAAAAAACGACCTCGCCGTTAAATTCCTTGTCGATGCCTGCGATGATCCGCAACAGCGACGACTTACCCGACCCGTTCAACCCAAGCACGCCGATCTTCGCACCGTAAAAGAACGAAAGATAGATGTCCTTGAGGACCGGCTTCTTGTCGTAAAACTTGCTGACCTTGACCATCGAAAAGATGATCTTGTTTGGTTCTTGATTGCTCATTGATAAAAATGTCCTATTGCGTGTCGTCGAGCGTGATCAACGCAGTAACGTTCCGGCTCGTATGCAGGACGCGCACAATTTCGATGCGGTTAGTTTTCTCGACGTAGAATATCAGATAGGGAAATCGCTCCAACGGCCACTGTCGCAGATCTGGGATGTCAAGCTCATGGCCGAAGCGTTGAGAACCGGCACCCGGCTGTTTGGCGACGCTCTGTAGAGCCGATTCAAGCTGGTTCAGAAAATCTGTCGCCGTCTCGTTTCCGGCCTCTGTCTGATAATAGGCAACGGTCGACTCTATGTCGCCGTCGGCCTTTCGACGGCGAACGACCGGTTTTCGTTTCACCTACTTCTTCTCCGCGACTCGTTTTCTGAATTTATCAAAATACGCAGCATCCATAGGTTCGTCAATCAGGGGAGATTCCATTCCCTCGATCAACAGCCGCCGAAGGCGAACGCGATCCTGCTCCTTTCGTAGTACGTCCCTCACATACTCGCTGCTGCTGGTATAAGCTCCTTCGGAAACCTGCGAGTTGACGAAGGACCTCAGCTCCTCGGGAAGCGAAATGTTCATCGTGCTCATAAGCAAAAAGATATCACCTATGGCAAACTTTGCCAACGCGAGTACTAATTGACCCGTACGGCGGTCAGGTCGGTTTCCGTGTATTTCTGGTCAAAATACCACGCGTTATTGAAGGTCGTGTTTCCGCTGAACGGGCCGTCACGCTGGGTCGGGGCGTCGGCCTGTAGAACGAGGTTCCATTCATCGATTCCGGAGAAATAATGGAATGTGAACTTGTACGCGATCTTCTCGATCTTACGGTTCTGCGTGGTCGCGAGCGTCCCGAGAGCGTCGCTGCCACCGGCCTTGTTGTACGCGGAGATGGTGCTTTTCGCAGGCGTTATGGTCAGGGTGTTGCCGGCGACCGTATAGCGGCCGTTTTCCCTCACGATGAAGATCCGCGGATGCGTCATCCTGAACGTCCGCTCGGTATAGATATAAGTTCCGTCGGACTTGAATTCGTAGCGGCTCCGGGTGTAACCGGCCGTGCCCCAGCTTACGGGATCGGCATAGGCCGGACTGCTCGAACTCGAACGCTGCCACCGGCCGATGAGCTTTGCGGCATCGCCCGATGGCGCTGCCGCGGGCGGGGCGACCGGAGCCTTTGGAGCCGCGATCCGCGGTAGCCTGATAGACTCAAGAAACGCCGCGATGTTCGGCTCAAACGCATCCGTATTCGTAATTACGAGGACCGAAACGGCCTTGCCGTTCCCGGAAAAGGTGGTCAAGACCGCCGCCCCGCTTACTCCTTCCTTCTCGAACGCGCCTCCCCCGGCCTCGACCAACCAGCCGTCTTTTTCGGCCGACCTTCGCCCTTGAGCAGAGGTGGCGTTGAGGCCGTCTTTCGCCATCAGTTCCCACAGAAGGTCAAAGTCTTTGCCCGAGTCACCAGTGGCATCGATCGATCTTACAAGCGAGATGGTGCAATAGCCCGCGCTCGTTTCCGTGCTGAAGCGGACCGCATTCGCGTCCCTTTCAGTCGCCCATCCGGCCGGGGCGGTGTAAGTAACAATGTCGAACTTGCCCGACTGCGAAAATGCCGCCGCAACAAACAGATGCGTGCAGATAAGAATGAGTGCCAGGTTGAGCTTTTTCATTTGGTTTATTGTTCCGCCGATGTGTTCGCGGCGGTCAAATCTCTTATCAAACTACACGTTTGGAGCCAGAATAAAATCATCCGCCGCGTAGCGGCAATTTGAATTTAGCCGTGGGTGCAGCCCACGGACTCGGTGCGTCGCGTTGCGACGCCTGAATCATCCCAATAAGTATTGCGTGTCGAACTCTACGGCATGACACTCCAACATTCTCTTGTATTCGTCCTCGAATGCCTCAGAGGAGTGATGATCGCGCTGGCCCTTGATGTATTCGACCACCGCCGGAACTTTCACTTTGCTGACGCTAAACACTCCATATCCGTCCTGCCATTGAAACGAACGCATGTTATCAAATTCTGTATGGATCCACCTTGATGTTTCACCCTTAAGCCACTTCGCGATCTCGCTTGGAGAATGTATAGGTTTCGCCATGATCAGGACATGAATGTGATCCTCGATTCCACCGACCTGGATCGCGATCAGACCATGGGCCCTGGCGACGCCGCCAATATACGCCCAGACCCGATTTTCGATATCCGGCGTGATCCATCGCTTCCGACCTTTTGTACTGAAAACTATGTGATAGAACAATGCTGAATACGTATTTGCCATATTATTCAGGCGTCGCGACGCGACGCGAAAATCTACGTTCGACGCGTCCGTGGGCTTCACCCACGGCTAAATTCATTTGGCCGCGTCGCGGCTTAGAAGGTCCTACAGTTGCTCTGGTTCGCTCTAGCTAATCTGGTTTCTTAGGTGGCGGAGGTGGAAATGGGACATTCACTTTTTCATCTTCATATTTCGAAATATCAATGTCACCCTTTCTCAACAGCGGTTTGAAGTCAAATATAGCCTTCGGGATGACCGAGTTAACCTTAATATCATTATGGTTAAACTCGCCCAACGTCGTCGGCATTAATCCAGTACGAACAGATTCATCGAACGAACCGGTCGCTATTTGAGTCCGGTATCGGCGTAGGACAAAAGAATGCTTGTCGATCCACAATGCCCAAGGTTGATTCCCGATCATTCCAAGGATAACAAAGCAAGCATTCCCGGATATCGATTCTTCACGAATCACTTTCGCCTCTTTCATTCTGTTGAACGAGTAAAATTCTTTACTCCCGTTCAGGGCGTTGTGCAGGATGTCTGCGACGCTCATTGAGCCGCGTGTCTCTTCATCGATCGCCCATTGTAACGAGGATTCCTTATCCAAAACGAACGGAGAATCGGCTTCGTCTAGACGCGTTGTCCAACTGTAAACGCCCTTCGCGTTCGACCAAACTAGGGAAAGCCGATCTGTTTTCGATGATCTGTCGGTCCATTCGAAACGCAAATGGTCTGGTCGTTGAAAGTAAAATCGAAAGGTAACCCTCTCAACCCTCTCAAAGCTGTTTACGACCAAAACGTCTTCCCACGTCCTGCCCCTAAACTCATTTATGTCTTTGACCAAGAAGACTGACCCAGACTGCTCATACGTCTTTGCAGAAGAATAGACATCGGTCATTCGTTGGATTATTTGATCAGCCGTAAGCCTTGGTTCTTGAGCAAATGCGTTTGCTGCCACGATAAGGCAAGTAAATGTAGAAAGAAATGCCCTTAGCATGACCTGTTACCTCGATTCGATGAACACCGATCTAGTCATCACTCAGCCAATACTATGCAGTAAATGTACAGGATTCGGGAAGTTCTCCGTGTTTTTCGTAATGCTCTTTGATCTTGAAAATTAATGCATTAACGCTTCGTCCATTGTCGAATCTTGATCGAACGACAATGGTCGGCTCCCATGTGTTCGTGCCGATTTCGAAGATTCCGCAAAGATCTTCGCAATCAATATAATCCGCACAGTACGAATAACGCACAGTCGATTCCAGCACCTTGATCTGTTGGCATCTAAAATGGCTAATACTCATTTCGATACGAATTCTAAGATGGTCATCTGATCGGCGCGATGCAGCATGACGCAAAAAACGGGCGTGGCTATGCGAAGCGAAACGCTATTCGTTCTTGGGGCTACGGCTTGAAAACCTCATTCCAGCCGAGATGCGGAATTCCTCGGATTCTGTCCCTTTGAGATTGCCTTCGTCGTCGTAATCGTAACGGTGGCTTATAGCGACAACTTTCGCGACGGAAGTTTTCTCACTCACCGAGGCGACCGCGATCTTCACTTCGGCGTTCTTCACGCCGGTGAGCCAAAAGCTCATCCCGACGATCACGCCTTTGTCCTTTCCGGCATCGATGGTTACATCCGGGAACCAATCTTCGGGCTTCTCGCCCATCTCCACGATCTTCGCCTTGACCGGTTTTCGGTTGAGGATGTGTTTGAACTGGCTTGGAAGTTCGGGCTGGCCTTTCGGTGGGTCCGCATTTCCGTCCGACTTTGAGTAAAAGCTGTGGTAGTCGTTAGATGACCCTGAATTAACCGCGTAAGCAAAAAGCTCAAGCTCATCTGTCGGTATCAACCACCGCTGGTGGCCCCATTTTACCGGCGTATATTCCCGTTTTATGGCAAGCACATGCTCGCCGGCAAATGTCTGTTCCGAGGTTAGAAAAAGCAGTCCATTCCCAAACCTGGCGGACCCGAAATTCACCCAGGCACGAGGACCGTTGCTACAAGTGTCACGGTAAGCGGCAAACCCGAGCTCCGGCGCCCAGACGAGGACGTCGGTCCAGGTCTCGCCAACATATCGCGTGTACGCCCCGGCCCATTCGTCGGAAGTGGTGCTTTGAATCTGAGAGCTAATGCGAGTGTATCGCTCGCGAAACGGCGCCTTGATCTCGTCGGGCAAGATATCAACGTAACCCTGTGCATTTATATAGGGCGTGCACACGGCCACTAACACAAAGCAAAGGATAACGATTGCAGGACGACGAGTCATAAACTGCTAGTTTATCAAAACATTTCGAACTGCGACACGATTTATTTGATCGCGCTTTACCTCAAACCCGATGCCCGGGCTTTCCGGGGCGGTGATGGTTCCATCTGAACTGACCTCCACCGCGGGTTCGATTATGTCTTCGTGCCAGTAGCGTTTGCTGGCGGAGACGTCGCCGGGCAGGCGAAAGCCGGCGAGGGTTGAGATGGCGATGTTGTGGGCGCGGCCGATGCCGCTTTCGAGCATGCCGCCGCACCAGACGGGCATGTTGGCTTCGCGGCAGATCTGCTCGATCATCTTTGATTGAGTGTGTCCCCCGACGCGGCCGTTTTTGAGGTTGATGATCTTTCCGGACTTGAGCTCGATCGCCTTCCGCGCGTCCTCGGGCGATTTGATCGGTTCATCGAGGCAGATCGGCGTTTTGATCTCTCGCTGCAGCTTCGCGTGGTCGATGATGTCGTCGTGCGGCAGCGGCTGTTCGAGCATCATAAGGTCGAACTCATCCAACGATTTTAGCTTATCGATATCCGCAAGCGTATAAGCCGAATTTGCGTCGCCCATCAGCAAAATGTCACCGAACTCCGCCCGCACGGCCTTGATCACATCGTAGTCCCACGAGGGCGAGATCTTGATCTTGATGCGTTTATAGCCTGCCTCGACCTCGACACGGATCTTCTCCAAAAGCTGGGCGATCGAGTCCTGAATACCGATCGAAACGCCGCATTCGATGACCTGATTTACGCCGCCTAGATGCCGCCAGAGCGGAACCCCGTGCTTCTTTGCCTCAAGGTCCCAGCACGCCGTCTCGATGCCCGACTTCGCCATCCGGTGCCCGCGTGCCCATTTCATGAGATTCCAAACGTCCGCCGCCGACGCGACCTCTTGCCCGACCACCATCGGCGCAAGTATCTTCTCCGCCGTCACCCACGCCGAATCGGTCCATTCGTCCGAATAACCCGGCGATTCACCGCAGGTTATCTCGCCCCAACCCTCGGCCCCGTCGGCGTCTTCGACCCGCACCAAAATGATCCGGCGCTCATACGTCCGGCCAAAGCTGGTCTCAAAAAAATGAACGAGCGGAAGGTTTATCTCTATGAGTTCTATCGACTTAATAAGCATAATGGCGGCAAAATTAACAATCTAGTAACTAACCGGCGAAAATGCAATACTCAGCCCTTTTTCGCGATGCCATATCGAACGAGGATAGTGCCTGTACCGGTTTGCTATACTGATGGTTTGAGGGTTCGGGTCAGTTCACAGATAACACGTATCGGGCAAAATATTTCGCCCCGCCGGCATCAGATACTTCGGAAATGTTCATGATGAAACGCATAAGTAAAGTAAGCCTCAACCTTTCGGCCGCCGTTTTCCTGTTTTCGCTTTTTGCGGTGTTTACGGTCTCGTGCTCGGCGCAGCCCGCCGCGGAGGCGGACGCTCTTCGCCAGCTCCGCGAGCTGACAAAGGGCGGCCGGATGCCGACCGAACAGGCGGTCGAGGATATCGAGCGCCGCTTTAGCGGGACGCAGACCGGAGCTCTTGCCCGGCTGCTCCGTGCAAGAGTGCGGTTTGAGAACAAGGACTTTCGCGGGGCGAGCATCGTGCTTAATTCTGACGAATTAGGGCGCCTTACAAAGCTCGGTGATTACGTCCATTGGCTCCGTGCCCGCTCGCATCAGGGGCTCGGCGACCACGCGGCGGCGATGGCCGAACTCGAACGGCTGGTTACCGCGTTTCCGACCTCGCTGCGCGTCAGCGATGCACGGCTGCTCTGGGCCGAATCGGCGATGGCCGCAGGACGTGCGGCCGACGTTCCGGCATTTCTTGAGCCGATGAACCGCGAGAACAGATCCGCAGCTTTGCTCGCAACCGCAAAGGCACTTGAGGCCGCGGGGAAGCAGGACGACTCGATCAAGTTTTTCGAGAGGGCATTTCTTTACGGCGGGACCGGCGATGCAGGCAAAGAGGCTGAAGCGAAGCTCAAGACACTCAACATCGACCCGCTGGCCAATCCGACCGCTGAGTCGCTAAAGGTTCGGGCCGACCGCGTCCTTGCGATGGGAGCCTCTTCTTTGGCATTTGATTCATACACGCGTTTCATCGAGCGATTTCCCGGCGAGGTGACGCCGGAGATCCACCTTAGCCGCATCTCGGCCGCCGCCCGTGCGGGCGATGCCGCGAAGGCGCAAGCAGCTTTTGATGCAATACCGGCCGCGATGCCGGGCCGCGACCAGGCATTTCGCGATCTTATAAACGCCTACGCAAAATCGAAGCTCTGGCTGCGGGCTCGCACCGCCGCCGACGAAATGCGGCGGGCCTATCCGCAAAGCCCGCTCACCGTTAAGGCATGGGTCGAGGCCGGCTACGCCGCTCGTGATGCAAAGAACAAAGGCGAAGAGAATTTCTTTCTGCGAACCGCGCTGACGGCCTATCCGCAGGCGGTCGAGGTCGCTGGTGCGCAGTTTGAGCTTGCATGGCTTGAGCACGAGGCCGGCAACCACGCCCGTGCCGCCGATATGCTCACCGAACACCTCGCCCGCTATGCCGACCGCGATTCCGCTAACCGCGGCCGTGCCGGTTATTGGTCCGCACGCAACGCCGAACGCGCCGGCCGGATCGCCGAGGCCTGCGCTCTTTACGACGCACTTGTTTACCGCTACAACGCCAATTGGTATGGCTACATCGGCTTTGAACGCCTGACCGCACTCCGCGGCCGCGGGCAGTGCCAGTCGCCGGCCAACTTCCCGGCCGATTCGCTCGTCCCGCAGGCGGCAGCAAATCTCAAGAGCATCACCGTTGCAGCTGAAACCGCCGGTGCCGCCGAGCTTGAACGCGCCTCAAAGAGCGAAGAATTAAGCTCCGTCGGACTTTTCGATTGGGCCATCGAGGAGCTGAAAGAAGCCCAAAAGACGGCACAGAATTCGCCGACGATCAACCTCTCGCTGGCCAAGCATCATCAGATGAAGTTTGACAATGTCTCGGCCCTGCTCGCCCTCGCGAAGAGCTATCCCGATTACGCCCAGATGTTCCCCGAGGAAATGGGCCGCGAGGAATGGGAGATATTTTACCCGCACATGGCATGGGACCAGATCGCGAAATGGTCGCGGGCGAGGAACCTCGACATATATAAGGTAGCGGGGCTCATCCGGCAGGAATCGGTCTTCAATCCGTCCGCTCGCTCTTCGGCAAACGCCTATGGACTGATGCAGCTCTTGCTTCCGACGGCACAGCAGACCGCCCGCAAGTTTGGCTCGGCTTCGCCCGTCAGGTCGGCCGCGGACCTCTTCAACCCTTCACTCAATATCGAGCTCGGCACGGCCTATATGCGCGAACAGCTCGACCGCTACGGCCGCATCGAATTCATGGCCGTCGCCTACAATGCCGGGCCCGGCCGCGTCGTCACTTGGCGTCGGACATTGCCGATGGAGATGGACGAATTTGTCGAGGCGATCCCTTTCCGCGAAACGCGCGGCTACGTCCAGGGCATCATCCGCAACACCGCCCAGTATCGCCGGCTCTATGACGAAAACGGCAACTTCAAACCGAACGTAGGCACCCGCCCCGTCCGCACAGCCATCGACACCAAACCCGCCGCCGAACTCGCCCGCGAGTTCCCGGAGGTCGTGCTATCGCCGGGCCGGGCTGCTGAGTAGGGCCGCATTTGTCGCGATAGGCTTTCTAGTCGCGGCAAAATGCGCTAGATTTGCTCGTCAACGCTAGGAATAAGGAGAAAATTTCGAAAAGGAGCTTATGAACAATGAGACAGATCTCTCGGGCGTTGTTTTTTCTTCTGGTTTCCGTACTGCTTTTTTCATCCCAGGCATATTCCCAAAGGCCGACATGTGATCCGGTGATGAACACCGATTCTGTGCTGACCTCCGTTAGGGTTGATGGTGGATTTAGCATGGGCACGTTTTCGCTCGATTGCCGCCCGGGCACGGCCCCGGGCGTTTCCGGCCCTTCGATCTATCACCCGTATAACGGCAAGAAATTTGAAACGCATCTAAAGAACGCAAGCGGTGCGACCATCAACAAGTTCGTCTGGTACGGTCGACTGGCCAGTTGGAGGATCGAGCTTGACCGCTACGAGGTCGAAGGCGGCCGCGAGGCGGTAAAGCAGATCGGGCCCGGTTCGTACACGATCGATTTCGTTGACGAGGGCCGCTCGATCTACAAGTTTCCGTTCTCCGTGAAAACGAAGCAAAGCGCCGATAAGTTCAATCCCCGAACGCTGTATCTTCTTGATGGCCCGTGGCGCGGAAAAGGCCTTTTGACCGCGACGACCCCCGAATCGAACCCGATATTCTATTTCTGGCTCCGCGATTCAGATGACAAGGCCGATGTCCGCCGTCGCCAGATCCCTTATAGCTTGAAATTGATACGCGACCGCGACCGTGCGACGATCGCCGAATCGAACGAGGGCTCACTCGCGCTCGACCATCAGTGGTACAACTCTCGGCTGACGCTTTCCAAACCGACCTCGATGGCGGATGGCAAATCGGTCATGTTCAAGCTTGGCGACATTCTCGACACCAACGGCACCTATACGCTCGAGCTTTCGCTAGACGGACGAACACATTCAACCTTCAAACTCGACGTGCGCAATCGAAAGATCAACGGCCAGGATGTCCCGGCTCGGGGCTTCCGCCTGCCACTAACCGCAGGCAAATAGCCGAGCTTTTTTTCCGACTCATGAAAGCACTGCGGCCTCCGCGTTAGATTTTTTCCTAACGCAGAGGCCGCTGAGTTTTTACAGAGGATCCGCGAATTCTTGCCGAAAATCCTCAGGCCATTTTAAGACGCCGTCGAGGCTTAGAGATTCTTCACGATAAAGTTCGTCATCATCTCGTACCAGTGGCGGACTTGGGCTCGGTTGCCTATGCCGTGGCGTTGGCCGGGGTAGAGCATCAGATCGAACTGCTTGTTGTGTTTCTGCAGTTCGTTGACGAACTGGATGGTGTTCTGCATATGGACGTTGTTGTCCATTATGCCGTGGATCAGCAGTATGCGGCCGTGGAGGTCCTTTGCCGAGCGGAGCACCGACGTCTTTTCGTAACCCTCGCGGTTGTTCTGCGGCGTTAGCATGTACCGCTCGGTGTAGATCGAGTCGTAAAGCCGCCAGTCCGTCACCGAACCGCCCGCGATGCCTGCCCGGAAGAGCTTGCTGTTCGTCATCGCGTAGCTTGTCATAAAGCCGCCGTAGCTCCAGCCCCAAATGCCGATCCGGTCGCCGTCAACATAGGGCAGCGATTTGAGATAATTAACGCCGTCTTCGATGTCGCGAAGCTCGAGCGTGCCCATCTGTTTATAGACGGGCCAGGTCGATTCCTCGCCTTTGCCGCTTGCCGTGCGATTGTCGCAGATCCAGATGATGTAGCCCTTTTGGGCAAGCATCTGGTGCCACATATATCGGTTGCCACCCCAGCCATCTCGCACCTGCGGAGCGTGCGGCCCGGCGTAGGTATATTGCAGAACGGGATACTTTTTGTTCGGGTCAAAATCCGGCGGGCGGATCATCATCGCTTCCATCTCAAAGCCGTCGCGGGTCTTGACCTTCAGGAACTCCGGCGTGCCGAGCTTGTATTCGGCAAGGGCCGGGACGCGGTTCTCATTGAGCACGCGTTCGAGCCGGCCATCCGAGCGGAAAAGCCGCTGCTGCGACGGCGTGTTTACGTCGCTCCACGTATGGACAAAATGCGTAAACGTGCGGTTGAAAGAGGCCGCGTGCGATCCCTCACCCTGGGTCAGGCGTTCGATGTCGCCGCCCGCGATCGGCACGCGATAGACGTTGACAGCGATGTGGCTGTCACGCGTTGCCGAGAAATATGCATAGCGGCCCTCGGGGTCGAGGCCGTAGAAATTACGCACTTCCCAGCGGCCATCGGTAAGCTGGCGGATAAGCGAGCCGTTCGCATCGTAATGATAAAGATGCCGCCAGCCGTTGCGGGCAGATTGATAGATCGACGAGCCATCGGGCAGGAACTCGGGGTTGTCGTAAACCTCGACCCAAGCAGCGGTCGTCTCGGTAAAGAGCTTCCGCGTTTTGCCGTCGGGCGTGGCGGCGTTGACGTCCAAAAAGGTCTGCTCGCGGTTGAGCGCCTGAAAGAGCACTTGCGTCGAATCCGGCGTCCAGGCGACGCGGCCGATAAGCACATCTTCGGGCTTATAGCGGCCGAGGTCGGCAAACTTTACCGCATCGCCGAGCCGCTGAACGCCGGCGGGCAAACGCCTTCCGACGCCCGGAACGCGGCCGACCGGCGGGACGATAGTTGACCGCGTCACATCGGCAATGCCGAGCCGGACAAGCGGATTCGGGTCACCAGGTTTCGGGTAGCGTGTCTTCTCGAGGACAGGATCGTTCGTCATCTCGTTTGAAAGCACGAACTCCGGCAGCGGCGAATCATCAAGCCGAAGGAAAGCGATCATCTTCGAATCCGGCGACCACCAATAGCCGCGGTTCTGGCCGCGTCCGTAAAGCTCCTCTTCATAAACCCAAACGAGATAGCCATTGTGCACCCGCTCGGAGCCGTCGCGCGTCAGCCGCTTTTCGCCGCCCTTTGCGATATCAACGACGTAAAGATCGTTCTTGCGGACAAAGCTGACCATCCGCCCATCGGGGCTAAAGTCGGCCTCAAGTTCCTCGTCGGCATTGCTGGTCAGCCGCTTGAGCATGCCGGCGGCGACGTCGTAGTGCCAGAGGTCGTTGTTGTGGTTGAGCAGTATCGCCGTCTCGCCCTTATTGAAGAGCAGGCCCGGCGAATTGGCTATCCGGTCGGCGTCGCGGGCGCCGATGCCGGCGACGGTCGCGAGTGCCGAAACGAACCGCTGCGTATCAAGGTAAGGCCGCGCCTCGCCCGTCAACGCATCAACGCGGACCAGCCGCCCGCCCTCAACTCGCTTGAACGATCGCCCGTCCGGCGACCACTGCAAGAAACTGGGCGTTCCGCTGAACTGGACCTGCACCGCAGGGTCCGGGCCAAAGATCGCGTCAAGCGTAAGCAGCTTATCCTGCGCCGCCGCCGCCGCAACCAAAGCAAACAAAACTGCCGCTAGCAAAAAGGGTCGTTTCATATTTTTATTTAGATGGATCAAAGTCTCCGCGGGTTAGCTTGAATCATATCAAAAAACCCCCGCACCCCGGCAACCTGCCCCTGGCTCAGGCGGCTCCGCCGCTCTATTTGCGGAAAAGTTCTACTTTTCCGGCAGGCGGCCCCGAAGAACGCGGCTCCGCCGCCGCCAGAATTTGACTGATGGCGCTATAATGCTGTGTTGTTTTTTCGGGGCCGCGGTGATCCGTTTGAAACGTCAGTTCTCCTATGCACAGACCTGGATATGTAACAATCGCAATGTACGTGCTTGAGGTCACAGGCGTTCTCGGCATTATTCTTACGCTTTACGATCTGTTGTACGACCCAGAACTTCTCACTCAGCTATCCGGCGGCCATATGTTATCCGGAAGGAGTGTTCTGTTCTTTCATACCGCTTTCGAAGCCGTACTTTCGCTAGCAGCCGCGATCGGCATTCGCCTCATAAAGAACTGGGGTCGGCTGCTCGGTGGAATTCTGCTTTTAAGTTCACCGCTTTCGTTTCTCCTTTACCTTATCGCCGATCCCGTTGATGAAGGCCTATACATACTCGTATTAATGTTCCTGCTATTTGCGGCGCTGTTTGTTGCTTTAGGAATAGCCGTTCTCTTCTTCGAAAGATCAAAACGGTTTTTCGGGTTGCTACCGGATTTAGAAATGATCGAAACCCCACCACCGCCGCCGCAATTCGATTGACCTGTGATCGATAGCCAAAACAAGCAGGCGAAGCGCATCAGGCGGCTCCGCCGCTCTATTTGCGGAAAAGTTTCACTTTTCCGAAAGCCGGCCCCAAAGAACGCGGCTCCGCCGCCGCCAGAATTTGACTGACGGCGCTATAATACCATGGCGGTTTTTCGGGCCCGCGGTGATTCGATTGAAACGTCAGTTCTCCTATGCAAAGACCTGGATATGTAACTTTTGCGATCTTTGCTCTATTGGTCGGAGGGGCAATCGGCACGTTCATTTCTATCAACGTCCTGGTCTTCGACCCGATACTTCATTCCCAGGCACAAACCAAGCAGCAGGCTTCTTTCGAGAACCTCATTTTTGCCATCTCGACGATAGACTCCGTGCTGTCGGTAATAGCCGGGATCGGGATGATCCTCGCCAGAAACTGGGCGCGAATACTTGGTGCGGTTCTTTTCATGAGTACTCCATTCATTTTCCTCCTACAGTACGTGACAGAGCCGGCCGCATTCGAAGTGTTTCGTTTCTTAGTGATTGCGACCAGCGCATCAACCCTTTATATCTCCTTGGGTGTCGCACTCTTGATCTCAAAACGCTCGAGAAGGTACTTTGGCGTGCTTGTCGAAACGAACAAGATAATCACGCCACCACCACCGCCGCAATTCGATTGACCTGTGATCGATCGCCAAAACAAGCAGGCGAAGCGCATCAGGCGGCTTCACCGCTCTATTTGCGGAAAAGTTACACTTTTCCGAAAGTCTGCCGTAAAAAACGCGGCTCTGCCGCCGTCGGCGGAGCCGCAAATGATGTTGCAGCCGCGACGGTGAAGCCGAGCTTCACCGCAAATAGAAAGGCAGAGCCTGACTGACAAAGCGGTTCGTTCGATCAGATACTTCCAACCTTTCTACCCTTAGCGCGGGTCAACATTCCTGCGAACAATTCTGCAAATTTGTCGTAAAACTTCGTCGATGCTTTGCAGTATTTTAGATCACATTAATTTAGGAACAGATAACAATGTCTATTACTCGTTTGAAGAACGTGCCGCTGCTTTCGCAGCCGTCCACGGGAGTTTGCTGGTTCAAGTCAGCACAGATGGTCTATGCCTGGTCAAAGGCGGCCGGAAAAGGTTCGATGAAGGATCCGATGTCCGTCGCTGACTACAAAGAGCGGTATGAGCTCAACCGCGATTGGTGGTCCGGGCAGAACGGCATCCTCGCCACGGCCTTCAATATGAAGACCCATTCGAGCGTCGATATGTCGCTCGCCGGGCTCAATTCGTTCTTGCCAACTCACGGCCCGCTTTGGACCGGGCTCCGCAAAAACTGGGGCGGCCATAGCCACGGCCACGTCGTCGTCATCTTCGGCGTCGCGGACACCGGCGTCCTCATCAATGACCCCGAACCGATGCACCGCGGCACCGAGATGTGGCTCACCTGGGACCAGATCAACAAGGCCATCGCCGGCATCACCGACGCCGATTACCAATTCCTCACCGCCGCCTGAAGGCTGGTTTACCGATCATCAAGCGGCTCCCACCGCGTTTCAACCTCCGCCTGGCGGCCTTCGATGCGAAGGGAATCCGATATTCCGCTTCTGGCTTCCGCCTTCTGACTTCTGACTTCTGGCTTCTGACTTCTGGCTTCTCTATTGACAAACCGCCCACTTCTGCTTATATTTCTCCCGTTCGGGAACAAAGGCCTCTCACAGCCAACCTGCGAAAGCCCTTCCGCCCGGCACTCTCAAACATCACAAAACTAAAGGAGTATCACCTGCTATGTCTGAAACCGGACACGCCCGCAACATCGAACGTTTCGTGCAGCTTATCAATTTTGTCGATGGCTACGGGGCCGACTACAACCCCTCGAACACCGCCATCACGCTCGCGGCCCTCAACGCCGTAAAGACGCAAGCCGACCTCAAGATGGACACCGTCACCGACGAGATGTCCACCTGGAAGATGGCCGTCAACGATCGCCAGGAGGCCTTCGATGGCATTCGCAAGCTCGCCACCCGCATCATCAACAACTTCGAGGCCTCCGGCGCCCCGCAGAAAGATATCGACGACGCCCGCACCTTCAAGCGAAAGCTCGATGGCGCACGCGCCGAAACGCTCGTCGATGACCCCAACACCCCCGAGGACGAAAGCCAGGGCAACTCGGTCTCGCAACAGAGCTACACCCAGCTCGTCGAACACTTCGACAATATGCTCGCCGTCATCACCATCTCGGGCACCTATAACCCCAACGAGGTCGATCTTCAGCCGGCCACGCTCTCCGCCTTTTCAGCCGACCTCAAGACGCAGAACGCCAACGTCGCCGCCGCCGCCGTGCCCTTCTCCAACGCCCGCATCGCCCGTAACGAAACCCTCTATGCCGAAGGCACCGGCCTCGTCGACCTCGCCCTCCTCGTCAAAAAATACGTCAAATCCATCTACGGCACCGACTCCCCCCAATACGCCCAGATCTCCGGCCTCGAATTCACCAAATACAAGAATTAACTGGCTGATCTCGGATGGATCAAACGCTTACTCCCACGCGTTTGATTCACTTTCTGAAACGATTTACGGTAGATGACAAACTTATGAGTGCCCCATTCATTAAAGAAAATAGATTTCCCTTGTTGTCTCAGACTTGGCGAATCATCGTCTTTTTCACTAACTTGATTGTGGTGTGGGCTGTGTTTTGGTTAGCGACTGGTTCGCTCATTCCGACCGGCTCAGGCTCGAGTGTCTGGTTGCTCGCAATGGTCGCGTACTGGTTGCTTCGCCTAGTGACCGCTCCCTTTTTCTCTCCGCCGAAAGAGTCTATTGGTATTGCGGTCGCGACGCTTCTCCTATTAGCTCCTCTCGATTTCTCATCTTTGGAATCGGGTCAGTCCTTATTTGTTCATTTTACCCAATGGTCGATGGTCTTTGCAGTTTTCGTCGGGATTCTTGGAATAATCGCGGTTTTTCGGCGAGACAAGCCGAACAGTAAGCTCGGTCGTATTTCATTCGAACTTGCAAAGCCGTTGGGTCGAGGAGAGATTTTGTTTACGTTGCCAATCATTATTAGTGTCTTGGGGTTTTTCCCAAACTCTTTAGGATGGGGCGCGGTGATTCTTGGGCTTTGGACAGCAGAGGTTGCAGCTCATCCGGTTGAGCTATTCGCACGTCTTGGCGTTTACGTTTTTCGTGAAAGGACTACACCGCCGCCGCCGAGGATCGCGGGATCGCTTATTCGGGTTGATGCTCCGAACATTGTCCGAATATCACTTCAACAAGATGCCAATTGGAATCGCAAGGCAATTCACCTTGTTCATTTGCCAAATGGCGAAAAGAAATATGTTGTCCCGTTGTTCGTACAAGTTCAGGACCGTGAAATTGTTGGTACTGGACTTTGTTGTTCAACAGACGACCCAATCTCACTCGAACTGGGAGTCGGAAACGTATGTCCTGTTGAGCAAGATGGAATACACGCAAAACTTTCAACTTCGTTGATCGGAGAGCCTAATACTAAAGAAGTAATTGGAATCGTCGTTGAGGGCTCGACGATTGGAAACATCAAGTTTCAGGTTCTACCTGAGTCGAACCTGGAAGAAGGGATGGTTGTGTTCGCCAATATTCGCGGAAAGCGAGTTTATTATCAGATTCTGGACGCGAACACAAAGGAAGAAGAGTTCAGCTCAAATCCATTGGGGACTCAAATCGCATCGGCGGCCCAAATCGGCCACATACAAGATGGCAAAGGCTTTGTCAGTTTCTCTTGGTTGCCAGAAATGAATCAGCCTTTATTTCTCGTTACGGACGTTAATTCCGAACAAGAGTTATCCCCGTCCGAGTTCTTTATCGGGAACGTTCCGTCTACCCCTTTTTCAGTGGCCGCTACCATAGATGACATTATCGAATACCATACGGCCGTGTTAGGAATGACCGGGAAAGGAAAAACAGAATTCGCTTTGGAAATCGTTCGGCAAGCTCATGCCAATGACACAAAAGTTCTCTGTGTTGACTTCACAGGAGAATACAAAGCTCGACTTAGTGAAAACAATCCGATGCCCATTGGCCTCGATGTTTCAGAAGGAACTGATTTTGCGAAGAAGCTTTTCGATGTGGAAACTGGAAAATTTGGAGCGCCGGATGAAAAGAGGGCCTTACAGACTTTCCTTGATGCGATTTCTCCGAAAATCGATGAGCAAGTCGAAGACTTTTTAACGAGTAGTGAACACTCTTTAGCAATTCTTGAACTCGCAGAAATTTTCAACACCAAAGCCACGATCCGAACAACGGAACTCTATTTGTCGGCAATCATGTCATGGGCAAAACAGTATCGAAAATCGAAACGGATCTTAATAGTTCTTGAGGAAGCTCATACGATAATTCCGGAAACAGGCGGATCCGGAATGGACTTTGATACGAAATGGGTGGTCGACCGCATTGGTCAGATTGCGTTACAAGGTCGAAAATACGGCGTCGGGCTCCTCATTGTCTCGCAACGGACCGCTCTTGTTAGCAAGACAATATTATCGCAATGCAATACGTACTTCACTCATGGACTCGTTGACCGGACTAGCCTAGAGTACCTTTCTAACATCTATAGCCAAGATCATGTTAAGGCAATACCAAATTTGAAATTTCTTGAGTGTATTGCCTTTGGAAAGGGCGTAAGAAGCGAACGTCCAATAATAATCAAGAGAAACTACGACGAAAGTATCGTAACCGCAAGTCGAGCATTAGATTTTGTTCCCGAAGCGGAAGTCGAGGCGAATCAACCTGAGAATGAATCAACTATTGAACCAATAACCGAAATTAAAGAAACGCCAGAAGACGATGACGACATTCCGTTTTGAATCACGGTCATCAGAAACAAGCGTAATTGCGGTCGCAAGTGCGAATTCGATAATTTCGTTCGATGCCTTATTTTTAACCATTATACGGACGCGTCAAGTGCGTCCGTACTTCTTGTATTTCTATCGGCGTGACGCCCTCATTCGGCTGCATTAACCCTCAAAAAGGCTATAAACTTACACACGTGGGACATATTTTTGCATGTTTGGGGTATAAATGTGCACCCGTGGGGTATGTTTTCGCATCTGTAAGATATATTCTTGTATTATTGGGGTATATTATTGCATGTTAGGGCTATAATATTGCATGCAAGGGCTATATAATTGCGGGAAGGCCGTTTAATATTGCGAGGTGGGTATGCTTAGGCTTGATTTGAGGCATGTTTTTGGGGTTCGGGGGTATCGGAATCCGGTGAAGGAGCTTCGCAAGCTGGGCATCAGCCCTACCGTTGCGAAGAATCTCGTCAATGGCAAGACCGTGTCGATCAGTAATCGGCATATGGAGCTGATCTGTGAGCGGTTGAATTGTACTCCGAACGATCTTTATGCCTGGAGCCCGGAGAAGGGCGGCGGGGATGCGGAGGGGCACCCGCTCAGCGGGCTTCGTCGCGACCCGGCCGACGCCTCGCTCGCCGATACGCTCAACGCCATCCCACTCGACAAACTAAAAGAGGCCCGCCAACTCCTCGCAGGCCTCAAAAATAGCGATTAGACCCCAAAAAGAGGTTATTCGAGGGCGTTCTGCGAAAGAAACTCTTCCATTGCCTCGCGCGGGAGCGGGCGGGCGAAGTGGAAGCCCTGGCCGGATTCGCAGCCGAGACCTTTTAGTTCGGTGATCTGGTGGCCGTGTTCGATGCCTTCGGCGATGGTGCGTAGGTTGAGTGAATCGCCCATCATTATTATGGCCTTGGCGACCGCGTTGCCCTCGGAGCCGACGCCGAGCTTGTCGATAAACGACTTGTCGATCTTCAGGATATCGACCGGAAACCGCTGCAGATAGCTGAGCGAGGAATAGCCGGTGCCGAAGTCGTCGATCGCCAGTCGAACGCCGAGTCCTTTGAGCTGCTGGAGCTTTTCGATGGTCGTCTCGGCGTCTTCCATCATAAAGCTCTCGGTTATCTCGAGGATGAGCGAAGCCGGCCTGAGGCCGCTCTCGCGAAGCGCACGGCTGACCGTATTGAACAGGTCTCGCTGGTGAAACTGCCTGAGCGAGATGTTGACCGTTACCGATAGATCGGCCATCGGCGGAAACTCCATCCGCCATTTCTGTATCTGTTTGCACGCCTCGACGATCACCCATTCACCGAGCGGAACGATCAGCCCGGTTTCTTCGGCAAGCGGGATGAACTTCATCGGCGGCACAAGCCCGAGCCGCGGATGCTGCCAGCGGACGAGAGCTTCCATTCCGGTTACCCGCGAGGAATCGAGGTCGAAGATCGGCTGGTAGTGGATGATGAACTCGTCTTCCTCTAACCCGCGGCGAAGGTCGGCCTCAAGCTCTACGCGCTCGACGAGCGCTTCGTGCATTTTCGGTTCGAAGATCACATAGCGAGCTTTGCCTTCGCTCTTGGCGAGGTACATCGCGAGGTCGGCATTGCGAAGCATCGCCTCGGCGTTCATCCTTTCATCAAAGGTAGTCGCGATTCCGATGCTCGTCCCGACATAGATCTCCTTGCCGCCGATGTCGAAGGGCTGCTTGAATACCTCAAGGATCCGGTCGGCGATCATCACCGCCTCATCGGTCCGGTGAACGGAATCGATCAGTACGGCAAACTCATCGCCGCCGAGCCTGGCGACCGTATCGGTCGAACGAAGGCAATCCTGTAGTCGTTCGGCAACCGCGACCAGCAAGCGGTCGCCCGCCGCGTGGCCCATCGTGTCGTTGATGGACTTGAAGTTGTCGAGGTCAAGAAAAAGCACCGCAAGCGAAAGTGAATTGCGCGAGAGGCGCTTTAGCGAGTGGTCAACGCGGTCGCGGAAGAGCGCCCGGTTGGCGATCTTGGTCAGCGGATCGTGGAGCGCCTGATGCGTCAACTGATCTTCGAGCAGCTTGCGGTCGGTGACGTCCATCATCGAGCCCAGCATTCGCTTCGGTTGATTCTGCCCGTCATAAACAACATACCCGCGGTCGATCACATAAGCATAGCTGCCATCCCGGCGGCGGAAGCGATATTCGCTCGACCAATTGGTCTTCCCGTCGCCGATGTGGCGGTGAATGTCATCTGTAACGCGAGCCTCATCTTCGGGGTGAAGACGCTCTTGCCAGGTTTTGATATCGCCGCCGACCTCTTCCGGCGGATAGCCGAAGAGCTTGCCAAAGCCCTCGTTCCACCAGATGGAGTCGGTCTCAAGATTCCAGTCCCAAACGGCGTCGCTCGTTGCCCGCGTCACGAGCTGAAAGCGCTCGTTGCTTTGCCTTAGAGCCTCTTCATTTCGCTTGCGTTCAATTGCGATCGCTATCTGATCGGCAACTGACGTGAGCAGTTCGACATCACGCTCACTGTAAGTATCCGAGTTTTCGTAGTCCTGGACGACGAGTACTCCGATCGGCCCCGAAGGCGTCGTAAGTGGAACGCCAAGCCATATCGGCGAATCGGTCCCGACCGATTCGACCTCGCCGGCCTCGATCAAGTTTGTCACGTCAACGGACGTCAGCAACATCGACTCGCCTTTGCGGAAGACGTATGCCGAAAGGCTCCGCCCGATCTTGAGCGGTGCCGGCATCGGGTCATATTTATCGACCCAGAACTGCATCGTCAGCATGTCTGTCTCGGGGTCAATGAGCGCTACGAAGAAGTTCTCTGCGTAAACGATGCGCTTGATCGAGGAGTGTACGAGCTTTAGAAATTCTTCAAGGTTCGCGGTCGTTGTGACGCCGTGGATGATGCGCGAGATGGCGTGCGACTCGGCCTCGAGCCGCTTTCGCTTCGCGATGTCGCGGGCGACGCAAACGATGCGGTCGGTGCCCGTTTGCGGGTCAAACACGCGTGCCGCCGAGAGCGAGACCGCGAAACGCGTGCCGTCCTTGCGGACGCAATTCGTCTCGAGCCGCTCGGCCAGAATGTCGCGGCTCAGGGCCCGGTCGAAGATCTTTGCGAAATACTTTCTTCCGCCGGAGAGAATGCTGACAGGGCTGCCGACGAGTTCGCCCTCGGAGTATCCGGTTTGCGAAAGCGTAGCCGTATTGACGCGCTCGATGGTGCCGTCGCGGTTGAGTACGAGTATTGCGTCGCGTATGGAATTGAAAATGCTGTCGCCGATCGTCTCCGATTGGGTAACGCTGACGTTCAGCACTGAAGGTGAGGTGGACGCGATGACCGCTGGCTCAGCCGCGACGATGTTTTCGGACACAGGACCAGTGCCGCTATTCTGAAGATCCATTTTAAAAAGGGGACTGTTTCCTTTGCTTTGAGATCGGTAGAACAGGGAGTAAGCCGTATTGCAAAAGCCTTGAAAACGACGGCCGGTTTGCGGGAACAATGGTCGACGCGGCAACGCGCCACTCTTAATGATGGAACATCGGCCTCTCCGGTGTCAATGTTTTTGTTTTCGGAAGAAAGTACGGACTATGGACAGAAGCCGATGGAACTCTCAGCGATCTCTGCGAAAAGCTCAGCGGACTCTGAGTTGAAAGATCATTGAACGCAGAGTCCGCCGAGTACGAGAAAGGTGAGCCTTACTACTAGATTGAAACTGAAGCTGCCATTTCGTTCGAGCTATTCCTTCGGCTCGGTGTTCCACCAGTATTGCGGCGGTAGCGGCTTTTGGGCCGGCCATATTTGATTGAGCGTTTCGGCCTCGTAAAGCTCGCCGCCCTTCATTACGTGGCTGATCGAGTCCGTGTTGCGGATGTCGGTCAGCGGGTTCTTGTCCATCACGATAAGGTCGGCGATCTTGCCCGTTTCAAGCGAACCGAGGTCCCGCTCGAGCCCGATGGCCTCTGCGCCAAAGATCGTCGCCACGCGGAGCGTATCCATCGTGGACATTCCGCCCGACTGCATCGCCCAGATCTCCCAATGGACGCCGAGCCCCTGAAGCTGGCCGTGGCCGCCGATGCCGGCACGCCCACCTGCCTTTACCACAGCATTGGCATCCGAAGCGATCTGCTTGAAGCTGTACTCCTCCGGCCGGAACCATTGCCCGCGGCGGCGGAGCATGCCGTTCAGCAGTTCACGCGGAACGTAGCGGGCAAGCCGCTTATTGCCGAGCACATCCGTGTTCTGGAAGTAGTAGTTCTCCGCCCACGGCCCGCCGTAAGCAACCAGGATAGTTGGCGTGTAGAACGTCTGCGTCTGTGCGACGAACTCGACCACATCCTTATAGACCGGCTGCAGCGGAAGCGAGTGCTCGTGGCCCGAGTAGCCATCGATCATCTGCGAGAGGTTGAGCTTCATATCGAGCGCACCCTCCGTGGTCGGCGAGATCTTGTTGTCAAAACAGGCCATCGCAACCCACTGCCGGACGTTGCGGTCGCCGACGACGTACTGTTTCAGCGTATCGGTCTGGTAGGCATCGCGATATCGCTTGATGTATTGATCGACCGCCTCTTTGCTATCGAGCCCGACACCCGAGAAAACGCCCGGTCCGGTCGTGTAAACACGCGGCCCGAGTATCTCGCCGCTCTCGACAAGATCGGCATAGGCATAGACGTCGGTCGTCGAGCTTTGCGGGTCGCGGGTCGTCGTAACGCCATAGGCGAGGTTGGCGAGATATTGCCAGACCTGGTCCTGATGCAGGTCACGCGGCGGCCACATATGGGCATGTACATCAACAAAGCCCGGGATGATCGTCTTGCCCGTTACGTCGATCGTCCGCGCACCGGCCGGTATCTGCACGCGGCCCTTTGGCCCGACGGCGGCGATGCGGTTGTTCGTGACGACGATGTCGCCGCGTTCGATCACCTCATTGCCCTTCATCGTTATGATGCGGGCACCGGAGAGAACGACCGATCCTGAGGCCTTCGGTCGCGCGGCGGTGATCTTTACAGCGGTGGTTTCGGGTTTTTCGGCATCGATGCCCTGGCGATAAAAGTTCGTTCCCCACGACCACGTAACCGTTTTTCCATCGCGTGCCCAGTCGATGTAGTCGCCGCCGAGCGTGGACATCTTTTTGAAAGGCACACTTGCGACCGGCCCGCCGAGGTTTACCGTGATCGTGTCTCGCCCGCGACGCGGAATTGTAACGATGTAGTGGCGGCCCTGCAGCTCGACAAAAACCTGGCTGCGGTCCGGCGAAATGCGCATAGCGCTTGCCGAGGGCTGCTGCGGCGGAGTTCCCTTACCGGTGATCCGCATATGCACCTGGCGATCCTGCCCGTCAAGCCGGATCGAGGCGAGCCCCATGCCGGTGGTCAAATAGACGCGTTCAGGATCATCGGAAAAATGCGGAAAACGCCCTCCCTGCGTCGGTGCGATCTGGACCGCCGCACCGCCCGCGGCCGGAATGTATTTAAGGTCCGTCCCGGTCGAGCCGCCGACGCCCGTCACCTCGCGTTCGCCGTGGTGGCCGTGGAGAGCGGCTTCCTCCGGCGACATAAATTCGTGGCCCTCGCGGATGTCCGCAAAAAGATGATCGTCGATCGCTCCGGTGATAAACACGATCTTGCTGCCGTCGGGCGAATATGCCGGATAGGAATAGAATGCTGCCTTGTTGGTCAACGGCCGCGAAGTGCCGCCATCGGGCGAGACGGACATTATCTGTCCGCCTTGCCGCGACCATGTGACATATGCCAGCGAGCGGCCGTCCGGCGACCATGCCGGCATAAATTCGCCGTCGGTCGCGGTCGTAACCCGACGAGGCGTGCCCGAAGGCAGGTCCATCACGTAAAGCTTGCTAAAGGCCGTAAAGGCGACCCGCTTGCCGTCCGGCGAGAGTGCCGGATAGCGGATCAGCCGGGCCTCAACCGTCGGGCTGTCATCGACCTTATATTGAAAATGTACACGCGGGCCGACCTCGACATCTACATTCACCGTAAACGGCACATCGACGGGACGTCCTGTGGCGAAATCAACGCGGGCGACCTTGCCGTTCACCGGTACGATCAGCGAGCGGCCGTCCGGCATGAAGTCATAGCCCGGATAGGTGTCGCGCGTCGCTCGCGATTCCTGATCGTCGCGGGTGACGTTATCGATCAGCCAGCGTTCCTGGCCGGTCTCAAGATCGCGGACGCGGAGTGCGGTGCGCGTCTCGAACCGCGTCGCGTAAACAAGGTAACGGCCATCGGGCGAAAGCACCGGCCGCATCGCCGAACCCTGGGCGTTTGTGATGCGTGCCACCTCGCCCGTATCGCGGTCGAAACGAAAGATCTGCCAGAGTGGGAAACTGGCGTTGTAGTTAAACGCACCGGTCCGCTGGGCGTAATAGATGTATTTGCCGTCCGGAGAAAATACGGCTCCCATTCGGTTTTGCGGCGGCTGTGGCGGCGGGCCTTGCTGTCCCGGAGCCGGCAGCGGCGGCGGAGGCGGGCCGACGCTTACGCCTGAGCCGCCATCCTTGTGGTACATAAAAGGATGAAACGCGCCGATCGCCTGATCTGACCGCGAAACGACGATGTAATTGCCATCCTCGCTCCACGAAGGCGAAACGTACATCGCCCGTGGGCCCTTCGTCACCTCTTTCGGGTCGCTGCCATCGGCCTTCATCACCCAAAGATTCTCCGAACCACTCCGGTCGGTGAGGAACGCGATCATCTTGCCATCAGGCGAAAACTTCGGCTGGCTCTCGAACGACATTGCCCCGTGGATCTTGGTCGCCGTTCCGCCCTCGATCGGCATCGTATAGATATCGCCGAGCATATCGAAGACGATCGTCCGGCCATCGGGCGAGACGTCCAGAGACATCCACGTGCCTTCGTTGGTTGTAAACTTGACCGTCCGGGCGGGCTTCAAAGGAAGCGGGTCTTCCTTTTTCTTTTCGTCTTTTTTCTCTTCGGTCTTGGGGGCCTTGGGCTCTTCTTTCTTCTCATCCTGGGCAAATGCCGGCAACGGCATCGCCATCAGCGCAATAATAAATACGGCAAAAATGCGTCGAAGGGGCTCGGAAACGTGCATCGTGTTCTCCTGCAAACTGAACGTATTGTGATTTTGGTCAGGTAAAGCTGAATTGCTTTACGCAGAAATAATAAGATAGTTTCAGCCGATTCCCGCCGAACGCCCCGCCAAAATTCCCAAAAAACCGCACTCCTTACCGCGATGTGTCGATAAAATCGAAAAACATCGACATATTTTCTTGACATGTCGATGCCATCGACATATCCTCTCGATGTGTCGATGAAATCGCAAAACGTCGACATATAATTGAGATATGTTGATTCCGTAAACGTATCGCGATGATGTGTCGATAAAAACGCGAAACGTAAACATATGCCGAACTGGGATCCAAAAACACCGTACCAGGACCTGCCTAGACTGCCGCCGAAAGCAGATATCGAGTCAAAGAATATCCTCCGGAAGTGCATTGAGGCCCGTGCCGCACTTGCCGAACTCAAACAAGCGGCCGAATTGATCCCCAATCCCTCGATACTGATCAATACGCTGCCGCTACTTGAAGCAAAGGCCAGTTCGGAGATAGAGAACATCGTCACCACGACCGATAAGCTTTTTGAGCACTTGAATAGCGAATCGAACGCCGACCCCGCGACCAAAGAAGCCCTGCGATACAGCACCGCACTGTTTCAGGGATCTCAGGCACTCGCCAAATATCCGCTTAGCACACGAACGGCTGAGGAAATATGTTCAAAGATCAAAGGTGTGGAAATGCGGGTTCGCCGCGTACCCGGAACTGCCTTGGCAAACCAGACAACCGGCGAAATCATTTACACACCGCCGGTGGGTGAGGATGTGCTGCGTGAACTGCTCTCAAACTGGGAGCGGTTTCTCCACAATGAAACTGAGATCGACCCACTGATTCGGCTCGCGGTCGCCCATTATCAGTTCGAAGCGATTCACCCATTTACAGACGGAAACGGACGGACAGGCCGGATCATCAACAGCCTTTTTCTGATCGAGCAACAGTTGCTGAGCATTCCGGTGCTCTACCTGAGCCGATACATTCTGGAACGAAGGGCAGATTATAATCGGCTCCTATTGTCCGTGACCCGCGACGAGGCGTGGGAAGCATGGGTCGAATTTATGCTCGATGCGGTCGAAGATACATCGCGGTGGACGACAAACAAGATCGCCGCGATCCGCTTGCTTGCCGAGGTGACTGCCGAATACGTAAAAGAAAAATTGCCCAGAGTATATAGTTACGAATTGGTAAGCCTGATCTTCGAACTGCCGTACTGCCGCATCGGAAATGTGGTGGACAAAGGGATCGCCAAGCGACAAACCGCGTCAGTTTACTTGAAGCAGCTAACTGAGATCGGCGTGCTTGTCGAGAATAATAAACTAAAGGAAAAACTCTTCATCAATCCGCGGCTGATGAAGTTACTCGCTGATGATTCAAATATGTTCGAGGGGTTTTAGAACACCATGGAGATAACGCACGACATACTTTTCGAGCGGATCCGGGAGAACCCGATAGTACATCTCGGCGGTTATTTACCGGCCTATCTTAGCCCCTACTTTATGGGATACGGGTTTGCTCGGGCGTTTCATCGGTTGCCGCCGGTTCGCGGAGGGCTCAGCTATCGCAGTTTCCTGGAGTGGAGCAGAGACCGAATAACAGGTGCACCTCAGGGCCTCGCAGCTTATTGTCGATTGCTGACCGATTCGGATGAGGACGCGCTTGAGCTATTTTGGGCGTTTCGTTCTCAGTGCCTCAGCGATGCGGGTCGGAAAGAAGTTCTCGAAGAGGTGGTTGATAAAGACGAGTCGGCCGAAGAGCTGCATTCGATGACCGAACTTGTTCTGGGGGTCATGCGCGAGCGGCCGGCACTTTACTTTGGCCGGAGTTGTGTAAGAAGCCTATGGGCAACGTGGAGCGGTTGGGTATGGGCCGAACGCGATCACGGAATTTCCGGTTCGGTTGATGAGCGAAATTTCATCGCTTTCCAAACTTGGATAGATCAAAAATATGGTTTCACAACGCGTCCTAACTGGGGCAAAGTTATGGACTATCTAGGAATGGGAAATAACGAAACCAGCTATTCCAAGTTTTATGATCACTTCGAAACCTTCCTTTCAGGCGTTGCTCCGGATGAACCAACCCTCGAATGCAAGCAATGGATCGATACTGTCGTAGCGAACGTTCGAGAGCAGCAAGCCAAGAGTGATGAATGAAAAGCTTCATAGTATCGGCTGCTGGCTGGCGGAGGTTAGCCGCCGGAAGGTGGGGCGACAGTGTGGCATTTTGGCGAACCCCATGAAAAGCTAAGCGGCCCCTGCGTTGGAATTGAATCCAAACGCAGAGGCCGCAGTGTTTTCGCCGTGCTAGTGCGGCGAGAGGTGTCAGTTATTGGTTGCGGCGGCTTTCTGGCCCTGGTGGCGGCCTTCGGCAAATTCTTCGATCATCTTTTCGACAAATGCCGGAATGTCTTCAGGCTTTCGGCTTGAGACGAGTCCCTGGTCGACGACGACCTCTTCATTGGACCACTCGGCACCGGCGTTTATCAGGTCTTGTTTTACCGACGGCCACGATGTCATCTTCCGCCCTTTCACAACGCCCGCATCGATCATCGGCCATGGCCCATGGCAAATGACCGCCACCGGCTTGCCGGCATCAAAAAATTCGCGGATAAAGCTGACGGCCTTTTCATTCATCCGAAGTTGGTCCGGATTTGCCACGCCGCCGGGCAGCAGAAGTGCATCAAAATCAGCCGCATTTGCATCAGCAAGCTGCACATCAACATTGAACTTGTCGCCCTTGTCAAAATGGTTCCAGCCTTCCACCTCGCCATCGGCGGGCGAGACTATCTGGGCGGTCGCACCTGCCTTTTCGAGTGCGATACGCGGATCAGTAAGCTCGACCTGCTCGAAGCCATCGGCCACCAGAATTGCTACTCGTACGTTTGTAAGATCTTTATTCATATTTCCCCCTGGGATAAAACTTCCCCTTGCTCATTTTGTATTGAATCGTTGCAATGAGTCAGTACATATAGAGATAGAAGCAAGAAACGTGCCGTCAGTGCTGGACTGGAACGCCGCTTGCACCTAAACACAAGACACAACAGGAGGCAGATATGATCAGTGAATATTTCTCGATGATCGACGACTATATGGTTCAGCAGGATCCAAACTCTCCGCAACAGGACCCCGACGCGCCAAACGATGCGCCGCAAGATCCGACGCGCGAACCTGATGCACCCATCCGCAGCCCGGACGGCGATCCGTATCCCGTAACCGATCCGCCGATCGATCCCGACGTGGCTCCGCCCGTCCCGGTCGACGACCCGCCCGCCACCGAACCCGGCTCGATCCCAACGTACCCGCCGGATGTTGTGTTCTAGAAGAAGCAACGGCTGCACGATATTTGACAACCGAACGAGTAAGGCCGAAGTGTCGCGGATGTGTCGATAAAATGCGAAAATATCGATATATCGATGGAGAACTCAATAAATGTGATCGGCGGTGGGCTTGCGGGGGTTGAGGCGGCTTGGCAGGCGGCGGAGCTTGGGGCGAAGGTGCGGCTTTATGAGATGCGGCCGGTTCAGCAGACGCCTGCTCATCGGACGGACAAGCTGGCGGAGATCGTCTGCTCAAATTCGCTGAAGACGGACGAACCCGGCTCCGCCCCATACCTCCTAAAAGAAGAGCTTCGCCGCGGCGGTTCGCTGGTCATGGAAGCGGCGGCGGCGACCCGAGTTCCGGCCGGTGCGGCTCTGTCGGTCGATCGCATAAAGTTTGCCGAGCTGATCACCGAACGCATCGAGGCCCACCCGAACATCGACGTCATCCGCGAAGAAGTGAAGTCGATCTCGGGGAGCGCGGACACTCCTGTCCGCATGAGCGTCGCTTCGACGCGAACCGGTGCTGAAAGCGACGAATCGTCAATAGATGAGGGCGATCTCGCCGGAGGAACCGGCGATGCGGACGAGAGTGTCCGCGCTCCAAATCGAGCTCCCACGATCATCGCGACCGGCCCGCTGACATCAGACGCGCTGACCGCCGAGATCATGAAATTCACCGGCGATGACCAGCTCTATTTTTACGACGCGATCGCCCCGATCATCGCGGCGGATTCGATCGATATGTCCATCGCGTGGAAGGCGGCTCGGTACGACAAAGGCGGCGCCGATTACATCAATTGCCCGATGGACCGGGAGCGTTACGAGCTTTTCATCTCAGAGTTGCTCGCCGCAAACTCGGTCCCGCTCAAGCGATTTGAAGAGACGCATTGGTTCGAAAGCTGCCTGCCGATCGAGGAGATAGCCCGCCGCGGCCCCGAAACGCTCCGCTTCGGCCCGATGAAGCCGAAGGGCCTGCGGCACCCAAAGACCGGCGAGGAGCCCTACGCATGCGTCCAGCTTCGCCAGGAAAATCTGATGGCCGATGCCTTCGGAATGGTCGGGTTTCAGAACCATCTTCGCTATGGCGAGCAGGCTCGAGTGCTTCGGCTCATTCCTGGTTTGGAAAACGCCGAGTTTTTGCAGTACGGCCAGATCCACCGCAACACGTTCATCAACTCGCCCAAGATCCTGAACGAAACGCTGGCCACCAAACGCGACCCGCACCTCTTTTTCGCCGGCCAGATCACGGGTGTCGAGGGATATGTCGAATCGGTCGCCACCGGCTGGCTTGCGGGGATAAATGCCGTCCGGGTTTTGAACGGAGAGGAAATGATCACGGCTCCACAAACCTCTGCCATCGGCGCACTCTGCCGTTACGTTTCCAACGTCGAGACAAAGAATTTTCAGCCGGTCAATATCACATTCGGCCTGCTCGAACCGCTCCCGGTCGAGCTCCGCAAGAAGTACCGAAAGAAACGCGACCGCCACATGATCCAGGTCGAGCGGGCTTTGATCGATTGGGATGAATGGCTGACCACCCGGCTCCGCCCGGAAACGGGAGCGCGGGCATCTCTGCCCGCCTGAGACGGGAACGCGGGCATCTCTGCCCGCCTGAGTGCGAAGCACGAAAGAAAAACTATGCAGCACAAACGCAACCCTAAAGAAGTGATCCGTCGCCACTCTCGCGGATATTTACCCCACCTCGAATCGCCCGACCTGATTCAATTCATCACATTTCGCCTTGCGGACTCACTTCCTGCCGATTTCATTCAAACCCAGGAGAAAAAGCTGCGGTCTAAGCTGATAACCGAATCCGAATACCACTACGCTATCAATTTGAAGCTCGACACCGGGACGGGCGAATCATTTCTGCGAGATCCCGAGATAGCAAAGTTGGTGTGCGAGGCAATCCTTTATTTCAATGGCGAAAAGTTTGACCTTCATAATTGGGTTGTAATGCCGAATCATGCCCATTTGTTGGTCAAGACCATCGGCGATCACACACTGTCAGAAACGATGCATTCTATTAAAAGCTTCTCGGCTTCGGCTGCAAACAAGCTACTTGGGCGTAAAGGCCGATTCTGGGCTCCGGACTATTTTGACCGGTTCATTCGTGGTCGAACACATTTTATGAACGTGATGCGTTATATCGATGAGAACCCTGTCAAAGCTAGATTATGTGATTCACCTGACAATTATCCTTGGGGCCGGGCCGGTTGGAAAGGCTGATCGACATCCGCTAACACGGAGAACGGCGGGCAGAGATGCCCGCGTTCCCGAGAGAAATGGAAATCATTTACCTAATTCCCGCAGCGATCTTCCTTGTCGCCGTTCTGTATTCCTCGGTCGGGCATGGCGGGGCTTCGGGGTATTTGGCGGTGATGGCGTTGCTTGCGGTTGCGCCGGAGGTGACGCGGCCGACGGCCTTGACGCTCAACCTTTTCGTCGCCTCGATCGCAACGGTTCAGTATTATCGGGCGGGGCATTTCTCTTGGCGTCTGTTCATTCCGTTCGCAATTGCCTCGATCCCGATGGCCTATCTCGGCGGCACGATCCAGCTCCCGACCAACGTGTACAAGATCGTCCTTGGCGTTGTGCTCATCCTCGCGGCCGCACGCCTCGCCTGGCGTTTCGAAGGTGATGATGACGAAAAAGAGCCGCCGATCTGGCTGGCGTTTATCATCGGAGCCGTGCTTGGGTTGCTTTCCGGGCTTGTCGGCGTTGGCGGCGGCATTTTTCTTACACCGCTCTTGCTGATTCTGCATTGGGCGGGTGCGAAGAAGGCAGCCGGTGTCTCGGCGCTCTTTATATTTGTGAACTCCGCCGCGGGGCTAGCGGGTGCCTGGCCCAAGATGCCGCAGCCTCCCGGCGAGGTCTATTTTTGGATCGCGGCTGCCGTCGTCGGCGGCATCATCGGCTCAACGCTCGGTTCGCGTAGGTTCGATTCCCTTATGCTTCGCCGCGTGCTCGCGTTGGTGCTTGTCTTCGCGGGCGGTAAACTTATTTTCGTCTAGGCAAAGATTTCCGGCTTTCGGCAATCAAACCTAATCGGCCCATGCTCGTTTTTCGTTTAACCGTCATTTTGCTTTTCGTCGTCGCGGCTTCTGCGGCGGCGCAGTCCGGGCGCAACAAGCCTGACCCGACGCCCACGCCGCACTCCACCCCGCGTCCGTTCCCTTCGAGCACTCCGCCCCGCGAACGCATCATCACCGCGACGCCAACACCCACGCCGACACCCGCCGACGACGACGAGGTGATCCGCGTCGATTCGACACTGATACCGATCCCGGTCTCGGTCGTTGATAACGAGGGCCGTGCGATCCGCAACCTTCGGCTCAGTGATTTTGAGGTCAAGATCAATGGCGAACGTGTCGAGCTTGCCGAGCTCGCCCGGGCCGAAACGCCCGTCCGCGTTGCGTTGCTTTTTGATAATTCGGGCAGCGTGTTGAAGGCTCGCGAATTTGAGGTGCAGGCATCGGTCCGCTTTTTTGAGCGTGTGATCCGTCCAGATCGCGACCTTGCCGCGCTCTTTTCCATCTCGACCATCGGCCGGCTTGAGCAGCCCTTTTCCGCCAACCCGCGAGTGCTGATCGACGCCATTCGCCGCCTGCCGCCGCCCGAGGGTGCGACCGCGCTTCTCGATACTATCGAGATGGCCGCACGCTATCTCGGCGACATTTCCGGCCGCCGCGTTATCGTCCTCGTCTCCGATGGCGACGACACGAAAACCGACACCACATTTGAACAGGCCTTAAGGCTTGCCCAATCGCTCGATTGCCAGATCTTCGTCGTCCACACCACCGAATTTGAGAACTACATCCGCACCGGTTCGCGTCGCGGAAACGCAAACGTCCGGGCACTCGCCGCCGAACGCCGTATGCAATCCTTTGCCGCCCAGACCGGCGGTGCCGTCTATATGCCGATCGATGAACGCGAACTCGACGACGCTTTTCGCCGCATCTCGATCGAGCTTGCCGAGCAATACGTGCTCAGCTATTACCCCGAAGAGCTTCGTGCCACACCCGGCGAATATCGGTCGATCGAGGTCACCGTCAAGGCCCGCCCCGAAGTGACCGTCCGCGCCCGTAAAGGGTATTATGTCCCGAAAAGGTGAGACCCATTTGTGCTCAACGCCGCTTACGAACAATTTCTCCAGCATCTGAAATACGAACGAGGCATGAGCCCGCACACGCTGCGGAACTACGCCTCGGACCTCGGCCAATTTCGCGACCACCTCGTCTCGATCGAAGGCCGCGAAGATCTCCCGATCGAGCAGATCGACCGCCTGACCATCCGCGAATGGATGGCAAGGCTCGATGCGGCCGGGGCGAAAAAGACAACGCGGGCGCGTAAGCTCGCGAGCCTCCGCACCTTTTTTCAGTTCCTGATCCGCGAGGGCAAGCTTGAGGCAAACCCGGCAAAGCTCGTCGCGACGCCGCGGGTCGAGCGAAAGCTTCCCTCGCATCTTTCGATCGAAGACGCCGTCCGCCTGATCGAAACACCCGATACCGCCACCGACCTCGGCCGCCGCGACCGCGCGATACTCGAGTTTCTTTACGCGACCGGCATCCGCGTCAGCGAACTCGTCGGCATTAATTTATCTGATATCGATTTCCGCGAACGGCTCGTCCGCGTTTTAGGAAAGCGGCGGAAGGAACGCATCGTTCCCTTTCACGAACACGCTCTTCAGGCACTGCTGTACTATCTCGAAAAGACGCGGCCCGTATTCCTGCTCGAATGTCCCGAGCCCGAACGCGAGCTCGATGCCGTTTTTCTCCACCGCCGCGGCGGGCGGATAACGACCCGCTCGGTCGGCCGCATGCTCGATAAATACATAAAGCAATGCGCGAATATTCACAACATCTCGCCGCACAGCCTCCGCCATTCATTTGCCACGCACCTTCTCGATTCGGGCGCCGACCTTCGCGACATTCAGGAACTGCTCGGACACTCGCGGCTCTCCTCGACGCAGATCTACACACAGGTCTCGATGGAAAAAATGATCGAGGTTTACGACCGCTCGCACCCAAAGGCATGACCAAGCTATCCGCCCGTCATCCACCGAGCGGCGGCCAGCCACGCCTCGCTTTCCATCATGGCCAGTCGGATCGGATGCGACGCGATCAGCAGCAAAGCCCCGAGTGCAAAAGCCGGTTCGAGCCTGCGGTTTCGCCAAGTATCAATAACTAAAAGGATGATCAGCATCAGGTCCGGGAAGCCGAAAAACCAAACCGGCCCGAGCGATTGCAATGAGGCTATCGGGATACGGGCGACCGCCGCCGGCATAAAATTGAAAGCCGTAAGAAGCATCATCCGCTTGTGGATTGCCGGCTGCTTCCGGTAATAGACCGCTGCCGCGAAGAACCCGGCAAACAAAACGATATCGCCAAACGGAACGATCAGGAAAGAGAGCGGCGGTATATCCGCCGGAGCCGCAGCCGTACCGAACTTCGCCGCCGAGATCGCCGTAAGGTACCCGACAACGACAAGCAATACCGCTAGCCCGATCGCCGCCATCCCGAGCTTCATGTGAACAGCGACCAATTTGCGGCGAACAAGATAGATCTGCAACGCGAAGACGCCGATCCAAGCGACCATCAGAGCCGCGTGGATGCTTGTGATCAAGCGATATTCGGAAACGGCGGTCTGTAGTTTGAAGTAATAGGTCGGGCCGAAACCCGCAAGCGTTGCCAGCACCAAAAGCCCGAGCACGGACAGGACGGCCTTTCTTTCGAAACTGCGCTTCTTCTGTGCGGCAGAGACGGGGAGTCCAACGGCTTCATTGATCGCCATCTGACATTATCTCCTTATATATATTCGAGATCGATTCCTGCCCTTGGGTTCGTTGGTCGAGACTATATACCTAGATCCCGTGCTTCTCAAATATAGCGAAACGCTTTTCGACCATATCGCGTTCAAAGCCGTCCTCGACCAGGCTCGCCGCCGAACTCCGCCGCAGCACGGTAAGAGGCAAAATGGCCACGAGCGCAAAGAGGTCCGCCTCTTCTTCCTTGCGGGTGGGTTTGCCGACTCCGTGATAACTCGCGGTTTCGTTCGTGTTCGGCGCGTGCATCAGGTAGTGGGCAAATTCGTGGAACATCACGAAGAGCTTTCGGGCCGGCGGGAGTTTGCTGTCGATCGCGATAAAATGCCGTCCCATCACACAATAATAGAAGCCGCTGACGCGAAGCGGCATCTCATCGACGGTGATCCGATGGCGACGGCAGAGCCGGTGGAAATCGGCCTCCGTCAGCGGCCGCCGGTTCCAGCCTTTGACGAGAGATTCTATCTTTTCGCGGAAGAAACGCATGAGGTGTGAGAGTTCGAGCCCCGTGTTTTGCAGATGCAACTATATCGCATCCCCGCAAACGCGGTCAAGAGTTATTCGCTCTTGTCGCCTTGTGCCCGTAGTGCACGGTCAAGCACCTTCTTGGCATCGCGAACCGCATCGACCCTTTCCTCGGGCGTAAAGCTTTCCCACCCTTGAAAAAACACGACACCGAAATCCTCCGGATACTCGCGGCCCTCGTGCTCATACCAGGCACGCATCACCGCCTGCGGCTCGCCCGTCTGGCGGACGGCGGCGATAACATCAAAATCGGGCTTGAGGTCGATCTCGCCGAGCTGCTGAACCTCGGGAGCCATTCGCTGCGAGAGTCGTTCATCGACGATCTGCGTGATGCGTTCCTCCATCAACGCCCCAAGATCAAGCGGCCGCTCGCCCTCGGCGAACATCTTGCCCTCGCCCGTCAGCAGCCAATTAAGCGAAACGCCCGTTTCACGAGCAAGCTTGATCAGCACCTCAGGTGCGGGCAACCGGCCCTGAAAATAATTGCGAATGGTGGCGTGCGGCACCTCGATCCGGCGAGCGATATCCGCCATCGATGCATGCCCGAAAAGCTTGCGAAGCCGCTCTACAAATTCCGTATTCATCTTTTGTGAAACGTACGTTTACCCCTTTGCTCCAAATATTAAACCCACCCGCCCCTCAAATCAACCACGCCACCGCCTCGCCTCCCTCTCTCCTCGTCCCATCTTCTTCCTATCTCCCCCTTCTCCTCTTCTCTTGTCTTCTCTTCTCTTCTCTTCTCCTCTTCTCTTCTCCTCTTCTCCTCTTCTCGCCTTTTCCTCGTCTCTTCAAATAGGTTCCTCTCCCAACGACTCCGCGTCTCGCCTTCCCCGTGTCCCTGAAAACAAAACCTCTAGACTTCATCTCTCGTCCCTTGCCCCTCGTCCCTCGTCCCTCGTCCCTTGACCTTATCCCTCGCCCCTCGCCCCTCGTCCCTTTTCCCTTGTCCCTTGTCCCTCGCCCCTCGCCCCTCGCCCCTCGCCCCTCGCCCCTCGTCCCTTGTCCCTCGCCCCTCGTCCCTCGCCACTCGCCACTCACCACCCACTCATCCTTGACACTCCGCCGCCGCCGAAAGTATATTTGAAAATTCGGCGCTAACCGCCCGATCTGCTCTTTACAAGTCGCTCAGCGGCCTCGAATCGCCTCTCCGGCAACCCCGAGCCCGCTCGCACCTTCAAGCCACCCTAGCTCAGTTGGTAGAGCATTCGATTCGTAATCGAAAGGTCATCGGTTCAAATCCGATGGGTGGCTCCATAAAATCAACAACTTACAGACATTCAGCGGCCCTAAAAGCTGCTGACTCACACCTTGACTCACACCTTCAGTTGCATTTCCGGATCTTCGAGGCGATGTGACAGCATACGGCGCATTATAGAATCTTCGTCGAGCATGCTAAGTTTTACACCCTGTCCTTAGTCAGGGTGTGAACATTCTCGAGTTTTTTGAAGTCTTCCTGGCTGTCCGTGAAACGCCGGTTAACGGGATCTCGATTTGTTTATTCCAGCGAGCCACAGAGTACCCTTGACTCGACCCGGTGAGTTGCGCTAACTTCACTCAATCGAGGCCAGAGTCTCGAAAGACAACCTAAGCGCGATACGGCGCGAATCGGATGAGAGCTCCGTTAAGAAACTTGGCAACAGGTTTTTTAACGGAGCTTTTCTTTTTTCCAATCTGTTCGAAGAGGTGAATTGAAAGATGGAAAGCAATGAGGCGCTGCTAGATCGCAACCGCGCAGCCAGAATTCTCGGCATTTCCCCAGCTACGCTCGACCGGCTGGTCAAGGCAAAGAGAATCGATCACTTTCGAATTGGAAGGCGCGTTTTATTTGCGCGCGAAGGTCTGGAGGCATTCCTGAGTCGATGCCAGGTCGGGCCAAGTACGATCAGCGACCGGAGGGGTTAAAGCAATGCCAGCTCAATGGATGAAAACTTACATCAACAACGGCGATGCGCGGCTAAAAGGTTCGCTTCTGCTCAGGCTTCTGGCTTTAGCGCACCTTGAGGATGAGGAGGGATGGGGAAAGCGGACGGACGAGGCCCTGATCGCGAAAAGGACACGTCTCAATGTCGACCAGGTGCGCATCAATTTGCAAAAACTCGAGATTCTCCGATATCTGGTCACTTTTCGATACCCAGACGACCGATTGAAGTACTACATGCTCTACCAGCCGGACATACCGAAAGACGTTTCGACGGATAGGGAGGAGCAGCAGATATGAGCGTACAGGCCCAATCGTGGGTGATCAAATATTCGCAGCACAAAGGATCGGAGCTGCTCTTAATGTTAATGATCGCCAACCACGCACACGCGGACGGAACGAATGCGTTTCCGAGCCTAAAGCTGCTGGCCGAGGAGTGTCGAATGAGTCGGCGTCAGATAGCTCGCCTGGTCAAAACTTTGGAAGCGTCGGGTGAACTGGTAGTGCACCGTCGCGGGACAAGAACAAACAGCTATTCGATCAGAATGGAGGATGATCCGCCACGGGCACCTGCGGCCACCCCTGACGCCACTAGTGACAAAATGTCACCACCCGCTAGTGACATAATTGTGTCACCACCTAGTGACATAACTGTGTCACCACCTAGTGACATAACTGTGTCACCACCATTAGAACCATCACTAACCGTAAAGGAACCATCACCAAACAAACCGGCTGTTCGTTCAAACACGAAAGGCGATATCGCCTCAAACTTCGGACCGCCTCAGAACCTCGGGCGGAAGATCGGCGACTATCACTTCCCTGACTTCCGCAAGCTGCTCGACGGAGCAGCTCCCCACCTTGCCGGCGAACATCTGCCAGATGTTCGCAAGATGTGGATGTCGGGCGCGACACCGCTCGACGTGATCAAGTGCTACAACGTGATGCGGATGGAATCGTGGCGAACCCATGCCGTGACATGGAAGACCGTGGCCAGCTATCTGCCGGATTGGAAATTCAAACAAGACAAGGGCATCGTGCCCGGACAGGAGAAAACGAACCATGGAAAACCCAAGAAAATCAGAACTATCGCAGACATCACAGCTTCCCGCGACGCATGGCTCAGGAAGCATGGCGTCGAACCAGATCATGGAAGTGAAGGGAGTGATCGACCTGATCAACAAGATGCGATTATTGCAGGGCTTCTCAATGCTTGACTACGACGAGGCGACGGCGATGGCCGCGGTCTGGCTCGAAACTCTCAAGCGCAAGCATGTGACCGAGGACAAGTACGAGGAGATCCTGCAAGCCGCGTTCGACCAATACACCAGCGTTCTGCAGGAAGGCCGGCAACCGCCGAACCTCGACCTGGCTTTGCTGATCGCGATGTTCGACGGCCGTTACAGGATCGAGTACAACGACTACAAATGCGACGACTGCCGGCACACTCAAGGGCTCGTCCACGTCGAAGGCGAGCGGTCGGTCTTGTGCGAACATCCACGCCCCGAGGCGAGGGGAATGCGTGTTTTGCGGAGATAGCAGCCTACTCGACCCATCAGCCGAGAATCGGCCGGAAATCAGTCGCATTGAGGGTTGAGACTTTCAAAAAACTCGGGGGACGAAAGGCTGTGGAAACGTTTCTCGAAAAATTGTAACGGTGGTAACCCCATGTAAGCAGGGTAACCCCATGTAAGCAGGGCGATTTTTCAAATGCCCGTCCATTTGCTGGCCGTCGAAGCCGTCACTTTTCGCAGCGAGCCGGGAAACGGCCCCCAAATCCGTGCCTGCAAAAGTGCGTAATCGCGGTAACCCTATGTAATGGCGCTAACCCTATGTAGTCCGGACGATTTTGCAAATGCCCGTCCATTTCCAGGCCGTCGAAGCCGTCACTTTTCGCATCGAGCCGGGAGGTCAAACAAATGCAGATCAAAAAAGAGCAGATAATCGCAGCGATCGAGGAGCTCAAGGGCTCCGGGCTTCGCCACGCCCCGGTGCTCAGGCGCATCGCCGAGACCGAGCTGAAACGCCGCGGGAATGCGGGTCGCAAGCCGAACGGCGGCTTCAAGCCCGGGCGATATCGGCGCAAGCCGGACGGGTCAGGCGACTGTGCCAGCGGTTAGGCATTCGCACCACGAACGCAGGTCATAGACTCGGGCGGGGCAGTCCTCGCCGCACGGTTTCGATCGTTTCGCGTATAGAGGCGTCACAGGCTGCGAGTAAACCGAAAGCCTACGTCTCCTATGCGGTGACGCCTTAAACTTCGACACGCTTTGAAAAAATCTATTTGGAACGAAGCTCAGTTTCGAGGAGAAGCGACAATGGAGACGAGAAGCCGGTATGAACGATGCGACACTTCGCCGGAAGATTCGCGACCTGGCTACCCGATGCCCGCTGCCCGAAGCGATCGACACAATGGAGGTGACCGATGAAAACGACGAACGACAACCACGCCGAACGACTCGCCTTATTGGAAACGAAGGCGGAACTTCTCCAACAAAACATCAAGGCCCTTGAGGCGAAGATCGACACGTTACTCGCGGCTGTAGCCGAGTATCAACGATCATCACAGGAGCGGGCAATTGAGATGAACGCGAAACTTGACAAGATCAAAGCCAACACGCTTACGACCGCTGCCATCGGCGAAATGCTAATCGAGGCCGCTGACGTCACGAAGCTCAAGGGGCTCAATCCGAAAACCATCTCTGCGAACCGCACACTGGAAAAGTTCACCGAGCACGGCCGAAACCGGATTCTGATCCGCCTACGCGACGCCGGCAAGATCAAACCCCGCCGCCGGTCGGCTAAAGAATCATGATGTTGGCCTAACAGAAAACGTAAAACCCCGTCGGCGTCTCCAGCGAGGTTTATCGGCGGTTCATCTCCACGTGCGTGGAGACAGCATGTCCTCGATCTTTTCCCGGTCCCGCGGCATCGGTTCATCTCCACGTGCGTGGAGACAGCATGTGCGAATCGTTGATGTAGAAACCGCCTGCAGGTTCATCTCCACGTGCGTGGAGACAGCTTCACCCGCTCGTGGCGATAGGCTTGCCGTGAAGGTTCATCTCCACGTGCGTGGAGACGGCAGCTTGTGATAATGCTCTTGCTCGGTCGCGGACGGTTCATCTCCACGTGCGTGGAGACAGCGTAGCACTTCGAGAGCAGCCCGTGGTCAGGGTCGGTTCATCTCCACGTGCGTGGAGACAGCCGCGCCAAAAGGTCGGTCGGCGCGGGAGTCGGCGGTTCATCTCCACGTGCGTGGAGACAGCCCTGCCGTCAAATTACAGACCTTGAAATTAACAGGTTCATCTCCACGTGCGTGGAGACACCGTATCCGGAGGTTCCCCCGCATGTTCGAACTCGGTTCATCTCCACGTGCGTGGAGACAGCCGAAACGTAGCCGATCTTCGGCAGCGTAACGAAGGTTCATCTCCACGTGCGTGGAGACAGCGTGTACTCTTTTCTTACACTAAAGTCACGTTAAGGTTCATCTCCACGTGCGTGGAGACAGCACGCGAACGGGCGTTGAGTTCTTGTTTCGCGGCGGTTCATCTCCACGTGCGTGGAGACAGCATGTCCGCCATTTGGTTAGTGGCGATGGCGGCCGGTTCATCTCCACGTGCGTGGAGACAGCGCACGAATACGACGTTTACGCCGCCGATGTCTAGGTTCATCTCCACGTGCGTGGAGACAGCGAGTTTAGCAAAATGCAAACAACGTTAGATAAAGGTTCATCTCCACGTGCGTGGAGACAGCTAGTCTAGACAACGGCTTTACTCTCCGGGATGCGGTTCATCTCCACGTGCGTGGAGACAGCCCGGTCGATAACGTGAGTTGCTTCTCTTTTTGCGGTTCATCTCCACGTGCGTGGAGACAGCAAGGTAATCGCTCCGTTAAAGCGAAGCCAGATCGGTTCATCTCCACGTGCGTGGAGACAGCAACAACGCCTTTGTCAAAAACGGACCGGCCAGCGGTTCATCTCCACGTGCGTGGAGACAGCTCTGGAGAAACGCCGGCAGAAGCTCGGGGCGTAGGTTCATCTCCACGTGCGTGGAGACAGCTCTGCGGTGTTAAGGTAGTCGGCGAACGACTTCGGTTCATCTCCACGTGCGTGGAGACAGCTCCAGCAGCACGAGATGAGCCACACGCCTCACAGGTTCATCTCCACGTGCGTGGAGACAGCGAGTCGAACAGCATCGCGTCGAGCATCGAGCCAGGTTCATCTCCACGTGCGTGGAGACAGCCCGTTCGCTACGATGTTGTCAATCGTCGCCGTCGGTTCATCTCCACGTGCGTGGAGACAGCGTAATCCTAGCATCCACGCGAACTCGAACATCCGGTTCATCTCCACGTGCGTGGAGACAGCAGACAACTGGCAAAGCTCTCAACACATTGCCACGGTTCATCTCCACGTGCGTGGAGACAGCGGGATCTGATACTGCTTCCAAGTTCCGCCACCCGGTTCATCTCCACGTGCGTGGAGACAGCGGAATGGTTAAGCAAAGAAAAACCCGTTGACACGGTTCATCTCCACGTGCGTGGAGACAGCAAATGCCCTTCGAAGAAGATATGCTGTACCTCAGGTTCATCTCCACGTGCGTGGAGACAGCATAGCGTCAAACGACGATTCCTTCTGATAAGCCGGTTCATCTCCACGTGCGTGGAGACAGCGAGACGAGAGAAGGAGAAGCGAGATGACAAAACGGTTCATCTCCACGTGCGTGGAGACAGCCCGTTTGGCGTTTATCACGACTGCCTAATGTACGGTTCATCTCCACGTGCGTGGAGACAGCCCCACCCCGCATCCTCAAATTCCATCATCCACTGGTTCATCTCCACGTGCGTGGAGACAGCGCGGTCGAAGCGACTACCGGAAACACATAGAGCGGTTCATCTCCACGTGCGTGGAGACAGCGTCACGGTCAGATGGCCGTCGTCGTGATAGTCCGGTTCATCTCCACGTGCGTGGAGACAGCGACAGTTGCGGCACGATGCCGGGGCCTTCTCGCGGTTCATCTCCACGTGCGTGGAGACAGCTAAGCCGCTGTTTGCCGTCAACAATCTCTAATCGGTTCATCTCCACGTGCGTGGAGACAGCTAGCCTGCGTCAAAGCCGTTACGAAAACCCCACGGTTCATCTCCACGTGCGTGGAGACAGCGACAAACAAACGCTGGGGCTACGGGCTTGACCAGGTTCATCTCCACGTGCGTGGAGACAGCAGGTTGATGATGGTGTCGATGATGCCCATTACCGGTTCATCTCCACGTGCGTGGAGACAGCCCGACGAATCGAGGCAGAGCTTCGAGCGTTACCGGTTCATCTCCACGTGCGTGGAGACAGCTCGCACCGGGCCGGGAACGCCATTGACCACCGCGGTTCATCTCCACGTGCGTGGAGACAGCGAACATCGACTTGTCGAGCCTGCTCGGCGAGCCGGTTCATCTCCACGTGCGTGGAGACAGCTCCTGCTGCATTGAGGTGAGGACGGATTTGAGCGGTTCATCTCCACGTGCGTGGAGACAGCCTCGAGATAGTCCATGACCTGACGGCCGCGGGCGGTTCATCTCCACGTGCGTGGAGACAGCGGCAGATGCCCTAACGTGGGCGGGCGGCGGCTCGGTTCATCTCCACGTGCGTGGAGACAGCGTCGTGTTTATCGTCGTGCTGTGGTGCCCAGCCGGTTCATCTCCACGTGCGTGGAGACAGCTTGACTCTTTTCTAATCCCGTCGAAAGTTATCGGTTCATCTCCACGTGCGTGGAGACAGCTGATGCGTACCACGCTGCTGCTGCCGCTATTTCGGTTCATCTCCACGTGCGTGGAGACAGCGTGCGGTACTTGATAATGCACGAGGGCAGCCGCGGTTCATCTCCACGTGCGTGGAGACAGCGGTGGTCGAACCGTTGCCGCTCCCGCCGTGTTCGGTTCATCTCCACGTGCGTGGAGACAGCTTTTCGCCGAGCTCCTGGCTGAGCAAGAGCACCGGTTCATCTCCACGTGCGTGGAGACAGCTTGTCGGCCGTAACCGGTACTCGAGGTCGATACGGTTCATCTCCACGTGCGTGGAGACAGCCCAGCCTTGCCGGAAATTGCGAAGGATCAGTTCGGTTCATCTCCACGTGCGTGGAGACAGCGATACGAAAGCAGTTAGAAAAATGATTTCAGCAGGTTCATCTCCACGTGCGTGGAGACAGCTCCTGAGCCTGCTTGCGAGCCATTTCAGCGAACGGTTCATCTCCACGTGCGTGGAGACAGCGTTACCCACAGCATCTGCTGCTTGTGCGGTTGAGGTTCATCTCCACGTGCGTGGAGACAGCACCCGAGACCAAGATCATCCGCCGGGAACGATCGGTTCATCTCCACGTGCGTGGAGACAGCGAGTAACCATGTCGCAACCAAATGATAGTTATAGGTTCATCTCCACGTGCGTGGAGACAGCATGGCCTCGACTAAACCACTATGACAGTTGAGCGGTTCATCTCCACGTGCGTGGAGACAGCTTCGGGAGATCCGTGATGAACAGATACGCAATAGGTTCATCTCCACGTGCGTGGAGACAGCCGAGGTGCTTGCTGATATCGGCGTTCTGGTTCAGGTTCATCTCCACGTGCGTGGAGACAGCTCGGCCATCCTGGCAACAAAAGGATCATCAATAGGTTCATCTCCACGTGCGTGGAGACAGCGAAACGGAAACATTCCCACACCGCCGCACTACCGGTTCATCTCCACGTGCGTGGAGACAGCGCTCCCTCACTTGCCAAAATCTCTTAGCCAACGGTTCATCTCCACGTGCGTGGAGACAGCCTCCGCACGCTTGCATTGCGAACAATTGGCGGCGGTTCATCTCCACGTGCGTGGAGACAGCGAATGCTTGATGAGTGTAGAGACTTTGTGATCAGGTTCATCTCCACGTGCGTGGAGACAGCCCCGCCCCCGCTGTCGCGGTGGCCCCCCTAACCGGTTCATCTCCACGTGCGTGGAGACAGCGGATCGTGGTCGGCGAGCAGCGGTGCACCGGACGGTTCATCTCCACGTGCGTGGAGACAGCACCTCGGCGGTCAGGTCGGCGGGCTTGGCGATCGGTTCATCTCCACGTGCGTGGAGACAGCGAGTCGATCGCCGCACATTGCACCCGGAAAACCGGTTCATCTCCACGTGCGTGGAGACAGCTCGACGCGACGGTGAAGGCCGAGGATGCCGATAGGTTCATCTCCACGTGCGTGGAGACAGCGCAAAGGCAAAGCAGATGTTGTCCTTGCTGAACGGTTCATCTCCACGTGCGTGGAGACAGCTGGCAATAGTCTCAGGCGATTTCGGCTTCCGCAGGTTCATCTCCACGTGCGTGGAGACAGCCTTCAAACTCGAACTCCATCTCGCCCGCCGCAAGGTTCATCTCCACGTGCGTGGAGACAGCGAGTTTCGGTTCGGGGCCGATAGCTTCGCCTGCGGTTCATCTCCACGTGCGTGGAGACAGCTCTCGTTTTTCTGTTTTTGGGTCAGGCCTTTCAGGTTCATCTCCACGTGCGTGGAGACAGCGTTCGTGGAGAAAAGTTCGACCGCCCAAGAGTCGGTTCATCTCCACGTGCGTGGAGACAGCTCCGCCGTTGGCCTCGCCGAGCTTTGCATTGAAGGTTCATCTCCACGTGCGTGGAGACAGCGTGTCCGGCTTCCAGCGACCGGTTTGCCGCCCCGGTTCATCTCCACGTGCGTGGAGACAGCCAGCGGAGATGCGGTCGTGCCGACCCCGGTGTCGGTTCATCTCCACGTGCGTGGAGACAGCTGTGGCGAGATCTCGACGCCGGAAAATACTTCCGGTTCATCTCCACGTGCGTGGAGACAGCTCCGCTTTCAGCCGCTTTCACGCCGAGAGCGGCGGTTCATCTCCACGTGCGTGGAGACAGCATACGGCGGCCGGTCTTGATCTCTCGCTAAAGCGGTTCATCTCCACGTGCGTGGAGACAGCGCGGATCTCGGCGACGCCGGTTCCGAATCTGACGGTTCATCTCCACGTGCGTGGAGACAGCCGCCTCTAGCGGCCGCTGGAATATTTCCCGATCGGTTCATCTCCACGTGCGTGGAGACAGCAGCTAGAGCCGTTACCAGATCAATCTCCTATTCGGTTCATCTCCACGTGCGTGGAGACAGCTGCGGGTAAAGAGTTCTTCGATACAGACAAGAAGGTTCATCTCCACGTGCGTGGAGACAGCTGAATCGCCCCGGCGATCCGTTGGGCATCTGCCGGTTCATCTCCACGTGCGTGGAGACAGCTGACCCACTGCCACGCTTGTTTCTTTGCTCGCCGGTTCATCTCCACGTGCGTGGAGACAGCGCAGCATTGCCGGGCGTATCCGGGGAGCAGGGCGGTTCATCTCCACGTGCGTGGAGACAGCCAGGTGCAAGCCGTGCGAGAAGTTGATACGTGCGGTTCATCTCCACGTGCGTGGAGACAGCGTTCCTGTTGCGGGGCAAGGAACGGTCGCGAGCGGTTCATCTCCACGTGCGTGGAGACAGCACCTGCGTAGGTAGTTGTAAATCGCTCCATTTCGGTTCATCTCCACGTGCGTGGAGACAGCGCTCGATACTCTGCCAAATGCTATCTTGCTCGAGGTTCATCTCCACGTGCGTGGAGACAGCGCTTGCTCGTGTGACTCCGGCGTGACATCTGCCGGTTCATCTCCACGTGCGTGGAGACAGCCGCTTCGTGGATGCCTTTTTCTTTGGTGCAGGCGGTTCATCTCCACGTGCGTGGAGACAGCTTTCACAGTCCAATCGCTTTTGAGTTCCCTGCCGGTTCATCTCCACGTGCGTGGAGACAGCGAAGTGTCAACGGGTTTTTCTGTTGGCGGAAACGGTTCATCTCCACGTGCGTGGAGACAGCTTTCTAAGCTCCCGCTCGACCTCGGGCGAATTCGGTTCATCTCCACGTGCGTGGAGACAGCGGGCCGGAGACCATCAACGCTTCGTTGGCGATAGGTTCATCTCCACGTGCGTGGAGACAGCCTGAGGGCTTCCGTTCGATGATTCAGCAGATAAGGTTCATCTCCACGTGCGTGGAGACAGCTTTTCGGCAACGGCGATCAAAGACTTAGGCATCGGTTCATCTCCACGTGCGTGGAGACAGCATACGGCGGAATGATCGTCATCAACTTGCGGGCGGTTCATCTCCACGTGCGTGGAGACAGCAGCTTGTTAGCCTTCGCCGCCCGGTGACGCATAGGTTCATCTCCACGTGCGTGGAGACAGCGTAGCCGTTAATGGCGTAGTGCGACGTGTGATCGGTTCATCTCCACGTGCGTGGAGACAGCGAGATACAAATGATTCGCTTACTAACCATCATCGGTTCATCTCCACGTGCGTGGAGACAGCGGCAGTTGAGTACGGCTTCGACTTCGAGCGGTAGGTTCATCTCCACGTGCGTGGAGACAGCTCCCGTTATTGCACTATCGGATAAAGTTATATCGGTTCATCTCCACGTGCGTGGAGACAGCTAACTGATTAAATATAGGCGTGCGTCCAATGGCGGTTCATCTCCACGTGCGTGGAGACAGCTAGCGGGCAAAGGAGAACCCGCGACCTCGAACCGGTTCATCTCCACGTGCGTGGAGACAGCACGGCGGCATCGAAGCCTACGACCTCGGCGAAAGGTTCATCTCCACGTGCGTGGAGACAGCGACGGCATCATTCAGATCAGTTTGAAGCGAGAAGGTTCATCTCCACGTGCGTGGAGACAGCCGCCTCACGCTCGGCCTTCGCTTTCGCCGTCTCGGTTCATCTCCACGTGCGTGGAGACAGCGCCTCGTTGAGTAGTAACGGTTCATTCTCTAGCGGTTCATCTCCACGTGCGTGGAGACAGCCTCCGGCCGCTCTCTGCAGAGCGATATTTCGAAGGTTCATCTCCACGTGCGTGGAGACAGCAAGCTCCTGCCCGGTCCAGTCGTAGAGCAGGAAGGTTCATCTCCACGTGCGTGGAGACAGCCACTAAAGCGGAGCGGGCCAGACGCCGACTCACGGTTCATCTCCACGTGCGTGGAGACAGCATGCCGCGGGCCTTCTTGCGGAGCTTGACGTCCGGTTCATCTCCACGTGCGTGGAGACAGCTGATTCGATCCAGGCACGGGCACGCTCATCAAAATGGTTCATCTCCACGTGCGTGGAGACAGCAGGTCGAAATGGCCAACTCTTCCGGCCGCAACCGGTTCATCTCCACGTGCGTGGAGACAGCTAATGGCCCACGACCGGCATTTGCAATTTTACAGGTTCATCTCCACGTGCGTGGAGACAGCACTTGGAAAATACTATGTTTGGCGTCTTTTTCGCAAGCTAAGTGTCTCGGTGACTCGGCTAGTATGATTCGGTGGCTTTCTTGTTCGGGATTGTTACGAGAGCAAGGCCATCGAAGGATCTGATCTTTCGAGAAGTCGCACCGTGCATTCTAACGGTATAGCCCTGTTCATTCGCGGCACTATGCAACATTGTCGCCGCCCCGCTTCCAGTTTTGCTGCAGATGTGGTCCCAGAGTTTATCGCGTACCATTGCGGAAAGGTTTCCGGCGAAGACGCCCGGCTTTAGTTCGATCATCCATCGTGTTACTTCGCCTCGGAGCGAGACGGGCACTTTCTCCATCAGCAGAACGATCATTGTGGTATCGCCTCCTCATCGTCGGGGTCGCTCGGTTTTTCTTCCGCATAGTTGAAGCCGCCAGGGACGGAGCTGTCAACGCCATCCCATAGCCCTCCAGGGGCAAAATCCACGGAGTCGAATTGTACCTCGGCATCATCAGTGCGAATGTCGAGCGCGTGCTCTATGTCGGGAATAATACGCGAGAGAAAGCGTGTTTCATGAAAAGCATCGCGCAGACGATGGCGGATTCGTCGCTCGATGTCATCAGCAGATTCTTTTACTATCTCAAACGCGAGTGGGATCGTAATGTCCGCCTTATAAAGATCTGCGATGTCGTAGACAAAGGAAAGCATGCGACCCGTATGGATAAAGCCGAGAGCGGGCGAGTAACCGGCTGAGACAATGGCCGCGTGACAAATGCCGTAAAGGCAACTATTGGCCGATGAGAGGGCCCGATTGACCGGATCGGCGTCAAACCACGAATCTTTGTTGTATGACCGCCCGAGCCACGGAACCCCGGTCTCCGCTGAGGCTCGCGAGTACGAGGTCCGGACTCGGACACCTTCGCGGCCGCGAATCTGTTGAAGCGAGAGATCTTCGGGGAGCTCTTCGGCGAATCTCATCTCGTACATTCGCCTGACCACTCGCAGCCGCAGTGTCGGAAGTGAGCTAAGATAGGCCTGCCGGAGAAGCCGTCGGCTGCCTCGCGTTTCGCCAAGCCCCATAGCGTAGAACCGAACTGCGCCTTCGCCTGACCACATCACAAGGCAACCGTTATCTGCGAGAGCCTTCACGGCCGAATGGGTGATCGTCGAACCCGGGCCGACAAGCAAAAGAGATAGATTTGCACAAGGGACACTCGTTTTCCCCTCAACGTCGAAAAAAGCTATTGCTTTTGCATCCTGCTCAATACGACAATGCTCAACGTAAAGATAGCTATAGCTATCACGAACTTTCGGAAGTGTTGCAAGGTCCTTTAGTTTCATAGTTTTTATTGAAAAGGGCGGGCACTTGAGCCCGCCGTTCTGAAACGTATAACGCTAACCGATCATCTGTGACCTTCAGCGTTCGGGAGCGATCGAGAGAAGGCCGAAACCATATGCTTTTCCGGTACCGATACCCGCCGTAATGGCTGCCCGGAATGTGTCTGGGTCTTTCACCTCAAGCACACCGTCGAAGATCGCCGAACCGAGCGTTACCCAACCTGTTTCGTGGCGGAACTTGGAGCTTGGCCTTGGCGATGCGTTAACCGACGCAACTTCAGTCTGAGAGCTAACGCGACAAACGGAGAACCCGCATTGAGAGCCTTTCCGTTCGAGCCAGCGAATTCGGCCTTCCTCATCGCGTATATCGATTCGGCGGCGTTTCTTGTCGCTGAATTTGGCGTGGCCCTCGTCGTGCTTTCCCGCTCGTTTCGTAGGATTGGCTGCAAGCCGGAATACGAGACGCGTGCCGCTGACGATGTTGGAGTAAAGACGGTCGACGGGCTTTATATCAATGCGATCCGCATAGCCTGGCGTCAGCCGCGACCAGTCTGGTTCTGTGGTCGACTGAACATAGAGCACGAATCGATCATGTTGGCGTTCAAGACGATGAAGAATATTGAACGTATTTCGCGGAGTTTTACGCTCATGATGCGAAAGATCGTTTTGGCCTTCGATCGAATCAAAACAGCCTGAGATCGTGCGATGAAGCATACGCGGGTCAGTGACGTCCTTCATCACAGCCCGAGAACGATGGTCCAGGCAAAGCCTGCTAAGATAGAGTTGCATGTCTCTCATCTCCTTTTTCATAAATGAATGATGTAGCGACACGGCGAATTGTGAAGCGCCGGTCTGCGAAGGAAAGCGGTACGTCCTGACGGATCTCGCTGCCGGCGTCCGATTCGATCACAAGCCGCTGCTCCGCGTCCCAGCGCTTCGCATTTGGGTCGATGCCGATTCGGGTCAAAAGGTCGGGTGATTCAAGCATGGCTTTAAGACCACTCGAACTCTCAATTATTGCCGCGTCGTCAGGAACAAAAACAGGCAACGAAGGCACGAACGCCTTGCGCCCGAGAAAGAGCTGCCAAACGGGCCTTTTCAACGCCGCGTTAACGCGCTCCAGAACCGGCCGGTCCTCCGATTCCAAAGCTGCTAAGAAGTCGGCGTCGGAAAGATAAAACCGCGTTGAAAGCTCAGTTTGTTTCGTGCCGCCATCGGCTTTGGCGATGTTGCTCGCGGTGTGATAATCGCTCTGGATCTCGCCCCCGCGAAGTACGCGAATACCGAGTTTCGCTTGAACCAATTTTTGCAGATCGGCGTTAGTGTCGTCCTCGCGGTCGATGCCCATCGCTGCACAGATGAGACCGATGACGCCGGATTTCGAAGGCTCCTTGCCGGTGTCGCGACGGGTGAAGCGGGACATTGTACCCCACGACTGCATCGGCCCGGCAAGACGCATAAACAAGATATGAGACATTGATTAGCCCTCCTTGCCATTAAAGATCGCGGACATAGTTCGGTCCAAAAGTGCATCGAAACTACCCACGTTTTCACCCAGTGCAGCGGCTCTGTCGGCATCGCCTGTCGTGATAAAGACCCGCGAAGCTGCGTCATCTCCATACACGCCTGCTAGCCTAGAGTAGTGCTCGGCGAGGCGTTTTACGGATTCATCGACGAGGCCGCCCTTCGGATCGTGGACCGGCTTTTCGAATGCATTGGCGAGCGACATCATTCCCGAATCGCGAACCACTGCGAAAACGAGCGAGGGCTTTTCGTGCGTTGCGAATGAGTTCTGTTTACCAGTCGGCAGTGCTTCGACCGCCGCCCGGATATATGCTGCAACTGTGGCGCGTGTAAGCTCTTCGTCTTTCTGCAGGTTCTCCTGAAGCTTGTCGATGTTGACGTTTGCGTAGCGATAGAAGCACGCAGAATTGAACTCGATGGTTCCGAGATGGTCGCTGCCAGAAGTGTCTTCGGGCCGCAGATCGTCGACGGCGGTAAAGAAATCGAACTCAAGCCCGACCTTATGGGTCGAAATCGCATGAGCCACCTGAGATGCCGCGTCGCGATTGCGCTCTGGAAGGTCGGCGAGCATTCGACCGAACAGGCCGAGGTCTGCCGCCTTGCCTTCATTCATTAAATCCATTAGTGCTTTCTTAACAGCCTTCTTGGTCCCATCCGAAGGCTTTTCATTCGCCAGCTCTTCGAAATGGTCCTCACACACAGATGCGATCCTTTCTAACTCGTCACGGCCCATAAAGAGCAAATACTCCGTCTTTGCGGTGTCTTTTTTGGAGGCTTTGAGACCGATACAGGTGATTGCGGCGAGCACTGCCTTTCTCGATTGTTCTTCGTCATGACTTTTTGCAACGAGACGCTGCGCAATATTCTCGATCAATCGCGTTGAGCGTTCAGCAAGGTTCTCCGGCTTTTCGAACTTATTGCGGAAATAGGTTCGCATTGCTCGCTTGAAGCATTGGCTTGAGATGCGGGCACGGCGGACGCCGCCGAATGTACAGTCTTTAGGCGAGCCTGTATCGCTGCGGTTTAGGTTTGACGGTGCGAAATTTTGTATAAGGTGTAGTTCTAAGATCATTATTCGTTTCCTCCTGTTGTTTCTGATTCTCGGGCTGCTTTTGTATCCTTACTGCCCCAAAAAGAACGCGCCCATTTGCGCTGAACAAAGCGGCTATCGTGCGACCAGCTACGAATGTCTTTGAAGAGCTGTTCCCAGTTGACGGCGATACTATTTGCCTTTAGCAGACCGATCATCTGCCGCAGGTAGTAGTGCAAATCCTCAGCATCCGCATCAAGCAAAGCGACAAAGCGGCGCTCGATGCTGTCTGAATTCTCTGACATCTGCTTTACCGAACTCCCGAGATCGCCAGCGTTCTGCGACGCATCGTGGTAATCGGCAAAAAGTGCGGACGTCAGAAATACGGCGCGTTCATAGGCCCAGCCGGTTTCCTCACCTGCAAATTTTCCGACGTATGGGTACATCTCCATCGTGTCGCCGGGCTTGCGGCCAAGACCGCGGCGAAGATGTGCTAATGCAGCCCGATCTTGATTTCTCGCAAGGCCTTTCAGATATGCGATCAGCCCGCTCTCAGGTCTTTGTTCAGTTGTTTGAGTTGCTGTTTCTTTCATTGACTACCTCCTCCTTTTGCTTCAAATCTCTCCGGTAGATACTTCGCCCATTCTGTTGCCTTCGTTCCAACTGCCTTATTGATCGCGGCGTGCATCGCATTCTCAGCCGCGACCGCCGCCTTGTTCTCTGCGGCCGAACCGCTAAGGCCGTTTACGGTATCGCGAAGAGCGTCCTTTGCCGTCCGCTGCGTATCGCGAAACCATGAGACCATTTCGGCCTCACGTTTTTCCGGCAAATCACCAAGCAGACGATGAAATCGCATCTCCATCCGAGACCAGAAGTTCGCTTCGGTTGAAAAACTTTCCCGCTGTGTTTCGAGCTTGTCCGCAAGCATTTTCACTCCATAACGAAGTGCAGAACCGATCGCTTCGGAAAACTCGAGACACGTCCCGAGATCCTTTGTCACTTCGCTGTCGTTCAGATAATCGACAGGCAGTTCGAATCGCTCAAGGCTCCAAAAAAGAAGTTTTGCCTTGTCCGCAGCAATACCGCAGAAGTCGACTGGCAGCTGCGTTTGTGTGACAAAGCCGTTTCTTTGCAGCTGGCTGAGCCAGTCAAACATCCGCGGGCGGGATCCGAAAGCATCTGCCATATTCAGAAGTGATAAACTGTTTCGCCAAAGGTCGCGGCTTTCGCTGAAGCCGACAGCGTAAGTCTTTCCTTCTTTGTTCTTCCTGAAAGCCATCATTGTTTCCTTGGTGTGTACCTCCATTCCCTCCGGGAATGAAAGTCCGGCCATCACCACTGCTTTCCGGACGATAGGCTTTCCATTTTCGTCCTGTTCCAATTCGAGTGCGACGCGGCGAGACTGCCAGGTGAGTAGATCGATAGGCCCATCGGGCAAACGACTGCCTCTGATCGTCGGTCCGTCGCGTTCCCAAGCGGGACGATCTTCATCTTGATCGAACACAAACGGCGCACCGTCTTCACCGCAGTATCGGTGCAGATTGAGCATTAGCGTTTCAAAAAGCGTCTCGCCACGGATCAAGGCAACCGCGGTCTGAATTAGCGGTGCTGCCCTAGCTGAATCGGCACCGTCATCTCCGGTAATCTGCCCGCCGGTATCGAAGGCCTGGATCATAACGACGAGCCGCGCCGCCTCAGCCGCCGAAAGCGATTTGGGATTGGTCGTGGAAGTGTGATCAAAGAGTGTTGCGTTATTGCCGCTGTGAAAATAGAGCTTGATGACGGCACCATCTTTCACCTTTTCCCGCACGCTCGGCGTTTGATAGAACGGGTATTTTTCGTGAAAAAGATCGAACCGGTCATGAAACTCGTCGAAATAGGTTCGTATCTTTTCGGCATCAAATTTCGCTGCTAAGTAGATTTCGTTCCATTCATCAGCGTCTTGCGGCCCATGATTGATGCGATGCAGGAGCGCTAAAAGCAATCGGTGCAAAGCAATGGTCACGGGAGGCGAATCGCCGACAAGTTCGCGGATGTTATGAGCTTCGGTCAGGACATCGACTAGCGACATTTGTCGCGGTCCGTCTGCCGTAATACTCGGTATCCACGGTTCGTCTATCAAGTTGAATTTTGGCATTTAGTTTTCCTCCTTTTTGCTGATTAGCAGCCCTTTTTCAGGATGTAGTTCAAATACACGGCCAAACATTTCGCATTTGCGGTCCTGGCCAAATTTCAAAACTCTGTGTCGGCGAAGAAGCGGCGACTTTTTCCAGCCAACAGGAACTTCTTCCTTGAATAGACTGAAAACGACAGCCCGCGATGAAATAGAGACCGAATTCAGAACAATTGCCTTTTCGATTTCGCGGCCGGGACGCTGATTAAGATCTACACGCATTTTATGGTTCTCATCGACAAAGATCTCTTCGTCCTTAACCCATAGACAGGCAACCTGGGCGGTTGGTTCAATCAGCCGTGTCATTGCCTGACTGTCCGGATGAAGTTCGGGTGATTCCTCTTCACGGGCAAAGAGCATTAGATCGGCGAGCTCGCCTTGATAATGAGGATGATTGATATGGCGGCTCTGAGCCTGCCCTTTTTCGTTGAGCAGATCAAATTCGTACTGTTCCCGTGTTGAATTAAGAAGCCCGGCTTCGAGATCTGTTACTTGTGATGCAATGTGATCCTGACCATAGACGGCTTCAATAAGAGTTTCGATTTGTTCAGGAACGCTGATCGTTTCTAAACATCGCAACTTCAGACAAGTTCGAAGCAGGATGTAGCGGTCGTAGATGAGGCCGGTCGTGCCGAAGTCGGGCAGGCCTTGCTGCTTGCCGTCGGCGATCAGTTTTAGAGCACCGTCCGCGTCCAGCGGCGGTTTGAGTATCCAGAGCAATGGGCTTTTGCCTCCCGTCGCGTCATCCCGGAAAGTGATTGGGCGTTTGCTCTCTTCGCTTACCTTATCTGATTCGCGGTCATGGCGTTGAAGTCGTCCGGATCGTTGGAGCAGAAGATCGACCGGAGCGAGTTCGCTGATCATTATGTCGAAGTCCAGATCAAGAGACTGTTCGATGATCTGCGTAGAAATGAGAACAGCAACGTTGGGCCTCACAACCCCGTGATCGACTTTGCGGCCATTCTCTGTAAAGGAGACCGTCGAACCAGCTTTACCAAATCTCAGTAGCGTACCCTTCTCGCGTTTTTGTCGATCAATGAAACGAAAACGTGCGTGCAGCAGCGCTAACTTCGGTTTTCCGTCGCTAGCATTGCCTCTGAAAAACTCATCGTCGTTCAACCTGTCATAGATGTCCTGAGCTCGGGCGACCGTGTTGCAAATGATCGCCATGCAACCGCCAAACTTGAGCTTCATTTTAAGCTCTTCAACAAAGCTCTCTTCATCCTTCCATTCAATGTTCAGCGTGCGTTCATTTTCGTGAGATGTTTCCAGATGTCGCACGTCAAATGCCTTGTAGTGAGTACCATTGACAGCGTAAGAAATTCGCGGATATACGTCGTTTCCCTGAGCGACTGGCATTTCAGTACGAAACTTCTGCCCCAAGCCTTTTAGATACGCTCGGATCAGAGCGTCGCGACGATGCTTCGGCAACGTTGCGCTTAGGATGACAACCGGCGAGCCTAATGCCGCAAGCCACTCAAGTAGGCGTTCGAGCAGTGTGGACATGTACGCGTCGTAGGCGTGGACCTCATCGATGATCACCGTTTTGTGTGCAAGGCCGAAAAGCCGAACGAAGACATGTTTTGTCTGCAACGCGGCAAAAAGAATCTGATCGATCGTGCCGACTCCGAAAGGTGCCAGCAGTCCGCGTTTTTTGTAGGTAAACCATTCGGCAGCCGCGACGTTGGCGTTGTCTGGCGTTCTCTCGTCGTGGTCTTTTTCATCGGAATAGAGATTTTTAAGATTTTGCTGAATGTTGCGAAAGTTTTCGACGTTGTCAACAAATTCATCCGATAGCGATGCATGGCCATGCTGGAGCATCAGATTGACGAACTGGCCGGAACCCTTAAATCGACCTCCCAGGAACTTCGCGACGCGGCCAAACATTTGATCGCTCGTCGCCATTGTCGGTAGAGCGAAATAGATTCCGCGAGTTCCAACGTTGGCGTTGATCGTGTCGGCAAGATACATCGCGGCTTCCGTTTTGCCTTCACCCATCGGAGCCTCAATGATAAAGACGCCCGGAGATGTGATCGACTCAGCTATATCGATCGCTTTTTGCTGAAGATCGCGTTTGTCTTTGATGAAATCGAATAGCTCACCGAATGACCTCTTTTCTGTTTCACGCGGCCATTTGTCCCATCCAAGTTTGCCGAGTGCGTTGTCAGCCGATTCGCTCGCAACACCAAGATAGTCGTCTGTGCTGAATTCAATTGGCTTTGTCGAATCATGGATACGACTCTTGAAAAAATTCGTATCTGAACCTATCCAGTCAGCGACCGAAACAAGTCCGGCGAATATCATCCCTGTCGCTCGATCCAGTGCCTTTTCGTCAAACCTGAGATCAGTCAGATCAATGCTGAGAAGATCGCCTAATTTGTTGACGAGTTGTCTTCTTGCGTCTTCCCACGCCTGACCGCCCAGGGCTTCAATAGTAGGTTTTCTCTTAATTCGATCTATGTCAGCCGAAGCGGCAAAAATGCCGTGGTGTCCGCCTATAAGCTCGGAATATTCACGTGCAAGCTTTCCAGGAAACCCGAACTCTTCCTCAAGTGTTTTCGGCAGGGTCATCGAGGTTACAAATCCGTGCGGCACCTCGTGAGCGGTCGAACATGATGTACAGTACAAATCGGTTTCTACGTAGAGATCAAAAAGCCGACGCGTCTGATCGGTCTCCGGCTTATACATTCCCCGAAGTGCAAACGGCGGCGAGCACTTTCCGAGGTCATGAAGACCGGCGAGCCACGCGATTATCTTGCCTGCTCGTGCCAGATCGTCTTGCAGGCCGAACGGCTTCGCAAGCCTTCGTTTCGTCACATCCGGCAACGAGCCTTTCCACATCGCTTCGGTAACGCAGGCGACGTCGATCATATGGCAAATCAACGGATGAAATGCATTCTGAAGATTCTCTTTGTCGTGAGTAGTCTTTGCCCAAAATCGATCTAGGTTGTCGTGTGCGGTCATAGGATACTTAGGAGCGGCTATATTGACGAGACGCATTCTGTAATCTTTCTCGAATGATCTCCTTCAGCTTGTTTGGCGATTCGGCGATACAATGTCCGGCGTACTGCAGACAGAATCTCGCTACTGCCTCCAGGCCAGATTCGCCGGTCTTGAACGAAAGGCGCAATGACCCATCAGGAAGTTCTTCACGTATTTCGTCCGGATGAATCTTCTGCCGCTCGCGCATCCACTGGGCCTGGTACTTATCGAACAAGATCGAGACTCTACACAACCTGCCACCGCGGGTCATTGAAAAACCCCGCCTCAGATACTGCTCCTTATTCCAGTTCTTTTGCGGCTCGAAAAATTTGCCGGTCCCGCGAACGTCGGTCATTCTTCCAATATGAAAATCTCGGAAATCTTTCGCCCCGTGGTCATAGGAGATCGCATACCAGTCTCCGGCATAATTGTGTACGAGGTGAACGTCGGCTGTTCGTCGCGACGTCTCTTGCTTGTAAGGCGAAAAGTAAGTGAATTCTAAGCGTTCGCCGGCAACTGCAGCCTCAGTAATGCGTTGCAACATCATTGGATTGACCACGACGATGGGGCGTTCTTCAAAATTTACTGATTTTGTTAGCATCCCAAGATTTACGCTTACCTCATCCGGCAAGAGAACGACCAACTTCGATAGTGCTTTAGCGAGTTTGTCGGCCTGGTCGGACTGTCCGAGCAGTTTAAGAGCGTTCTCTGCAATGAAGAACGCAAGTAGTTCACCCTCAGAGAGACGTTGCAACGGAAGCGACCACCCCTTACCTGAATAATAGTAGCCAAGCTTCACGCGGCTGTATCTGATCGGAGCACCCAAGGAGTCTTTAAGGAATGCGATATCGCGCTTTATCGTTCGTTGATTCACTTCGAGCATGTCAGCGAGCCGACTGACACTAGGGAAGGATCCGGAGCTGACCTCTTTGTGAACGTCTTGAAGCCGTTTGATCGATCGAATGTGAACACGAGATTTGCTTTGTGTTCGTTCACTGCCCGACTGGATCGTCATAAGAATCGCAAATATAACACGAACAGAGAGACAGCGAATGTCCCTTTACATATGATGAGTCTTTTTGCGTCTCGCGTGAGGAGGTGTGGAAATACCCGGTCGAAAGGCCGCCCCGAGGAGCAAAAAGAATCTATCAATATTTCAGTAGTATTCGACTGATAGACGGAATAGTTCGGTGTTTTTGCCGATACACGATAATAGACCGTCACGAGGGTTGCCGAGATCCGGGCGGACGGAAAGAGCACCATCGAATCATGTGTAGATCCGACCAAAACGACCTTGCTTCTCTTGTGAAAAAAACTCTTGACTTATTTTAAATCCTAATGTTAAGTTCTTTCAACTCTTAACTTTTTTCTGCGGCCTCTCCGTAGAATGGCCTTAACTGCAATTCCCTGAGCGGGCTTGTATAGGAGATTTCCCCAATGCTGAGAACATTTTCTGCCCAACGTCGCCCAACTACGCTACCCGTGTCTTTTGTCCGAAAGTCGGCCTCGGCCCTGCTTTTGATCGCCCTTCTATCTAACACGGTTCCTGTTTTCGCGGTGCCAATACTGTCGGAGGCTTTTGGCCCAACCGGACAAAATCGGCTAACGCCCGTGCTCAACTTTGACCGGACGCCAGAGCCGTTCGTCATCGGTCAAAAGATGTCGCTCTCATTTTCGGAGCAGATCGTTGGTACCTTTACGGGGATGCTCGTCGCCCTTCGCGGCAAGGCGGAAGAGGTTCGCGGCCTTGTTGAGGACGCGTCCGAGATCGAGTCAGGGAAGACCGAGATCTCCACACCTCCGCAGCCGGCAGCGGTTGTCGATTTCGATTTTGACGGTGACGGGATTGCCGATCCTGGACGTTGGAACTCGGCGGCCGCAAGCTACAGGATCAGGCAGAGTTCGAACGGCAGCTTCGTCGATCATCAGATAGGTTCATCTTCGGCCAAGGCGGCCCCGGGCGACTTTGACGGCGATGGCTCCACAGATCCGGCCAGCTTCGACGCGGGCACATGGACCATCAAACAAAGCTCGAACAGCCAAACGGTTACGTTCTCCTTCGGCCAGTCCGGCGATATCCCGATGGTCGGAGACTTTGAAGGTGACGGCAAGGATGACGCAACGGTCTTCAGGCCGTCCAACAGCACTTGGTACGTCCGTGAAAGTTCGACGACCAACACGGTCACTACCCAATTCGGGCAATCGGGCGATGTACCCGTGTCGGGCGATTTCGATGGTGACGGGAAGGCTGATATCGCCGTTTACCGCCCCTCGACCGGATACTGGTGGATCCAAGGAAGCACAGCGGGCCTGATGTCTCTTCAATGGGGAGCTTCGACTGACGTCGCGGTACCAGCTGATTTTGATGGTGACGGCAAGACCGATCCGGCCGTTTTCCGGCCCTCCACCGGCACCTGGTACGTGCTGAAAAGCATTGGGGGTTATGCGAACAACATCATCCAAGGGTGGGGTAACTATGCGGACCAGCCGGTCCCAGCCGATTATGACGGGGATGGCAAAGCGGATTTTGCCATTTGGCGGCCATCGACCGGTGTTTGGCACATTCGCAAGAGCTACGACTCATCTACTGCGAACTACGGCGTCGGCGTTGCCGGGGATGTTGCGGTCGCATCGGCATACGTCAAGCAGGTCGGCGGGAGCTTGGCACCGTATGAGTTAGCGAAGGAACGTCTCAAACCGCGAAACGCGACCGGCGGCACCGACCTCTACTCGCAGAATTTCGCATGGGGCCGCTCGCTGGTCGGGCTCCCCGGGCGTGCCGGCCTAGATGTCGGACTCGGCCTAAGCTACAACTCTCTTGTCTGGACGAAGGAAAACGACACGCTTTATTTCGACACCAATGTGGACAATGTCAGCCCGGGATTTCGGCTCGGCTTCCCGACCATCGAGCCCGCATATTTCGTCCCAGGAGGGATCGCGAATGATCCATATTGGGCATACGTGATGGTCACGCCCTCGGGCGGCCGTGTCGAGTTCAAGCAGAGCGGCGTCACAAAGAATTTTGAAACGACGGACTCATCGTATCTTCAGCTCGAAGCAGATGCCGCTCCCGACCCGAACATCCCGGTCGATGACGTCAAACTGACCCTCCGCGGCACGGACGGTTCGGTAATGAAGTTTGTCTGGGCGGGCGGGGCGTTCCGCTGCACCGAGATCAAGGACCGCAGCGGCAACTACATCGAGATCGAACATGATGAGCTTGGGCTTTTGAGGACCATTACCGATACGCTCGGGCGCGAGATCGACGTCAACTACGATTCCGAGCTTTTCCCGACATCGATCTCGCAGTCCTGGAAAACGAATAACGGAGAATACGCGGCGACGACACACAACTGGGCCGAGTTCGAGTACACGACCATTTACCCGAATACTGACTTTGCTGACGGTCTCGCCGTCGCCGGACCTCCGAACGGCTGGCCCGTCAAGGCCCTTCATCGGGTCGTCTATCCGGACGACAGCTTCACAGTCTTTCATTACAACAACTACGCACAGGTTTGGAAGGTCGAAAACTTTGCGGCCGACGATACTTTGCTGAACCATGTAAGATCGGATCTTCAGTCGCCGGCAGCGGATCAGACGGACGTTCCCCGCTTTACTGAAACGAATTCGTGGGTCCAGAACTTTAATGGCGGGAATGAAACGAAAGTGACCTTTGAGAGAACCCCGAACAGCAGCTTTTCGCTCCCGGGGAGCATTTCGGGCACCGGCCTGCTGATCGAGGCCGAACTGGACAACGATCCTTACGCCTCCGTAACTAAGACCTGGATCGGCGAAACGGGCTGGCAGGAAGGGCTTCCGCTTGCATCCGAGGACCATGCCAAACCGGTTGAGGGCGGTACGGTCGACCGCCAGCGTTGGTCGTGGACCAATTGGACGCAGGACGATGTAAATGCGAGTGAGCAGATGAACCCCCGCGTTGTTGAAACGAGGATCGGGGACGACGCAAATACGAAGCGGACAACGGTCGAGTACCTTGAGTATGAGGATACGGACACGGCCATCTTCGGGCTGGTCAGCAAGGTTAAGGTCTATGACCATACGGGCACATACCCAATTAAAGAACAGCGAACCGACTACAACCTCTCGAGCACTTATCTCGACCGGAGAATAATCGGCCTTCCAACCGAGACAAGTACCTACGGCTGGAACGACCTAACGAACTCGCTCAAGCTAGCCTCAAAGCTGACCTACGGATTCGACGAAGAGGACTTCACCTTCGAGACCAATCAGGTGATCTCGCCAATCCGGCATGACACTGCGAACTTCGGCTCGTCGTTCGTTGCCGGCCGCGGCAATCTGACATCAATCACTCGCCATGATGTGGACTCGCAAACGGCGGCCGTCACCACAAAGACGCGATACGACATCGCCGGCTCGGTCGTCTCAAGGCTCGATCCGTTGAACCGGAAGGTTCGCTTCGAGTATTCGGACGCATTTAATGACGACGTGAACCGAAACAGCTTTGCCTACCCAACCAAGGTTTACGACCCGGCGAACAACTTCTCGGAGGCGAAATACCGATTCGATATCGGTGCCAACGTCTGGGCACGCTCGCCGGGCCGAAATGAACTGGCTGTCGGCAAGACGACCGCGCGGCTGTTTGACAGCATCGGGCGGCTTGAGAAGGAGACGATCGTCAACTCCGGTGCCTATACCCGTTACGCGTACCCGACTAATGGCGTTCAGTCGCAGGTCTATACGACGATCGTCGATACGAACAATAACAACACCGGCGACACGTCCGACGAGGTGCTGAGCGAGACCTGGACCGACGGTGCCGGTCGGGTTCGGCGTTCAAGAACGGAGCATCCCGGAAGCATCGGCGGATGGGTGGGAAGCATTGTTGAATACGACATCCTCGGACGAACGAAACGAAGTTCGGTTCCCACAGAGATATCAGTCCCGAATGTGAACAATCCGGACTCGTGGGTGCCTGCCGGTGACGATGATCGAGGCCTCGACGGTAATGGCAATCCGATCTGGCTCTGGACGCATCAGCGGTATGACTGGATGGGCCGCGTCGTGCGAAGGATCGCGACCGACGGCGACCCGAACGCCCTTGAAAACGACTCCGACGTATTGATCAGCTACGCCGGCTGCGGCTGCGCCGGCGGCCTGGAAACGACCATCCAGGGCGAGCTTGTGCCGAGGACAGACGGAACTTCAGGCAATGCTCGCCGGAAGCAGAAGGTCTATCAGGACATGCTCGGAAGGACCTTTAAGACCGAGACCTACAACTGGAACGGGACGGTCTATTCGACCTCGCTGGCCTCGTTCAACGAACGCGACCAGGTGCTCCGTTCGCGGCAGTTCGAGGGCGACACCTCGAGCACGACGTTTCAGGACACGACCGCAACCTTCGACGGCCACGGGCGGATGGCCTCGTCGCATCGGCCCGAACAGCGGGACAGCAGCAATAATCTCAAGTACACGACCTACAACTACAACGCCGATGACAGCATCTCAAGCGTTACGGATGGCAGAGGTGCCGTGACAAATTACACATACGAGAATTCGGGCGGGACACCGCTGCGGCCGCTCCTGACCGGGATGAGCTGGAGCGTCCCGCAGGGTTCGGGCATTCCCGTCCCGGCGTCGGTAACGATGGCCTACGACAACGCCGGCAATCGGACGCAGATGACCGACGGCCTCGGCAGCGTTACTTACGAATACGACGACCTCTCGCGGATGGAAGCAGAGGTTCGGGAAATTACCGCGCTTTCGAGCTCTCCGAACAACGGCCTCTTCCGGCTTGAATATACCTACACCCTCGGCGGCCAACTAAAGTCGCTAAAAGATCCTTTTGGCTACCGTTTTGATTATTCGCACGACAAGGTAGCCCGGCTGCAAAAAGTGGACAGCCCGACCGCCTTTAACGGTATTTCGACCTATGCGGAGAACCCGGTCTATACTGCCCGCGGGACGTTGGCCGGGCTCGAATACGGAAACGGGACCGAGATGAGCGTGACCGCTTTCAATTCACGGCTTCAGGCCACGGCGTTCGAGGTGAAAAAGGACACGACCACATTGATCAGCAAGCAGTACGATTTCAATGCTGATGGATCGCTCAAGTCCGTCGATGACATGCTTAACGCGACCTTTGACCGGAGCTATAAGTACGATCAAATGGGCAGAACTGTGGAGGCGAAGGCTGGAACCGCGGCCAGGGGCGACACGCCGACCGGCCCGCACAATCTTGATCAGCCCTATTCGCGGCAGTATTCGCACAATGCGTTCGGGCAAATCACGTCGTTCAATGGGCTTTTTTATGGAAGCCAGTCCGACTACAATGTCAGTTTCACAAATGGACGTAATTCGCAGTGGACATATGACGCGGAAGGTAACGTTCTGGCGGACATCGACGGCTCTTATCAGTTTGATGCGGCCGGGCGGTTGGTGAAGACGACGCCAACGGATGTGGACGACGAGCAGATCTTTCTTGCCCCGATGGAGAGCCATTTCGATGGCACCGGGCAGGTTGCGAAAAGGGTGAGGAATGCGGGCTCGACCGACCCCGCCCAGGTAGTTAACTACTTCATCAGCTCCTCGGTTCTGGGCCAAGTGATCAGTGAGACGAACGGCACGGGGGCGAAGCTGAAAACGTTCGTTCATGCAAATGGGGCGATGATTGCGGAGCAGGTAGTGACGGAGTATCAGCAGACGAGCTATGAGATCCTCCGGTTCGTGCATCAGGACGCGAGCGGCTCCGGCGTGCAGCAGACGACGGCCGACGGAACGCTTGCCATCCCGAACGGCCGGACCGCCGAGTACGATGCGATGGGCCGCAACGTAGCCGACCCGGGTCCTTACATAACTCTGGACTCCGCTCCAACCGACGACGGCCCCGGTATAAACCTCTTCGGCAACGGCGAAGGCTACCGCCCTGGCCGCCGAACCATTACGATAAACGGCTGGCCGATCCCGGAATCCGAATTCAGCGACCGCTTCTCGATGTTTGCCTTCAACTTCGTTTTCGCCGCCGCCCGGATGTCCACATACGAAGTCGGACGGTGGTATCGAACCACTACGACTCCCGGCATAGGAACAGGAGTGAGATTCTCGGACGAGGATGATTCGGGAAGTTGGGCCCCGATTGAGGAACCTTCCGTCGAGACGCGACTTCTAAGTATTGTCTATAACACCTCATGGTCGTTTACCACGTTGACTATGCCGCAGATCGTTGTCGATCCTGACCTCCGGCCGTTCGAGGAAAAATGGAAGAAGGGATCTGTCAAGACTGCATTGGATCAGGCAATAAAAGCAACTGAAAAGAAGAAGTGTGATGAAGCCTTGAAAGAACATGGGATACCGAGTTTGCGGGCATTGGTTTCGAGGTACCTTGAAGCAGGCGGATGGGAGAATCACATCTTTGATGGTCGAAACAAAGAAATCCGAACTCTTGGCTCAACGGGATTTATATCGCTTGGAAAAGACCCGAGGAGTGTGCCGGCATTTGTGGTTGGTCGGGGAACGCAAAATGCAAGAACTGGCCTTAATTCGCAGTTTTTTAATATCACCACTTTACCGTCAATGGCTCGGGCGATCATCCTTTTGCACGAGGCAGTCCACCACTTCGGCAACAAAGCAGATACCGATTTTGGACGCACCTCTTCAGAAGGGTCTCAGAAAATAACCAAAGCGATTGTCGAAAACTGTTTCCCAGTAGCTAAAGACTTAATAAAGGAACTTCAAGGAATTTAAGGGAGGTCAGTGAATGAGACAGTATAGTATTTTGGCGCTTTGTTTATCGATTTTATCTGCTTTCGGCCAGGCACAAGTGAAGAATGGGTGGATAACACCGGAGATTCTGGGGACGTCCGATAGCCGTGAGTATTACTTCCAAGATATCGTTTTCTCCGACGAATCAACAGGATGGCTTATCGACCATTTCGGCGTTCTCCTGAAAAGCTCAAATGGCGGTTCGTCATGGTCAGTCGCCGAGCACTTCGAATCGCGAAAATTATCGAAAATCCAGTTCTCAAGTTCGAGGGTTGGCTATATCTCAGGAGGCTGGGAAACCGGAGACAAGCGAAGCGGCCAGTGCTTTGTCGGACGTACTCGAGATGCCGGGAAGACTTGGGAGGACGTCTCGCCTCTGGCCCGCGGAACGCGGACCTGTCATCTTTGGGACGTTTATTTCGTGGACGGCGATCTTGGATGGTCAGTCGGTGTCGCACAGAGACCGACTGACCCCAATGAAAAAGGAATAGTGTTCCGTACATTGGATGGAGGCCGAAGCTGGAAGCAAATCGATAAAAAGGTCGAGAATGCCGGTGTGATCTTTGCGGTTGAGTTCGTGTCTCGTACCACGGGTTTCGCGGCGTCGAATACGGGCGTTTGGAAAACGACCGACGGCGGTGAAAGTTGGATCCTGGTTTACGAGAGCAAGACGGAACAGCTATTCGATGTCGCGCTTATGGATCGAGAGGTTTGGGCAGTGGGCTCGAATGGAACCATCGTTTCTAGCAAGGATTCAGGCAATAGCTGGAAAAAGGCTCTACTCCCAGCTGATCTCGCTGAATTCTGGTTCGCCAAGATCGCCGCTGATCCAAGCGGACGCTTTTGGGTATTAGGTGGTATTTCAGGTGAAGCCGCGGTACTTGTCTTAGACGACAAGGCATCTTCATGGATTCGCGAAAAGCCAAGCAACTCGAGCGGGTTCCTTCGGTCTATAGCTTTTCCGGATGAGAACTGTGTAGTACTGGCAGGCGCGACCAATCTACTCTTGCGACGTTGTCGTTGAAAATATCGAATTGGAAAGAATCTTTGCTCGTTTGTAATGACTAAATTTAACTACCCCTTTCTGATTGGTATTCCTTATCGTTCGCACGAAGTCGGATAAAATAACCCCTTCAGCTCTCTTTGTTGCCAGGCGCAAAGATCGTCATTGCCACACCGGAGCCGTCGGGCGGTAAGTCCTTCGGCTCGACCTGGACGGGAGTGCCGAACGAAAAGAACCGGTGCCGGGCCGTGACGGTGTAGGCCGAACACGGCAGAACGGGCTAGAACGCGAATCCCCCAAATGGGTTAGAAAGCACGGTCGCGATCGGCTCGGGATCGTCTTCGACGCGAAGCTCGAGCGTGACCAAATAGACAGCAACGAACACCGAGCCGGTACCCGAGATGCCCACCCGCGGCCGCGTATCTGCTGAGGGGCCCGCACGGCAACGCCGGCGAAACCAAAAGTCCGACCACTGTCGCAGTGAAGCGCACTTGTTAACTAATCCGATTCCGAGCCGATGAGCGATTGCAGGACCTCGATCTGCTTTAAGATCGAACCCCGGGCATCGTCCAGAATGTCTTCGACCGAATCGATCCCCTCCAGATCCTGGAGGATTTCAAGCTGTTCTTTTTGATTTTCGATTATTGATGCGAGTAGTTTCTCAGTTACCTCATCCATAGTTTCAGATGAGGCGGCGGCGTGTGAGGATAGAACTAATCGCCGGGCGGTTCCAGAAATCCCGGCCGCCTGGTAGATTTTTGGCAGACCCTGCTTTCTGCCGGGTGCAAATTGTGTCCGTTTTTGTCAGCCAGACCGGACGGTCAAACCGGGCAAAAAGCCCGAAAACAAGGGGTTTCTAGTGGATGATCGCCCCGGAATTCTGCGTTCGCAATGCCGAGGTCAGGGGTTCGATCCCCCTCATCTCCACCATTATTTTCAACAACTTAGCGACATCCTCGTGGGCGATGTCGGCGGGGCTGGCAGAGATGCTGGCAGGGGTTGCGGGCCGTTCCAGAGAGAGAATGGCTCGTTTTTTTATTTCCGTGCCGCGTTTGTAGCGGTGGACGGAGCGGAGTCCGGCATGGCCGAGGAGGTCGGCGACAGTCTTGTCGTCGAAGCCGTTTTCGTGGAGGCGAGTGCCGAAGGTCCGCCGAAGATCGCGGATGGTGAGGACCGGAATGTTTTCCGAGCTAGCGGCCGCACCGTTGAAAGCTGTCAATTGAACTGACCCCACGCTACTTTCGAATACCTCGGTTTCGAAGAACCGGGACCCCTTTGGAAATGTCACTTCGCCCTGATGGCAAGCCGACGAGACGGTTCCACCGATTGATCGCGTTGACCGCTCGGTGCGAGACCAGTATCGCCGTAGCGGGCTGGTGGGCCGAGCCCTCGGCAGGTGAACATATCGAACTGAAGCTTGGCTTCGCCGGGCCGAGAAAGCCGGCTCACCTCTCATCGTCAGTTTCGTTCTTGTTATTCTTCTTGCAATAAGGTGGCGAGGACCATTCCCATCACCGTCTCGTTCTTGAGCGTCATATTTGAGCGAGCGATCAGGATTCTGTGGTCAATAGACTCTACAACACCCGGGAAATTTTATCTCACGTCCGCAAAAAGTTGGTGTTGCTCCGACGCTCTATCGAATCAGCCTTACATTAGATCGCGGCTTATTGCCATCAATCTCCGAATACCGCAGACGGAATAGGGCGTTAATTGGAACCTTCGTTACCACGATATATTGTCTAAATTCGCAATCGGTTTTCTGTCATCGAGACTTTCGGTTTGTTTGCCTAAAAGCTCGACAAAGCGATCAGAATCTCTAAGATTTTTTGCGAAACGAAATCCGCATCGCTTTTCGATCTCAGTCAAGGTGGCTTCGAAAACCTCGAACTGCTCCCAATCGAATTTTTCTAACTGATTCAGATTTTGTGTAAGGATAAACCCTTTGCTTCTTAGGCTGTCGCTTTCGACATAAACGATTACCTTAAAAAACTCCTGGGGGATCTTGATCCCACGATAAATGCGATCGTCGGGGCTGAAAATCGGACCGCCGAAGACGCTCACTCGCAAATCCTTTACTGTTGCTTTGTTAAAAACCTCATCTTCCAATCGACCCCAGATGCCGCCATACTTCGTCTGGTTGAAGTCCTCCATTTGCGGCAGTATGTTGGGAAAGAAGAACGAGTCACTATTAGCATTTTGGGCTTCTTCAAGAGTTCCCCAGAGCAAATCCGCTCGGCGGGCGATGTGACCGCGATCAAGCGGGTTATTCTTGTATAAGAAATTATCTATCTGATATTCCGCGGGAATGTCGGGGTCAAGTATAAACGGAATGCCCTTGCGGTTGAGCTTCTTCAAATTTGAGCCGTCAATGTTCCACGCGACCCAAAACGCAAATCGGCGGGATTTATTCAAGGCAAGTGAAAAATGCGTATAATTTATGATTGAAGACCCGTTTCTTTCGAAAGCAAAGGCTTCGTTAGCGGCCGACAATTTCGGCATTTCGACACTGTGGTTCGTCAAAAACTCCGGATCGTATCCGAGACGGAATGTTTCGGCAATAACCGTTGATGATGCCGGCGGAATAAGTGTTATTCCGAGTTTTTCAAACACCGAGCTGGGATAGCAGGCGATTCCGTGATCATCGTTGTTGCCCGGGCCTTCGCCCGCAAAGTGCAAGCCCGCCATAATTTTCGTCGGTTTTCCACTGGCTGCCGTGAAGAGCCAAACCGAGCCGGAGTCGCCCGGCATACTAATTTGGCTGTTCGCCGCTGGATGATTTGGGTCAGGTCCGATCTCAAATCCCCCGATCGAGCGAGCGCCAATAGATCCCCGGTAATTGATTTTCACCATCACGTCCACTCGCCGTACAATACCGTGTGTGACATCAGTTGTTCTGCCGCTCTTGACTACCTTATCGCCGAGTTCCGGTTCGCCGATTTGCTCGACTTCAACACCTAAATCAAGTATCTCCTTGTTAAATCCACGGCCCTCAATACTCGCTATCGCACAATCTCCTGGCGGTCCGAGATGCGAACGAACTAATTTTCCGAGGCGCGTAAGATGAACACGATTGTCGTCACGTGGACCGGGTTGGACGACATCATCGCCAATTCGACCGTTATTACCGTGCAGAACGTGCCAGTTGCTTAGTATGTACGGGGCACCGCTATCTTTGTCATAAACGATACAGCCTAGCGTCCCGGCAGATGAGCTTTTGTTGGCCACGCTCACTCCGGGTTGAATCGGGTCTAACCTTATCTTGCGTCGATTTATTTCATTCTCGGCAACTACGACATAATCAACCTGAAACGTTCGTTCAATGACATCCGTCGGAACTGAAACGCCATCGATTTCAATTGATGGCGGAATCATTGTAGTGTCGAGCGATTCCAAGACATCAAGGGCTGCTTTTTCCTCGACCGTAAATTGAATAGCAACCTCATCGGTGGACTTTCCTTCAACCGTCTTGTACCCGATCCCGATTGAAGTAATGTTCTCATCCGACAAAAAACCGACGCCTTCGGTTCTGATAAACTGCCGTAGTTTCTCCATAAATGCAGGAGAATTGGCATTGTTCCGTTTACTCGATACTTTACTTTTCTTTGTCATAATGTACTCCGCCCACCTTAGCTGTCATAACAGACCGACGATTCAACTGGTGACCGATGCCAGAATCTCGAGTTCTGCGAACTCGATCATCATCTAGGTCATACAAAATCATTTAAACAACTGGCTACAAAAAAATTTGCTTGAACTTGCGAGTTGGAACCGGGAGAATCGGAAGGTGATCAGCCTTGGGATGGACCTGGTTTCAAGCCGGTAAGGTTAAGGGCCAAGGTTGGGGGATCAAAAAGCAATCCTCGAACCACTTAAAAATGTGAAAGCAACTGCTTGACTTTGGGCGGAATGATACACCGAGATTTTCAGAAGTCAAGAACTTTTTTTAGGTTGGATAAAAAAGTTCCGACGACGCGACGTGTTTCCGGGAATTCATGGTTCGCCCGGGAGCAGCATCGAGCTGCCGCTTCGCAGGGTCTGCCAAGATCAAATTCGAGGTAAGATGTTCGGGCGCGAGTCGCTCGAAAAATTCGGAGAAGCACTGACGATCGTGTTTGGAGGAGGCGATTCTGGCCGGAGTGAGTCCGTGCATTGTGAACAAGAACACGGGTCGTGCCAGTCGAACGGTTTTCCAAGGCCGCTTTGTGATGACGCGAATCCCGCACCGTAGCTGAGACAGAACTCTCCACGCGATCTCGGAATCCTGTCCCGATCCGGCGGGCTCTCAAGGGGACCGGTTTTTATAGCTCGTTCAAGAATTCTTCATCTCCAGAAAAAAAACTATTGACATCGTTTCTAGGGTCGTGATAATTTTTCGGTCAAGTTATTTTCGTTTTTCTGGCCGTGCCTTGGTGCGGCGTCGTCCGGAGAGATACCGGGCATTTAGCTGGGGTTCCCCCATTTTCAGCTAGATGGCTTTACGTTTTTTCCCATTCGCGAGATTCCAAGACGGTTCTTCCACGGAGATGCCTGGCTCGAAAAGCGTGGTGTATAGCGAGACGCATTTTGCCGAGCGAGCCGTTCAGATCGTCTGTAATCGAAGGAGCGGAATTGGGACACAGCAGGACGAGTTAGCAAAGAGTGTGAAGGAAAGAATTGAAGCCGGCCGGTAATTGGCGTTACCGACCGGCTCTCTTGGTTCATAGAACGGGACCCGAGGGTTCCGTAGTATGCCCCCAAACAAGCGCATACTACACCCACCAGTCCCCAAAAATCAACATACGACCGCCGCTGGGCGGCCATCCGGCCTTTGCCAAAGGGCTCGGTTCGGCCGTCCGAGGGAGAGAGGTTCACCTGATGTCAAGATCGAAGAGTTCAAAACGGGCGAAGCAGATGCCGATGGAAGCACCGACAGCCGAGCCGACCGTTACACACGAAGCCGCCGGAGGACGCACAAGCTCCGTGATTCGCTATTTCCGGCAGCGTCTCTGGCTTGTCCCCGTTGTGCTGCTGCTCGTGGCTGGCGTTGCCGGTGCCACGCTCAAGTACATGGAGGAGGATGCCCGCCGGCAGAACGCGATGAAGCCGCGCGACCGCTCGCTGCTCTCGGCGATCAATCCCTATGTGACGAGCCCGAGCCCGACGCCGACGCCTCAGCTCTCGAAGGAGTACATCTATGCGGGTTCGCGGCTGCTTGCGGTCGAGGATGCGAACGCCAATGCCGCACCGCCGGCCGATCTTGCCGTCTGGCGGCCTTCGACAGGCGTCTGGTGGGTGCTCGGCGGCCCAGGCTCACAGCAGACGTCGTTCGAATGGGGCGGTACCGGAGACAAGCCGGTCCCGGGCGACTTTGACGGCGACGGCAAGACGGATTTCTCGATCTACAGAGAATCGACCGGCGAATGGTGGATCTACCGCTCATCCGACAGCACCTCGACGACCCTCGCCTTTGGCCAGACCGGCGACCTGCCCGCAGTTGGTGACTACGACGGCGACGGCCGCTCGGATGCCGCACTTTACCGGCCATCGAACGGCACCTGGTACATCACCCGTAGCTCGGACAACACGAACTATCAGGTCCAGTTCGGGCTTTCGAGCGACACGCCCGCACCGGGCGACTTTGACGGCGACGGCAAGGCCGACATCGCCGTTTACCGCAGCTCGAACACGACGTTTTACACCTATCGCAGCTCGGACCTGACCGTCGCGACCACCAGCTTCAGCACCGGCACACCCGTCCCGGCCGACTACGACGGCGACGGAAAGGCCAACTACGCGGTAAGAAGCGGTGCCGACTGGAAGATCCTCTCGGCTTTCCCGAACATTATCACCGGTTCCGGATCGCCACAGTCATCGGAGAGCGTTCATACCGTTTCGTGGGAGAACGGAGGCGACATTGCCGTCCACAACGACTACGACGGCGACGGCATCGTTGACATCGCCGTCTGGCGCGACTCGAACGGCACCTGGTACATCCGCCAATCAAGCAAACTCGGCCAACAGGACGAACTCCGCCAGGTCCAATGGGGAGCGAGCGACGACATACCAGTACCGGCGTTCTATCGGCGGTAGGCGGAGAGACGCTACTTAAATAAAGTTCTGAATCGCGGGCAATCAAGAATCGAGTTGAGGATCGTTATGTACGCAAAGATAAAAGAGCACATTTACTTCCAAGAAAGAATCGGTTTTCCGATGTTTTTGACCTTTCTTTTTTTGATACTTGGCAATTATTCAGTTGCGGGACAAGGTGACGTTTATGATCCGTCTAATCCTAAGCGTGGCGTAGTGCCCGGATCTTCGTATTCGATGGCAGGTGTGGAGAACATCAACCTGACCTCTGGAAACGTAATGCTAAATATGCCGCTCGCTGTTCTGCCCCCGGGGAGAGGAGGAATGTCGGGGTCGATTGGTCTTTCGTACAACTCGAAGCTTTACGACACCTCGGTCGAGCAGTTACTTGATCAGAACAATCAAATCTCAAATCAGAACGTAGTCGTCCCAAGCCCGTCTGGAGGTTGGCGACTGGTCAACTCTCTTGATTACACCTTTCTGGTAACCAGTCGGTTTCAGTCAAGCCCGCCAGTTGAATGCGATACTAGTGATTATGACTATTCGAAGAACGGGTTTATTTGGAAAGTTCAAATCATTTTCCCCGATGGCAACAAAAAGGAATTCAGGCCGGTTGGTCATGATGATTACTTTCAGGACGGGTATTACAACGTCTCTGCGAACGGCTGGGAATCGTGGGCTACGCGCGACACAGTCGGTGGTAATCCGACTACCTACGTATGCAGCATGGGGATTCGGCCTCTTACGACATCACCAATGGTCTACTACAGCACCGATGGGAGCTTTCTTCGGCTAGTCGTCGAGCACGATTCGAATCCTAACAACACGAGTGGTGCAAACAACCCATGGACGCTATATTTCCCTGACGGGAGTTACTACCAGAGCTCGACCAAGAGACTGACTGACAGATACGGTAACTTTATTCAGAAAATCACGTTCACCCACAACAACCAGAGCGCAACCGGAATAGAGGACGCTATAGGACGTCGCATTTTCAGCACCGAAGGAGCAACGTCGAGCGAGACAGATGTCTTTATGACCGGATTTGGGAATGCGGAACTCAAGTGGACGGTAAAGTGGAAAGGAGTTTACGTAAAGCGCGAGTATGAAACCACCGGGAACGCTGATGTTCGCGAGCGTGGTGGTACCTCGACCCAAATCGGTGATTTTCATTTCGATAGGTTCGTTGATGAGCTAATCCTTCCGAATCAATTAGGCAGTTTGAAATACACCTTCGGATACAACGGCAGCGATGTGCCGATTCCCCAGAACGAGGAATCTGAGGGTTGGGGGGAGCTAAATTTGATCGAGCTCCCGTCTGGTGCACTATCCGAATTTGAGTATAAGTGGGACGAAGGAACGATTTTCACACCAAAGACACATGAAGTGCTCGGGAACTCGATCAAAAAGAAGAGGCTGACTTACGCCATTGAATACGACGGATCGGCGCCGGTGCCGGTTACCGATGAGTGGATCTATTCGATTAGCCGGTACGGAAGCTCAGTGACTGGCCCAGACGGGGCGACAATGACTCAATTGCACGGCGACACAGCGAGAGACACGGCAGACAATGGGCTGGTATTCTGGATAGAGAATTCGAACGGAGTACGAATCGACAAGTTGTGGGCGAACAATGTGCCAGTGCATGGGGGTCCAGTACAAACCAACTCGTTCGTCAAAGCAGAGCTCACGTCGATCAAGAATGCTTCCGGAGTAAACACACTGACCGCGATCAAAGTGTTCACGCAGGACAAGAACGGGAACACGACATCGATTGCGGAGTACGGGTTCATCCCGTATGACGCCGTGGAGAGGGACGGCAGCGGTATCGTCACGGGCCTCCCGACTAATCTGGATCCTCCAATCCGAACGACCTACACAAGCTACTACAATCCTACGCCGGATTCGTCTGATGTTACATCTGACGATCCAGAAGCCTATTGGAACTTCTCAAATGTAAAGGGCGTCGTTGCAGCAACCGAGATTCAAAATTCATCAAATACCCCAGTAGCCAGGAGCGAGTTCTTTTACGATAATTATTCGACAACCGCGAACCCGACTGAAACCAAAGTCTGGGACTCATTCAAAGGCGGGCAGTATCGGGCTTACAGCAATCCGCTGACGGCTACAAATTCTATTTCAACATTCGCGGTTTATGATCCGCACGGGAATGTTACGCAGACGACGGATGCGAATGGCACGGTTACGCAGATCACGTATGGAGATGTGGCAGGGCCGAACGGGAATGTGACCGGGCTTTACCCGACGCAGACCATTGCGGCGCATGGGACGCCGCTCGCGAGGACCTCGACGGCGGTGTATGACTTCTACACGGGCCTGCCGACCTCTACGACGGATTTGGATAACGGTGTCACGAACGCGACGGAGTATGACGCGCTTGGCCGGCCGATCATTGCAAAGACCGCGGTTGGGACGGCTCTTGAAGCGTGGACGCAGACTACCTACAACGATGTGGATCGCTACATAGTCGTCCGCTCGGATCTCGAAACCAAGGAAGACGGCCGTAAGGTCGCGGTGCAGCATTTTGATCAACTCGGAAGAGTGCGCCTTTCTCGGTCGATCGAGAACATCGCCACCGAAGACCCGACCAACGAACAGCACGGCATAAAGGTCCAGACGCGTTACAAGACGGTCAATGGATTCACTTATCAGCTAACGTCAAATCCCTACCGTGCAAACTATTCAAACAACGAAACCGACCCGACGATGGGTTGGACATTGGCGACCGCCTGGAGCAACGGAAAGCGATCGGAGATACAGACTTTCTCCGGTGCCGGCCTGCCTTTGGCCTTCGGCGGTACAAACGAAAATTCGACGGGCATCGTCCGCACGGACATCGACGCCAATCGCACGCTCGTCACCGATCAGGCCGGGAAGCGCCGGATCAGCAAGACGAACGCTCTTGGGCAATTGGAAGAGGTTTGGGAGGTGCTCGGGGCGAACGAGCCGGGTTCGGAGAGCGTCGCGTTCCCGAACACGACGGTCGCCCATGGCTTCAGGACCGCCTATGGCTATGACACGCTCAATAACCTGACGACCGTATCCCAAGGGGTTCAGACGCGGACCTTCGGCTACAGCAGCCTCTCGCGCCTGCTTTCGGCCGCGAACCCGGAAAGCGGCACCATCAGCTACCAATATGACGACGGCGGTAACTTGACCCGTAAGACGGATGCCCGCGGAGTGCGGACGGACTACGTTTACGATGCTCTTAACCGCGTGACGAACCGTAACTACTCGACGCCGGGCGGGACGCCGCCTAACTATCAGGTGACGCCGAATGTCACATACACCTACGACGATCCGGCTGTGCCGAATTCGCGAGGCCGGCTGACGAAGGTTTCAAGCAGTATTTCGACGACGGAGTACACTGAGTTCGACATTCTCGGCAGGGTGAAGGCCCACAAACAGACAACGGACGGACAGGACTACACGACGGGTTATGTTTACAACCTGAGCGGGGCTTTGATCGAGCAGACGTATCCTTCGGGCCGGAAGGTGAAGAGCACTTTGGATGCGGATGGGAATCTTGCACAGGTTCATAGCCGGAAGAGTTCGACCGACATCTGGCGGCCCTATGCGAGCAATTTTGTTTACACGGCGGCGGGTGCGGTTTCGAGTTTGAAGCTCGGGAACGGGAGGTTTGAGAACACGGCGTTCAACAGCCGCCTTCAACCAACGCAGATCGGCCTAGGTAGTTCGGCGGCAAACCAAGGTTTGCTAAAGCTCAACTACGATTACGGTACTACGAGCAACAACGGCAACGTCCTGAGCCAGACGATCACGGTTCCGACGGTCGGGCAGACGCCGGGCTTCACTGCGGTACAGAGTTACACTTACGATTCGCTGAACCGTTTGAAATCGGCGACGGAGAACATCGACGCCAATCCAACGCCGTCGTGGCAGCAGACATATACCTTTGACCGCTACGGCAATCGTAATTTTGACGAGGCTAACACCACAACGATGCCAAAGGAGTGCACGGAATCCGGCAACCCGGTCGTCTGCGAAGCGATACGGCCGATCGTTAACCCTTCGGCAAATGCGGGCGACAACCGTCTGAACGGCTACACCTTTGACCCGGCGGGGAACACAACCGTCGATGCCGACGGCCGGCAGTTCACTTACGACGCCGAGAATAAACAGGTCAAGGTAAAGGATCCACAGAACCAGACCATCGGCGAGTACTTTTACAACGGCGACGGGCTTCGGATCAAGAAGGTCGTCCCCGGCACTGGCGAAACAACCATCTTCGTGTATGACGCTTCCAATAAACTGGTTGCCGAGTATTCAACCGTTATCGAACCGACCGCGACCGCGAAAACCAGCTATTTGACAACCGACCATCTCGGCAGCCCAAGGGTTACGACCGACCAGTTCGGCCAAGTCGCCTCCCGGCGCGACTTCATGCCCTACGGCGAAGAGATCGCCCGACAAAACTACGGAGCAGATTCTATACGCCAAAAATTCACCGGCTATGAACGCGACGGCGAAACTGAATTAAATTACGCCAGGGCAAGGATGCAAAATCCGATTCTCGGGCGGTTTAGTTCTCCCGACCCCCTTTATTTTCAGGCAACGATGGTATTCGATCCGCAGCTGTTTAACCTATATGTCTACGTAAAGAATAACCCCGTTCGGCTGATTGATCCAACAGGCGAATCGGTAAGAGTTCGAGGGCAAAACACGATTACTGCGTTCCAGGAGATGGCTGGTGGTGAGGAAGAATTCGATAGATACTTCATACAGGACGGCGATTACATTTTGATGCGAGATGGAATAGACCTGAGTGACGCTAATGAGGGGGTTCGTTTTCTAGCAGGACTGATAGCAGCACCGGAAATGTACTTTTTCTACCACGGAAATGATTTTGAAGAGATCGATGATTTGTTTGACGGTGCCCTTAACGATAAAGGTAAGCTTACGAGATATGGTCAACAGCTAAAAAGGAAATTTGAGGGAAGGACGAGGGGGCAACAGCCACACATAGGTAGCTTAGTAGCTGTTTATGGAAAACCTGGCGGGATTCAGCCAGGCTCAATGAACGGAACTCCCTTGTTCGCGATAATTGCATTTAACTCAGACATCCCCGTAATTCAGGTGGGTATTGGCATGGGGAATTCGCGAAATCGAATGTTAGAAAGCTTTTCCGACGGTGGCGGCATAATTGCGCGTACCGCGCAATCTAGCGGAATAGGACAGCAGGTAAGCGCCGCGAGTTTCTTTATACATGAGGGAGCAGAGATCCAAACATACAAGCGGATCGGATTCGTGGACTTTCAAGGAAAGCCTAGCTACCAAAGAGCTCATAGCGAAGCGATGAGAATTGAAGCCCGTATCCGTGAGTCAATTGAACTCGCCGGCGGATTTTCAGGCGGTGCCGTTGCTCGTGGACAGTAATGTGTTCGAAACGGAGAAGAACCGCGATTGAAAGCGGAGCACGCGGAGGGAGAATGTTATGTACAGAAGAGTTATGTTCAAGGTATTTTTAGTTGCACTCTTGCTTTGCCCAATTTTCGCGAACGGATTCGGTCAGGACACAAATGATCTGTGGGTGACAAGAGTGCAAGCCGAAACCAACACCGGTCTTTTGATCACACTATGGGTTGAAAATCGGGAGATAAGGGTTGATCGAGATCTGCCGGTTCGAATATCGATCAGAAATAATGGAAGCGAGGCGATCTATTTTGTAAGAAAAGACGATACCCAGATTATCAATGATCGAGGCGATGTGCTTATTCCATCTCCGGTGCCTATCCCGGAGGATGAAGGAAGTGAATACGATTATTCGTTTCACAAGATCAAACCAGGAAAAGAATATTCCGGCCAATTTGTGATTCCTCACAAGCTATTTCAGGAAGAGTTTGACTTAAACATTAAAGCGGGACTAGGTTTTGTAAAGGACATTACTGGTCTTGATAGGGGACTAAAAGATGGCGATGACCCGGATAGGTTGCGTGGCATCTTGTTTCGCCGGGTTGATGTTGTTGTTGTCGGAGAATTGCGAGTTTTTGTGCGTCGGAAGTAGTTTGACGTAAAAAGCCCTTAGTTGATTTTTGGATCAGAACAGCAAAAGTTCGAGGCTCATGACAAAAAAGGGTTACTCTCTTTGACGCCTCGGGCAACGCCATCGGCGACCCACAAGGCCGCCGGCTCATCTACGACGCCAACAAACAAGCAGGTCGAGGTCGTGAACGCGCCTGAACGAAGCATCGACGTTTCCCGTCTCGTCGCGAGCTCGCGGAAACACTAACGACTCCTTCGTAGCAACAGGCCACCCGATTACATCTCAGTAGCTTTGCGAATCCTACTTGGTTGTTCCATATACAGGACCTACCTCACATAAGGTATTGACACCCGGTACATAATGTGAGGTGAAGCAATGTACCCGACTGATTTCGCGCGTTGAAGAGCAAACCGAAAACGGCAGCGGAATTTCACAAGTCTTTCACATTCTCCAGAGTGACCTATGCCCACTAAACCCGAACGCAAGTGCGACATCGTTATGAAGGGTGGTATCACCAGCGGTGTCGTTTACCCAAAGGCGATTGCGAAGCTCTCGAAGCATTTCAAATTCAAGAATGTGGGTGGAACCTCGGCCGGCGCTATCGCGGCAGCGGCCACTGCTGCGGCTGAATACAGACGTGTGCGGACGGGTAGTGAGAAAGGCTTCGAGATGCTAGAGGGGGTTGGAGATGAACTATCCACAGTATCCAGCAAAACAAATCGGACGATGCTCTCGTCTCTTTTCTTACCGAATCCATCTACCCGACGGGTTTTTGAGGTTTTCATTGGTTCCATTGGGCATGAGACCAAGAAAAAAGCGGTATGGGAAGTGCTGAAGAAAGCCGTCCGTCATTATTACTGGGCTGGATTCCTTGGCAGTTTACCGGGAGTTTCTTTGGCCCTTATTAGCTTTTTGGGGTCAGCGGCCGCCATAAAGTGGGTCTGGATTACGATCGCGATGGCTCTCGCCATTGCAGGGGCCCTGATCGGAATGGTCGCGGCGATCCTATATCAATTTGTTACCAGACTTCCTGAGAACAAGTATGGGCTTTGTAGTGGCATCAAGGACCCGAAGTCTAAGGACTCGGTTGAGGTCGAACCACTGACAGAATGGCTTTACAGATACCTTAACCAGGTCGCAGGGATAGAAGGGGAAAAGCCCTTAACGTTCGGCGATTTGTGGAATGCTCGGAGAGTTGACGACAAAGTTCAAAAGAACGAAATAAGTGCGACTGAAAATCCGGCTAACCAATCAAAGGTCGTCGAGCCGAAGGACGTAAATCTAGAAGATCAATTAGCGGATCGTGCTATCAATCTTGAGATGATGACCACGAACCTGACGCACGGCCGGCCGTACCGTTTACCATTTCGTTACGATGCAGACCTGAAAGAAAATCATCCCTTCTACTTTAGGAAAGACGAGTTTGAAACGCTGTTTCCGGCGAGTGTAGTCGAGTGGATGATAGCGCATCCGCGGGAAAGCGATCCGGGTGATGATAGTGAGAAAGATCCAGAGGGAACGCGTAAAGCAAGAAGAGAGGCCGGGTACTACCCAATGCCGGAACCCGCGAATCTGCCTGTGATCGTGGCTACCCGTATGAGCCTAAGCTTCCCGGTGCTTCTCAGCATCGTGCCGCTTCATTGGCAGAACTATACCAAGAATACAGATCGTCGTGAGATGGAGCGTTGTTGGTTTACAGACGGCGGCGTATGCAGTAATTTTCCTCTCCATTTTTTCGATTCCCCGTTGCCGAGAAGGCCAACCTTTAGCTTAGACCTAGTGGCGGCTCCCGATGATACAGAAATAGAGAAACTCGTTCCGACTATGCCGGAAAACAACAATCCCGAGCTAATGGATCGGTGGAATCGATTTGATGAAATCGTCTCGGCAAAGGACGGTTACTCTGACAAAGGTAACCTTGGAAAGATCTTCGGATTTGCAGCGACTTTGATCTCGACGATGCAAAATTGGAATGATGCGACACAGAGTTGCCTGCCCGGGTATCGCGACCGCATAACCCGCATTCCTCTGACATCAGACCAGGGCGGATTGAACCTTAACATGAAAGACTGCTTGGTAAAGTTTCTCGCGGGGCAGGGCGAGGCGAGTGCCGACAGAATTATAGAGCGGTTCGATATAGAGCGGTTCGACACGTCACAGGAGAAAGGCCAAAAAATGGATTGGGAAAACCATCGATGGATAAGGCTCAGGGGAATGCTGGCTTCGTTTGAAAGAATGACCAATGAGACCCTGACAGCGTATGAATTCCCAGAAAATGGCGATCCGAGTTACAAAGACTGGCTAAGAACTCTCGAGGACGATAGAACAGGGCTTTACAGAGATCTGAGCTACGAGCCGACAAAGGCACAAATCGAAGCTGCGATAGACACCTTTGAAAAGCTTAAAGAGATACAGGCGATCTGGAACAAGTCGGGAACCACGGCCGCTGAAGATGCGCCAAGACCAAGACCGGTTCTTAGGCCTCGCGCGCAGATCTAGCAGGTTGATCAATCATTCGCGGGGTGGAAATCCGGAGCGAATTCGCTCAAGAGTGAGACCCCATTTTATAGTAGCCCCCCCAACACAAATGGAGAACTGATCGGTCAGGGGCGTTCCTAGAGCAAGAGGGTAATTGTCGGATGAGCTAGAGGCCTCTTGCCCTTCAGATGTCACAGATCCGATTGAACTGAGACTCCGAATCTCCTAATCGTTCATGTTTTGATTCGAAGTTACGCATGTAATCGCCGACGCCGCCGTCGAGACTACGACGTTGATGGCGGAATTCTCTCCAGTTTGGAAAATACAGGTGAAGGGGCTTATCGATGTTTCGCAAGGCGTTACGGCCTCGCAGCGTTCTATATGCTATTCTTTGTCCTTGTTTGGCGCTTCGTGCAATTTTTTGATCAATTTGGTGCTTCGGGGATATTCATCCGAATTGCGACGGTCGTTCCCTTACTGTTCCTGACCTCAACCTGCTTGTAATCGCCGTTGAAGGTGAACTGCCGTCCGAAAAAGCTGTCAAATCTTCGCTTCTTCGCCCCATCAATACCCAATAACAAACGAAGTCACCTGATAGCCTTGTCCACGTTTTTCTATCCAGATCGTCATGTCCTCACCCCACGGGTGGTTTTGGGATATGTGATTATAGGTTAGTTCAAAAGTGTTATTTGTTTTTCCTATATCGATCAAATTCCATGACATCGGTTTCTGTGTCAGTAGTTTTTGACTGCTTTGTCCAAGAGCCGATAACGCGTCCGAGACTGATAGTAGCTTTGATCCAGCGAGACCGTCTTTCTTGCTGCGTCGCCGTCGAACCCGTGGGTGCCGATGCCTTGTTCGAGCGAGTTTTCGACCTCAACCTGTTTTTCTCTGCGTCGTTGAGGAACGTTCTTCCTTGATGATCGCCAATCACGTTCCCGGCCGCGTCGTAGCTCCAGCCTTGGCCCGTGGCATCCGGTTGTCAGCCGCGTTGGGGCCGGGGTTGTGCAGCTTCGCCATCGAACGGCTCAGCAACCGCGACCGCTTCGTTCCCGTTTTGACGGAACGAACGCCGGAGGTCTTAGGCGGCGTTGACCTCGACAAGGATTCATTTCGCACCTGTTACAAGGCTCATTCGGTCCTACTGAACGTTGTTTGAATAAAGAATTGGGGCTACCGAGTTTGCGTTGACTGTTACATAGTTACTCAACACATTGGCCACCTTGCGGACCGTATCAGTTGTCGGGTTAACGTACCGTGCGAAGGTCGACCACTGCGTATGCCCTGAAATTTTCATTACTTCGGCCGCGGGCAATCCGGCATTGACCATGCGGGTGATAGCCGTATGGCGCAGATCGTGAAACCGAAGATCTCGGATGTCGGCCTCTTTACAAATGGCGGCAAATGAACGTTTGAAATCGGAGACCGAAAACACGCTTTTGGACTCGTTCGTTTCCGCCTCGTGCTCCAAGGCGACGAGCTCGGCCCGCACCCTTTCGGTAATGCCGATCGCCCTTGCCCGTGCCGTCTTGCTGCTAAGAGCGGTAACGGTGATGACGCCGGCATCAAGATCAACATCTTCCCACTTCAGCTTCAGCAGTTCACCTTTTCGCATCCCAGTATCAACTGCAGTTAAAAATAATGCCCGCATCAGTGCTCGACCGCCACCAACGTTTGCTCTTATCATCTTCCCATTCCGCATGTATTCGACTACGCGCGTGGCGTCACAGGCAGCAAGGAACCTTTCCTCCTCTGCGAAGGTCAATACCCGCTCGCGTTTTACTTCATCGCCTAAAGAGATTAGCGGTGCCCCGAGCTCGAAGGGTGACCTATGTAACCAGCCATTTTGTACAGCAAAGCGCATGACACTTCGCAGTTGAGCAAGGGTTCGGTTGACATCGGCGATGCTGCGCTCGCCGCGGGGCGATGGGGTCTTCAGCCGATGTAGCTTAAAATCTTCGAGGTCTGCATGGCTGATGTCACGAATACGTCGAGAGCCAAAATGAGCAACAAGGGTGTCGATGTAGTGTCCAACCGATTTGTAGGACCGCAAGCCAGCGACCTTTCGCACCCCATCTCTGGTTGCGTGATACTCAGGCGGAACAACCCGGCGGGTACGGTAATATTCGGCAAGCTCGCGAAACGTAAGCCGATCACCGTCGATCTCTCGCGGCCCGCTACGGGCGAATTTGAGTTCCATCTCGTCCCTGAGACGGCGTGCGTGAGTCTTGTTGTCCGCTCGGACGATGAACTGACGCTTTTTTCCGAGACCATCTGTACGGACGATACGTGCGTACCAATGTTGAACGCCGTTCCGATCCTTTTTACGAATTATGCCCCAGTCTCTTGTTTGCTTGGTCTCTGTTGTTTCTTTTTTTCCCATACTCTCGCCTCGCTTACACAACTTGACTCACACCTTGACTCACACCTTCACTTACGATTCCAGACAACTATAGCGAACTAGTGATGATTTGGCAAGCACTTTTACCCGTGTGTTTACAACAGTTGCGGACTTGTGATTATTGGTGCGAATTTCTGATGAGAGCATGGTCCCAGTTTCGTAATCGAAAGGTCATCGGTTCAAGTCCGATGGGTGGCTCCATAAGATCAACAACTTACAGACTCTTTTACGATCGAGCTGCGACTGACTCAGAAATGGGTGGGGGCGGGGTCAGGCCTGCGATATTGGAATTCTTCCCGATCCGTTGTCTATTTTTAGGCTTTGGAGGTGTGAGATGGCAAGAAGAATTCGGTTGGATGTCGAGGGTGGGCTTTATCATTTGATCGTCCGGGGCAACGATCGGAAGGATATATTTCATTCGAGTGTGGGGACCACGAACGATTTCTTGCGTTGCTGGAAGCGGTCAAGGCGAAGTTACCGTTCACGCAAGTTCTTGAGCAGTACAACAAAGCAGGAATCGCAATATCGCAGGCCTGACCCCTGCTGTTCTTTCGCTGTTCAAGATCTGATTCTCGTGGTATGTTAGTGTAATTTTTTCGCCAGATCCCTTTCTCCTTTACGAATGACGGCTTTTTTTAGAAGCCTTTCGAACGCCCTTCGATCAGGTTCGGGAAGCAATTTGTTAGGTCTTCAAAGCGATTCTGATCTCGAGGTGCGATATGTTAAATGTTTGGCGAAGTTCGACTCAGCAAAAACACCAAGAAACAGGCAGACGGGGGCCTTTGCGAGATGGTACGGACGCTAAAAACCGGTCACATTCCGATAGATCGCTGCCCGATCCCAAGCGGATCGCTTATTTTGACACCGCATAGAGCTGCGGCAGAGCACTTAGGCGTGCCTCATGTCAGTCTGCGGAGTGTTGCAGAGCGAATACTCCGCCGGGAAAATATCGGCGTCGCCTCACACCTAACGGCACTTCACGCACTTAAGGCGGCGATCAAACGTATCGCCCCGAAACTAGATCCGACGGCGGAAGCGGAACGGTTAAGCCAGATACTTCGGACCGTGCTGCGTATCGGGATCGACCTGAGTTCGTTGCGCCGGCACGGTTCACCACGAGCACGCTTCCTTGCCGACGTAGCAGAGGTCTACGTTGACTCTCTCGCTGAGATCGACCTGATCGACCGCGAAGCCGTTCTGTGGAGAGCGTCGCAGCTTGAACTTCAGCGAGAGAGGCTGTTCGTTTACGGATATTTCCGTGCCCGCAAAGAGGAAATACTGTTCATCGACAAATTCGCGGCCGATGAAAGCTTCTTCTTTCTGCCATGTCATGAGAGCCCGATCTTTGAGGTAAACCGGACTTGGGCACAGATGTTGAATGAGCTTGGATGGGCAATCGATGCAGCGAACGATCTAACTGCGAACGATATCTCGCCCGGCACGGCACTGGCTTCAAGGTTTATCAATGAGAACTTCGATAAAGAAAGCCTTCAAGAGAAAGGTAGTGCCGGCACCGCCATCGCGTATCCGAGCATCGAGGCAGAGGTAAGGGGGACGATAGCTCGGGCAAAGCACCTGGTTATCGCCGGAGTGCGGCCTGAGAAGATCGCCATCGTATGCCGCACTGTTCACCCCTATGCATCCTTGATCGCATCCGTATCTCGCGAGTACGCCCTTCCGGTTGAAATGAAACATATGATACCGGTCGGCCAGACGCGGGTGGGCGAATTCGTGAAACTGCTGCTTGGATCGGTTGGCCCTGAAGCCGAAGGCGAGGGCGAAGAGACGGCGGATCGGCCGCTCGAGTTCGAAACGACCGTTCGGATGCTGTTGCACCCGTTCGGACCCGGAATAACCGGTGACAGATGGCCCGATGCCAGAAGATCCCATCCAAGTACTCTCGACGATTGGCGGAAGTTGGGAACCGATCTGGCCATTCTTCAGATTCCGGAACGGCAGAGTTATAAGAATTGGGCCGCGTGGCTGGTGTCCGTGTTCAGTAATCTCCGGGTTCGCGAAAAAGCAGGTTCCGCCGCGGCCGAATTGACAGCACTGAACAAGCTCTTCGAAGCGATCAATGAGCAAACGGTCCGGCAAGGGGAACGTGTTCTTTCTTTTGAGAGCTTCGCGTCGGAGATCTTCGACATTCTGTCCATGGTAACAACACCATTTGGTACCACCAGCGGCGGAGTTGTACCACACCAGCCAAATACCGTCATCGGCGGCAAGTTCGACCATATTTTTGTCCTCGGCATGGCGGAAGGAATGCTGCCGGCCAAGGTAACTGAGAATCCGATCATCGATTTCCATGAACGCAAGCGCTTGAGCGGTTTCGGTATCGAATTTGAAGATGCTGCCGAGGTGCCGCGATGGGAGGCCTTATCCTTCTATTTCGTTCTGCTCGCCGGTGCAAAAAGCCTGATCTTCAGTTATCCAAGATATGTTGACGGAGATTCAAGGCTCCCGAATTCCTATTTTGAGAAGCTCGGCCTCAGCCCTGAAGAAGCCGCGGAAGAGTTCGTTTCGAGTCTGGAGGAACTTCGCAGGGCTTTTCTGGCCAGTGCGGAATCTCCGGTAATCGACGAGGTTCTTAATCGTGCGAGGATCCAATTTGGAGTTGAACGCCGCCGCGAGAGCTCGGCGCCCTTCGACGAATTTGATGGCGTTGTGGGCAAGGCACTTGATCCTTCCCGAAGAACCTGGAGCGTTTCGCAGCTTACAAAGATCGGCCAATGTCCTTTCAAGTGGTTCTCCGAGAAGGTACTTGGTCTCGGCCCGCCTGAAGAAGCCGACCTCGAGCTGCCCCCGGCCACAAAAGGGACGCTTTACCACAAGACACTTGAGATCGCGGTGCAAAATGCGATCGCTGCGGATGACCTCCGCGCCGCTGTATTGGCGAACCTCGATGCTGCATTCGCAGAAGCTGAAGCGTCAGACGACCTTTTGATCACGGGCGTCGCAAACTGGGAGCTCCAGCGTTCCGAACATCTTGAGTTGCTGCGAAAGGCGGTCCGGTCTTCATCATTCATCGCTGAAGGGACAAGAGTCATAGCGGTGGAACAGGAGTTCAATACCGTGTGGATGGATCTGCCGATCCGCGGCAGAATAGACCGAGTAGATGATGGTCCCGAGGGGTTAGTGACGATCGACTACAAAACCGGATCCTACACCGGCAAGGTTCAGGACGAGTCGGGCCGCCTGAAGATCGATCTTCAGATCGCGGTCTATTCACAGGCGGCTTTGCCGCATCTTTACCCCGGCAAAAAGGTCGGCCCGGGCAAATACCTGCGGTTGGCAAAACGCAAAGCTGAAGCAGGCAAGGACGTGCCTCTCGACTCGTTCGTCGCAAGCGTGAAGGAGACGATGCTGAGCGGCCGATTCACGGTTGAGCCGGATATTGACGGCGAGGCGTGTAAATATTGCAGTTTTGATCCGGTCTGCCGGCAAGGCCCGCGGCTCGAACTGAAGAGGTCCGAAAAATGAGACTCACCGACGATCAAAAACGTGCTGTTCAAGCCGAGGGAAGCATTGCGGTGACGGCCGGAGCCGGCACGGGAAAAACGGCAATGCTCGCGAAGCGATATGTGCACCATGTGGTCGAACATCAGCTTTCGCCGCTTGAGATCGTCGCTGCGACCTTCACTGATAAAGCGGCGGCCGAGCTCCGTTCGCGTATTCGCGAGGAGATGCAGCATATCGGGGACGACACGAAGACCGCAGAGGTCGATGCCGCCCAGATCAGCACCATCCATTCCCTCGCCGCCCGGGTCTGCCGCGACTTTTACGACGTTGCGGAGATCCCGGCGGATTTCACCGTGTTGGACGAGACCGAGGCGGAAATGCGCTCGGTAGAATGGTTTCGCAAAGCGGTGGCCGGGATCGACCCCGAGATCATCGAAGTTCTCGGCTATTCGTGGCTTTTGAGGGCTCTCAGAGAATTGTTCAGGGACCCGATATCTTCGGCGGAGGCTTTCAACCACGGAGACACCGAATGGCGGGGTGCGATCGAGGCGGCGCGAAACGAAGCGTTGATAAAGTTGCAGCGGTCCGATGCCTGGAAATATGCCGATCAGACGCTCGAGAAATATCGCGGAGCCGCCGATGACAAGCTCGAGATCTATCGGCAGAACGTCATCCATGCAATGAGCGATATTTCTGCCGGGCGCAGCGTCGAAACGGCGATCGAAGTGTTTGCCGGCTTTCGCTCGAACCTCGGTGCGAAGGGAAAATGGCCGGACGGCGGCCTCGATGAGATCAGGGCCTGCCTGGCGCCGTTACGTGACGAATTCAACACGGCCAAAAAGATGACATCGTTGGAATTTGGTGAGGCCGAGGTCGAATTGGGAAGGCGAGTTGATTATTTGAAGCGAGCGTTCGAACAGGCTCGTGAGCAGATAGCCGCCTTCAAGTTTCGAGAGAAGGTCCTCGATTATTCAGATCTCGAATTTTTTGCACTCAAGATCTTGGAAAATGACGATGCCCGTCGGCACTACGCCGAGCGGTGGCGAGCGATACTAATTGACGAGTTCCAGGACACGAATCCGATACAGGAAAAGCTGCTGCAAAAATTGACGAGCACTTCCCGCCTGACCGTCGTGGGTGATGAGAAGCAGTCGATCTATGGCTTTCGCAGGGCCGATGTCGAGGTTTTCGGCCGGTTCAAGGCAGCCATCGGACATTCTGTGAACCTGAGCCACAGCTTTCGAACTCATCACCGGCTTGTTGAGTCCGTTAACGCAGTTTTCTCGGTCGTGCTCGGCGATCTCCACCAGGAATTGGAAGCGAACCGCAAGGAGGCTCCGAACGATGAGGTCCCAATAGTCGCGGCAACAATTGTCGGTGAGACGGGCGAAAGTTCCCACGATCTGCGGCGGGCCGAGGCCGACTACATTGCAACGGAAATAAAACGAATGCTGGATGAGCAAATGCCGGTCTTCGACAAACAGGCCTCGATCTGTCGTCCGATCCGCCCCGGAGATATCGCACTGTTGTCGCGGGCAAGAGCACCGTTAGACATTTACATCGAAGCCCTTCTGAAGCGGGGAGTGCCGGCCGTGAATACAGGGGGCGGAAACCTCCTCGAAACGCGCACGGTCAAAGACGCTCTGGCGGTTCTCGCGTTCGCCGCCGATGCGACCGACGATATCGCCCTGGTGGCCCTTTTGCGAAGCCCGTTATTTGCGGTTAGCGACAAAGTGCTGTTCGATCTGGCCGCCAATAAAGGAAAGCAACAGACGTGGTGGGGCCTGATAGCCGGGTCGAACGGAGATCTTGCCCCGGTTCGTGATGTTCTCAAAAAACTTGTCGAAAGCGGGCGAAGACAAACTCCGATCCGTCTCCTCGAGATGATGGATGAAATGACCGGATATACGGCTGTGATCGAGAATCTGTCGCAAGGCGAACGCCGGGTTGCTGACTGGAATGGGTTTCTTCGTCTCCTTCGCCGTTTTGAGGCGATCGGGCGAGGTGATCTCCTTGGAGCAGTCCGCTATGCCAAAAGATTGATCGACTCCGAGTCCGAGATCCCAAGGCCTCCGATCGACGCCGGAGATGCCGTTTCACTAATGACGATCCATGGCTCGAAAGGCCTTGAGTGGCCGGTCGTTTTTGTTCCCGACCTGGCACGGAAAAAACCGAATAGGTTTTCAACCGTCAGCGTGGACAATCAGCTCGGTGTCGCGTTCGATTTTGAGCTCCCGACGGCAGCGAACGATGGGGCTTCCATTACAGCAGAGTTCGAAAAGGCCGATCCGTCGATCCTTCGTCTTATCGCTCAGCGCCGCGATGAACGCGAACTGGAAGAGACAAAGCGCATACTCTATGTCGCGATAACGCGTGCCCGAGACCGCGTATTTCTGACCTCTGCCGGAGAGAAGGGAGGCGATATTGGCCTGCTCATTCCGGGCCTGGAAACCGCCGGAGTTCCCGTCCAAGCGGTTCCGGCCACCGAATTCCGGCTCGAGATTCAGGCTCCTGAACACGAAATATCGCCCCTGAACGCAGGTGCCGCTGCCCGGGCCTTACAGCTTGATCCGGTCTGCGTAGGGCTTACGCGAATACCGGTGACGGCATTGACTGAGTATTCCGTGTGCCCACGGAAATTCCGTTTCGCTTATGTGGACGGGCACCCGGGACTTGGAGAGGGCTCGGCCCGCGGAAGGATCGTCGGATCTTTGACCCACACCGCACTCGAACTCCGGCTCGGCTCTAATGAGGAACTTCGCCCGTTTTCCAACGGTGCCGGCGACGATCTCTTGGCGGAGGCGATCGGGCTTGCCCAAAACTTCCATCTCAATGAGGCATTTGCCGGCGTCAGGCAACCGAACACCGAAAATGAGAGGCCGATAACCCTCACACAGAACGGGATCACCATAACGGGCATCGCAGACCTCGTCGGCGATGACTTTGTTCTGGACTATAAGACCGACGCCGAAATGGATCCGAGCCACCATCGTTTCCAGCTTTGGGCATATGCCGAGGCCCTCGATAAACCAACTGCATACTTGGCTTACCTGCGGCACAATACCCTACACGAGTTTGGGCCGGAAGCGTTGGCCGAGATCAGGACGGATGCTGTGCAACTCCTGGAAGGAGTGAAAAATGCGAACTACGATGCAAAGCCTTCCACGGCAAACTGCACACACTGCGTCTTCACCTCGATCTGCGATGCGAGCGTGGTTTAAATCGAGAATTTAGTTCAACAGTCCCCGAATAAACCCTGAACCGAACTTCCGATCTGATTCCCCAACCCCGCCGAAGCGGCGGTTACCGGAGCCCGGCGTTTAGTTTTTCGAGAGCGGCGGAACCGGGGCAGAGATCGGATTCGCCGAGTGCGTTCAGCGGCCGTTCGGTCGTCTCGAGCAGTTCATGGAGCTCGGTCGAATTTTCGTTGATGTAAAGAAGACCGGTCAGTATTTCATCCCGCCGCTTTGCCTCGCGGACGGCGTTCGTCGCCGAAAGCCGGTCGGTCGGGTCCCAATCCTTGGCGAGCTTGTTGAGGTGAATGACCGAACCGTCGTGCATCGTCAGGTCCTTGACCGAGCCCGATTCGTAGCTGGTCTTTATCTCGTGCATCATTGGAATAAAATCCATCGTCGCGGTCGCGGCCATGTGCTCGCGGACGTAGTCGTAGGACTTGGTCGAGCCCGAGTTGTTGTTAAAGGTTACGCACGGGCTGATCACGTTAAGAAAGGCAAAGCCCTTGTGCCGCATCGCCGCCTTGAGCAGCGGCACGAGCTGTTCCTTATCGCCCGAGAAGCTCTGCCCGACGAAGGTCGCCCCGAGCTCGATGGCAAGGCTCGCCAGGTCGATCGCGGCAAAGAGGTTCTCGTGGCCGGTCTTGTTCTTCGAGCCGGCATCGGCGGTCGCCGAATCTTGGCCTTTCGTCAGGCCATAGCAGCCGTTGTTCATCACAAGATAGACCATCTTGAGATTACGGCGGATGACGTGGACGAACTGGCCCATCCCGATCGAGGCCGTATCGCCATCGCCGGAGACGCCGAAATAGAACAGGTCGCGGTTGGCCAGATTGGCACCGGTCGCGACCGAAGGCATCCGGCCGTGAACGGAGTTGAAGCCGTGCGAGTTCGACAAAAAATAAGCCGGCGACTTGGACGAACACCCGATGCCCGAGAGCTTCGCCACCTTGTGCGGCTCGATGTTCATTTGCCAGCACGCTTCGACGATTGCCGCGTTGATCGAATCATGCCCGCACCCGGCACAAAGCGTCGAAAGCGAGCCCTCGTAATAATCGACCGTGTAACCAAGGTCGTTCTTAGGCAATGCCGGATGGCGGAATGTGGATCTAACGTATGTCATAACTAACGCTCTCGGTTTGGACGGACTTCTTCTTGGCGAATATTCTTTCGCTCAGCTCGTACATATCCCTGAACATATTGGGAGGCGAAACTTGGTGGCCACCCGGGAATTGTCGAAACTCGTGCGGGATCTTTCGGTCAATCATTATTCCCGAAAGGTCGCGGTTGGGTTTGAACAAACCCAGTTCATCTTCCGTGCCGCAATCTAGATAAAAGTACGGCAAGTCAGCAATTTTTTCTTCAGGGTAAATGGAAAATAGCTTAAAGAGATCGTTCGCATCGATCGTCGAACGGTCTTTACCGTCGCCATAGATCGACGTCAACAATTCCCTGATACCGGGAATTGGTGGAAGCGACCTTACCTCGCTAAAGGTCGCAGCATTCACGGCGCCGCTCCACGAAACCGCCAATGCGAACAACTGCGGGTGTTTTATGCCAAATTTCAATGATCCATAACCGCCCATCGAGACACCCGCGATAGCCCGTGCTCTCCGGTCGGCAACAGTGCGAAAGTTCTTGTCTATTTCGGGTATCAGCTCATTGATCACGTACGACTCGTATTTGTCGTTCGGATTAGAAGCGCTGTCGGTGTAGAAACCGGTGCCGCCCGCAACGAAAACCATTATCACCCGATGCCTTTCCGTGTATCCAACGGAACCTGCCTTCGTGATCTTATGGTCGCCCCCAAGCCCATGCAGCATATAAATAACCGGGAATCGGACGTCCTTTTCCTCTTCATAACGAGCCGGCAGGATAACGCTGTAGGCCACCTTTCTTGCGAGCAACTTACTGTCGAGTTCGGCGGTCTTGATCGTTGGAACCTGAACTGCATTGGAAAGCGAAAGGCTGGTGCCGGACGTCTGAGCAAAAACCGTCGAGCAGAGCAGGAGTAACAAGAATAGAGGGATATGCGGTCTTCGAATTCTCATGATTTACGTCAACTTGCTCCTTATCTGCCTGAAGATATTATCCGCCGTGATCGGCATGCCGTCGTAGTTTAGGACATAAATGAGTTTGGATGCATCGATGGCGAGTTCGATCATCATCAGGCTGAACCGGGCATCGGAGCAAGCATGCCTAAAATTCAGCTATTTCCTTGTCCTTTTTTAACAGCCGATTGACAACCTGGCTCCGGTCAATGTCTTTCTTGACCGAAAGCTTATGGACGAACTCGGCAATTTCCGGCTCGAGATAGATCGGCAGGTTAAACTCGCCGTCCGGATTGTGGAATTTTCCCCGTTCTCCTTTTGAAAAATCATATTCCTTTTTCATATTGTTCTGTTTCACGCTTGGTTGCCTTTCGTGCCGAAATGATCCTGATCCGCATGCTCTCTGCACTCAGGCTTTCAAACTTATGAGATAGGACCAACACACTTCCCATCTCGTCTAAACCAATTGTAATCCATCGCTCTTCTGTTTCGCTATGTTCTTCGTCTGGGATCGAAAGCAGATTTGGGTCACGAAAAACCGTTGCCGCTCGCTCGAAACTGATCACGTGTTTGCGAATGTTGCTCCGAGCTTTCCTAGGGTCCCATTCAAAATCGTAACGCATACTCTTCAGATCCGGCCCTTGATCTGCCTAAAAATATTATCCGCCGTGATAGGCATGCCGTCGTAGTTTAAGACCGAGATGAGCTTCGAGGCATCGACGCCGAGTTCGATCATCATCAGGCTGCGGAACTGCGCGTCGCGGTTTTGTTCGATGACGAAAATGCGTTCGTGAGCATCGACGAATTCCTTGAATGCTCGGCCGAACGGGAACGCCCGCGGACGCATTGCGTCAAGCGTAATGCCGTCAGCGGCAAGCATTTCGATCGCCTCCTCGGCAGCGTAGATCGACGTTCCGAAGAAAATGACGCCATTGGGATGGCCGGTAACAACTTCGCCGGGTTCCGATTCGTGGCTCATTCCCGGGCTGAAGAAGACCGGCTGCGGAACGAGTTCTTTCGCCGTGTCCCATTTGCGGGCGAGCCGGTCCATGTTGCGTTTGTAAGCTTCGCCGTCCTCGGTATAAACGCCGTATTCGTCGCGGGACGAGCCGCGGGTGACGAACGCACCACGGGTCGCGTTGGTGCCGGCGATCGTCCGATACGGAATGCCGTCGTTGTCGATATCAAGATAGCGGCCGAATTTGCCCTTGAACTGCTCGAGCGGCTGTCCGGCAGTTTCGTTGCTGCCATCGTGGCCGGGCAGGTCAGCGTGGTGGCCGCCCGCGTCGCCGTTGGTCGAGGCGGCGTCAAGGCTGGAGGCTCGCGAACCCAAAGCCGATGCCGCAGCTATCTGATCAAGCTGTTCGCCGGTCAGGATCTTGCCCCGGTCGTATGCTCGGGAATCGTCCCAAATGAGCGGCTCGGTGATGTGGTCGTTCATGCCGAGGTCGAGGTCGGTCATCACGATCACCGGAGTTTGCAGCCGCTCGGTCAGGTCAAAGGCATCGGCGGTCATCTCAAAGCATTCCTTGGGCGATGCCGGGAAGAGCAGCGGGTGCTTTGTATCGCCGTGCGAGGCATAGGCCGCAAGCAGAATGTCAGATTGCTGCGTTCGCGTCGGCATTCCGGTCGAAGGCCCGGTCCGCTGCACGTCGATCAGGACGGTCGGCACCTCGGCAAAATAACCGAGCCCGAGGAATTCGTTCATCAGGGAGACGCCCGGGCCGCTGGTCGCCGTAAAGGCTCGGGCCCCGTTCCACATCGCGCCCATCACCATGCCAATTGCGGCGAGTTCGTCCTCGGCCTGGACGATCGCATAGTTGTTGCGGCCGGTTTCGGGGTCAACCCGGTACTTCGCCGCGTATTTTGTAAAGGCATCGACGACCGATGTCGAAGGCGTTATTGGGTACCAAGCGGCGATCGTCGCTCCGGCATAAACCGCGCCCAAGGCACAAGCCGAATTGCCGCTGTAAAGTATCTTGTCGCCAAGCAGGTCGCGGCGTTCGACGCGGAGCGAGAACGGATACTCGAAGTTCTCTTTGACGTAATTCACTCCGAGATTCAGCGCCCGAATGTTTGGCTCGATCAGCTTTTCCTTGCCTTTGAATTGTTCGCCGATCAATCCCTCAAGCATGGAAAAATCGATATCAAAAAGCGTGGCGAGAGCACCGACATAGACGATGTTCTTGAAAAGCTGCCGCTGGCGTGCGTCGGTGTATTCGGCGTTGCAGAGCGCCGTCATCGGTATGCCGAGATGCGTTATGTCCTCGCGGGCATATTCGGGCGAGAGCGGCTTCGTGTTGTCGTAAACAAAATAACCGCCGGGCAAGACGTCCGCGTAGTCCTTCTTCATCGACTGCGGATTGACCGCGACCATCAGGTCAACGCCCTCACGCCGGCCGAGATAGCCCTTCTCCGAAACCCGCACCTCATACCAAGTCGGCAAGCCCTGAATGTTCGAAGGAAAGATGTTCTTCGGCGTCACAGGCACGCCCATCCGAAACACCGCCTTCGTAAACAAGGCATTGGCCGACGCCGACCCGGTGCCGTTAACATTCGCAAAGCGAACTACAAAATCGTTTATCTTCATAGAAACTTAGCGCCGAAGACCGAAGTCGGGGTGCTGTTTGTGATGCCGAACCGTGGTCACACGGATGAGGGTCTTGCTAACGATCCTGTAAACGATCTGATATGGAAATCGGTCAAGATCTACACATCGAAGCCCTTTTGATAATGCGATAGGACTCTGGGTTCGACTTAATGCGCTCGATCTTTGCCTGTATCCGGTCGATAAAATCGTCAGCAACTTCGGCTCCGGCCTCTTTCAAATAAAAGTCGAGTGCTCGCTTCACGTCCCGTTCGGCGGCAGAGCTAAAGACAACTCTCATTTGCGAACGTATTCTCTAAGCGATGTGAAAAACTGCTCCTCGGTCAACACTGTCTTTGGATTTTCGTCCATCTCGCGGTCACGGCGCAATGCTTCCTCAACCCAGTTTTCGTCGTCATCAACAATCGGCGATGGCAACGAAGCGATGAGTTTATTTGCGAGCTTTCCGCGTTCTGATACGGGCAATCCAAGTGCAAGTTCTTCTACATCTGCGATCGTTGACATATTTTTGACCTCGACAAATTATATCACTTGCCGCCATCCAAAACCCCGGTGGCTATCTGACCTCGCCGATTCCGAGCTTCGCAATATCTTCTCCTCCTTTTTTGCCTTGGGCGAGCCGGTTATTAGCAGCGGAAATAACTGCTGATTTTTCAAGAAAAATTGGCATTGTTTCTCCACGCCTTTACAGCTTCGGTCGTCAATTCGGATACTTCATAAGCGACGCGGCGGCTTTTATAGATCGATGTTGAGTCCGGCAGTATAGGAACAGAGTATTCCACCTCTTGCGCGAGCTTGCTCAAATAGTTACGCCCGCCCGCTTGGTATGATTCAAGCTCCGCGTCGTTTAGCTGGATCATGTAGCTATATCCAACCGCACTTAGATTGCAGTTGGTATCTAAATACAAATGGCCCTCGTGTTCGAAAAGAAACCATTCGTGATCCCTCGTATCAACGACTTTCATGCTTGCTACTCCGCCGTCCGCAATATCTTCTCCGTCCTTTTGCCTTTAACGAGTTCGTCGACGAGTTTGTAGATCATTCTCATCGCAGCGCTCAGTTTTCTCTTAATCCCTTTCGTCAGGGCTACATCGACAAGTTGTGCTATTGGTCAATCTCCCACTGTTCCAAATCATCTATTGGACGCGGGAGTCTACCTTCAAGCCATTCTGCGCATAAAGCAGGTGTAAACGACGGATCCGTTGATTCGATGACCCACGACAAGAACTCTACCCCGCCATTGATATCGGGTGGCGGGGACACCGGCATGAACACAGATGGCAGTCGCTCCTCGATGGAAAGATAATTCAAGACGTGACCGATCTCCTGAACATGTCGCCAAGCCAAGGGATGTTTCGTATCCAGCGAAAATTTGACCCACCAATTACCGTTAACAGATGAACCGAATCCGATTGACATCCGTCCCGAGGGCAAGAGAATAGCCGGGAGCCTCTCAATAACGGCTAACAATTTATCGAAGTCATGCGTCATTTCCTATTCCGCCATTTGCAGGATCTTCTCCATCTTTTTGCCCCTGGCGAGGTCGCCGTCCGCGGTATTCTTGTTGTTATCGCAAGAGCCGTCACGCATCAGGTTCATCGCGGCGACCAGTTTTCTCATCATCTAGAATCCATTTCTTACTGACAAAAAGTACACAATTGCGGCCAAGAGCGGAATGAGATTGAACAGCAACGCTGCCGAGCCGAAGCTGATCAGTCGTGGTCTTCGTTTCAGACTGAGTCCTGCGAAAAGTAGTCCTATAAACAATCCGATTACAATAGCCAAGGCTGCCTCGACGGCCATGGCAATTGCACCCATCACCATCGCGTTTTTATCTGCGTCGTCCCGCGGCCCTGGCTTCTTCTGCACTTCCCAGAACCAATCGTTTGTATATTGCTGATAAAGCGATATCAATCCGTAGGCGATGAACGGACACGCTAATGAAATCACAGCGTAGACGATGTGACGATATGACTTCTTTGGCCCTACGACATTTTCCATCTACTCTGCCGTCCGCAGGATCTTCTCCATCTTTTTGCCTTTGGCGAGATCGTCGATAAGTTTGTCGAGCCAGCGGATCTTTTGCATTAGCGGGTCTTCGATGTCTTCGACGCGGATGCCGCAGATGACGCCTTTGATCAGCGGCGCGTTCGCGTTGAGCCGCGGAGCCTTGTCAAAGAACTCGCGAAAGCTGATCTTCTTCTCGATCACCTTCTCAAGCCCCTTCTGCGTATAACCCGTCAGCCAGCGAATACACTCATCAACCTCGTCCCGCGTCCGCCCCTTCTTCTCCGCCTTCGCCACATAATGCGGATAAACCCCGGCAAAACTCATCGCAAAAACTCTTTCGTTTGCCATTACATTGTCCTTTTAAGCACGCGCCCATTTGCGTGACGCAATCAGCCAAGCATTCTCGCGAAATGAGCGACGAAAGCCGGGGAGCCATTTTACTAAACTCCAGAAAAAAGGGCTTATGTGAGTTGCCTCAGGTAAAGGATTTCGGATGGATAATTTAAGCCCGATTTCCCATCCTTGTACTTCTTCCTCTTCATACTTTGGAAACCACACAGTTGCCACCGTTTTGTCTCGAAAAGTCGCCACCGCATTTATATCCGCGAGGCCTTTGGACCTGCCTTCGGCATATACTTTCCTAACGAGGCTCTCATTCTCTGGCGAAACGGGGAAACGAATAACGCGTTCGTCACTTCCCGTGAACCACACATCGTCGCGAAACACCCAGAGCAACTTGTCTGAATGGCCTTCCTTCCGAAGGAAATCACGGAAATCGGCGACGGCCTTCTCAAATTCTGGCAATTCTTCGTCCATTTCAAGCAAAGCCCTACTGCCCTAATTTACGCAAAGGTCTTTTTGGTCGTATTCCCGTCAAAGTCAATAAAATAAAAAGAATCACGAAGCTTCCCAGAAAGGTAGCGAGTGGGTTGAGTGTGCCCACAAATTCGGTCACCGCCGGGATCAAATTGTTGTTTTCGAGGAGCACATTTATGAAGTGATTAAACGTGAAAGTTAAACTCACTAACAAGTACGGCCAGCCGTTTCGCCAGTCCTTTACGAAAAAAAGGAGCCCAATGGGAAAAACAACTAGCTGAGCGACTCCGGCGGCCATTCCGAATCTGTAGAAAGTCTCGGGGCCCTCGATCTTGAATTGCGGAGCCCAACCAAGCAGCGTGAAGAATAGAGCGATTCCCATGAACAGGATCGCCGAACTTAAAAGGAACGCCCCGTGCAATGCCCTTCTTTTCCTGAAAACAAATGCCAGGAGGATTACCAGGCCTAGCTCAAACGTGCCCATCACATTCTGCACGAGCAGAGCGTCGCCTTTTCCTGAGATCAAGCCCTTGTGAGCCGAGTAAACCGACAAAAGTGCGGTAGCCGCAAATAACAAAGGGCCAAAAATTAAGATCGAGAGGCCGATCTTTCTATGAGTATCGTACTCGCTTCTCCCGATCAGGCTGAGTTGAAACAACAACAAGAACAGCCAGATCAAAATGGTTATGAGGTGAACAGTTTGATACCAGGTCGGGCTCGCATCAACCCCAAAATAGATATTCCAAAAGCCCGCAACACTGAGCGCGATAACAGAAAATATTAGCAAGTATTCGACAATGTACTTCCTAAGATTTTTCATTCTCAGTTTCTTTGGGCTTCGCCCCTCGATGTGCGGAAATGCTACGCTTTTCCGTCCGCTTTAATAAATGCCCCGCGGCTATGCCGCCGATTCCGGATGTGTCGTTGCTTCACACTTTACAGGCAGCGGCGTAGCCGCGAAACCTATTTAATTACTCTCGGAAAAGCATAGCTTTTCCGCACATCGGTCGGCATAGCCGGAGAAAGCTAGGACGTCGGAGGAGCCAACTACCCGGTTACGCCGACGGTTGTGAGCTGCCGTTCCCGTTCCGCGTTATCTGGACGAAGGAGCCTGCGCCTTTTGGGCCATATTTTACCTCGCCGGCTTTGGTTACGTTGTACCAGAATTTCTGCATGTCCCAGGCGGCGGTCGGGCAGCGTTCGGCGCAGAGTCCGCAGTGGAGGCAGACATCTTCGTCCTTTGCCATGATGCGGCCGGTCTTGAGGCCATCGGCGACGTAGATGTCCTGAGTAAGATTCAGTGCAGGAACCTTTAGCCGCGGACGCAGTTCGTCTTCCTCGCCATCGGCCGTAAAGGTAATGCAGCTCGTCGGGCAGATATCGACGCAGGCGTCGCATTCGATGCATTTCGGCGCAAAGAAAACGGTCTGCACATCGCAGTTCAGGCACCGCTCGGCCTCTTTGTAACCGGTCAACCGGTCAAAGCCGAGCTCGACCTCCTGCCGCCGGTTGCGGAGCGTAATGGCCTTCTCCGCCTGCGGGACAACGTAGCGCAAATCGTGGTCGATCGCGCTGTCGTATGCCCATTCGTGGATGCCCATTTTCTGGCTCTGGAGGTTGACGGTCGGCGGCAGCCTCTTCATAAGGTCCTCGCCGCGGCAGAAAAGATCGATCGAGACCGCCGCCTGGTGCCCGTGGGCAACCGCCGTTATCACATTCTCCGGGCCAAATGCCGCATCGCCGCCGAAGAAGACCTTCGGGTTGGTCGAGCGGAACGTCACTTTATCGAGCACCGGAACGTCCCATTTGTCGAACTCGATCCCAAGGTCTCGCTCGATCCACGGGAAGGCGTTCTCCTGCCCGATCGCGACCAGCACATCGTCCGCCGGATAGAAGACCTCGGGCTCGCCGGTCGGCACAAGGCTCCGCTTCCCGCTCTCGTCGTAAACCGCCTCGACCTTTTCAAAGAGTATTCCTCGTAGGCGGAGCTGAGGCGTAGCCTCAGAAGAATTTTGGTCGCCTGACGGAAAAGCGGAGCTTTTCCGCTCGGCAAAAGAAGGCGGAGCTGGATTCCCGGCTGACCACTGACCACCGACCACTGACCACTCTTCGTCAGTCGCAACGACGAAGCTCTTCGGCACGTGGTTGTCGATGATCGGGATGTCCTCGTGCATCGCGTCCTCTTTTTCCCAGGGGCTGGCCTTCATCGTCTCAAAGGGCGAGCGGACGATGACCTTCACATCCTCGCCGCCCAATCGGCGCGCCGTCCGGCAGCAGTCCATCGCCGTGTTTCCGCCGCCGAGCACGATCACCGTTTTGCCGATCTTTTCCGTATGTTCAAATGCGACGCTCGAGAGCCAGTTAATGCCGATATGGATGTTCGCCGCACCTTCCTGACGGCCGGGAATGTTCAGCTCGCGGCCGCGCGGTGCTCCCGTCCCGACGAAGATCGCATCGTAGTCCTTCTCGAGCATTTCCTTCATCGAGGAAACATAGTGCTTAAAATGCGTGTGTATCCCGAGCCGAAGGATGTAATCGACCTCTTCGTCGAGCACCGATTCCGGCAGCCGAAAGGCCGGGATCTGCGACCGCATAAAGCCGCCGGCCTTTATCTGCTCGTCGTAGAGATGTAGCTCATAGCCAAGCGGGGCAAGGTCGCGGGCGACCGTCAGGCTCGCCGGTCCCGCACCGATCAGAGCGATCTTTTTCCCATTCGCCGGAAACGGGCCTTGCGGCATATATGGGATAACGTCGTCGCGGTTGTCCGCCGCAACGCGCTTGAGCCGGCAAATCGCCACCGGTTCTTCCTCTACACGCCCGCGGCGGCAGGCCGGTTCACACGGCCGGTCGCAAGTGCGGCCAAGAACGCCGGGAAATACATTCGAGTCCCAATTGATCATATAGGCCTCGGTGTAGCGGCCCTCGGCGATCAGGCGAATGTATTCCGGCACCGGCGTATGGGCCGGGCAAGCGTGCTGGCAATCTACAACCTTGTGGAAGTATTCGGGGTCGGCAATGTCTGTTGGCTTCACGTGAGTTTTTTCCTGCCTGTAAATGAGGTCTCTCCGCTGCGGTGCGGGTAACGGGCCCAAGGCCGTCCGTGCGGCATTGGCAATGTAACACAAACATAATATAAACCGTCCCGTGCTTCAATAAATTTCCGGCGCCGAAGGAATAAATTCTCTTTGCTCGAGTATTCTTGAATTGTGCAGGCCGGAAGTTCCATTGGCTCTGCGCGAACGGATTTCGGCTTTATGGGTTGGTTTCGTGAAAACAACGAGGAAAAGTGGGAGGCATTTGCCGACGAGGCGATGCCCCACATGCCCGATCTTTACCGGGTTGCGGTCTGGCTGACCAAGAACCGCGTCGAGGCCGAAGACCTTGTTCAGGAAACGATGTTTCAGGCACTTAAGTCCTTTCATCGCTATGAGATGGGGACAAACTGCCGGGCATGGCTTGTAACGATAATGTACAACCTCAATTACAAGCGCATCGCCAAGCTGACCAAGATGAAGCTTGTTGATGATCCCGAGGAAAGGCTCGCCGAGACCGTCCCGTTCGAGCCGTCCGTGCCCGAAAGCCTGACCGATGAGACGATCATCGCAGCGTTGAAAGCGGTGCCGGACAGTTTCAGAAGTGTTGTCGTGCTCTCGGACGTCGAAGAATTTTCTTATAAGGAGATCGCTTCTATTTTGGAAATCCCGATGGGAACGGTGATGTCGCGGCTCTACCGCGGACGCCGTATCCTGCGGCAATCCCTTGCGGGCCAAGCTCGCGAATATGGCTTTGTGGGCGGGCTTCAGGTGGCCGAGCGCTGACGCAAAAGCGATCGAGGTTTAGATATGCAGTGTAGTGAATTCAGAGAACTTTCGGAGGCTTATCTCAGCGACGAACTGCTCGTCGAAACGAACCTCCAGGTCTATCGTCATATGGAATCGTGCCCGAAGTGCCGCGAGGACTTCTCGGCCCGCCGAGTCCTTCGCTCGCGAATGCGCGATGCCGTCGCCGCTTCGCCGGAGTTTGCGATCCAACCGGCGTTTGAAACGCAAATGAATGCCCGGCTCCGCGAAGAAGCGTTGAAGGGTGGCGGTTGGGCGTCCGTATTCACCTCGGCGAAGATGCTTGTCCCTGCATTTGCTGTGGTTCTGGTGATGGTATTCGGCGGCTTGATTGGCCTCAGAATGCTCGACTCGGACTCATTGGTCGCAAACGCGAACACCTCGCTCACCGCCTTTCTCGCCGAGACCTCCGCCAAAGCTCTCGGCAGCCACGACAGCTGCGCGGTCAAGAAATTGGCAATGTGGGAAAGTGGCGAGCTCCCGATGGCAGAGGCGGCTGTGCAGACCGCTCAAGCCGTCGCCGAACCGATCCGGGCGAACTTTGCAAGCGATGTCGAGATCCTTCATTCACACGACTGCATGTTCGAAGGCAAGCGGTTCTCGCACGTCATCGTCCGCCGCAACGGACATTTGCTTTCGGTCTTCTTTGACCGCGAAGGCAAGGTGAAAAGCGTCAGCGGCTCTGAAGACCACATCGTTTCCGAACGCGAAAACGGCATGCAGGTCGCAAGCTTCGTAGCTCCGGTCGGGCCGGTATTTGTTGTCTCTGACCTTTCCGAATCCGAGAACCTGCATACCGCCCGCGTGCTCTCCGATGCATTTCGCAACCGCAGCCCGGTTTGATCGGATACTCCGGTAGAAAGTGCGTTCAAAGCACCCTCCTTTTGCGAGCGGCCTAAACCGCTCGCCTTTTTTATTGTATCCTTATCTCATATCAAAAGAGCCGGGCCGGCCCGAGGGCGTTCATCGCCCGGCATGCGATAATTTTCTTTATTCGGAGCGATCATCGACTATGAACCCTCAAACGCAAATGAACTCTAATCCGCTCGTTCGGCTTGCCGAGTTTGGCCAATCGCCGTGGTTCGATTTCATCAGCCGCGACATTATCGAAAGCGGCGAACTTGCCCGCCTCGTCGAGGCAGACGGGCTGAAAGGCGTCACCTCAAACCCCGCGATATTCGAAAAGGCTGTCTCCTCAGGAACCGCATACGACGACTTCATCCGCGAGAATACCCCTGGTTCAAGGGACGCCGTCGATCTTTACGAAAAGCTCGCCGTCCGCGACGTTCAGGACGCGGCCGACATTTTGCGAGGGGTTTATGATGCAACCGATGGCGGCGACGGGTTCGTCTCGCTTGAGGTTTCGCCGCATCTTGCGTTTGATACAGAAAAGACGATCGCCGAGGCCCGCAGGCTCTGGCAAATGGTCGATCGGCCGAACCTGATGGTCAAGGTTCCCGCGACGCCCGAGGGCGTTCCTGCCATCGAGCAGCTCATCGCCGACGGAATCAATATCAATGTGACCTTGCTCTTTTCACAGTCCGCCTATCGCGATGTGGCCAATGCATATGTCGCGGGCCTAAAGCAGCGGAGCGATGCCGGCGAAGACATCGGCCGCGTCGCTTCGGTCGCAAGCTTCTTCGTTTCGCGAATCGATTCGCTCGTCGATAAGCAGATCGAAGAGCGGCTCGCCTCAGCCGAAGGTGACGATAAGGCAAGGCTCGAAAGCCTTCGCGGCAAGGTCGCGGTGGCCAATGCAAAGCTCGCCTATCAGGCGTATCTCGAGATCTTCTCCGGCGAAGAATGGGAATCTCTCGCCGCAAAAGGAGCCATGCCGCAGCGTGTCCTCTGGGCCTCGACCGGGACCAAGAACAAAGACTACAGCGATGTGCTCTACATCGACGAACTCATCGGCCCGGACACCGTTAACACGATCCCGCCGGCGACCTGGGACTCCTTCCGCGACCACGGCACCGTCAAGCAGACGCTCACCGAGGGCGTAGATGAAGCCCGCGAAACGCTTGCGGGCCTCGCTGCCGCCGGCATCTCGCTCGATGCCGCGACCGACCAACTCCTTGCCGAAGCGGTCAGGCTTTTCGTCGAGCCTTTCGACAAGATGATCACGGCCGTCGGCGAAGCGATGAACGAGGTGAACCAATGAGCGTTGGGCCAATGCGCCTGACGTTCCCGCCGGAACTCTCGCAGGCGATCGACGCCGAGCTCGCCGCCTGGGACGATGCCGGCAATACCGAACTGCTATGGAACCGGGACGCGAGCCTCTGGACCGGAGCCGACGAAGAAAAATGGCTCGGCTGGCTGGACGTAATGGACCGCCAGCTTTCTGATCCCGCCCGCTTTCCGCGGTTTGCCGCGGAGGTGAAGGCCCGAGAATTTGACGACATCGTTCTGCTCGGAATGGGCGGTTCTTCGCTTTGCCCCGAGGTGCTCAGTTTCACCTTCGGCCGTCGGGCGGGTTTCCCTCGGCTTTCGATACTCGACTCTACCGACCCCGAGCAGGTCCTAGCCCTCGACCGGCGGCTCGACATCTCGAAAACACTTTTCTTTGTTTCGAGCAAATCCGGTTCAACGCTCGAGCCCAATGTATTCTTCGCCTATTTCTACGACCGTGCTCGGCAGGAACTCGGCGACGCCGCCGGTTCGCATTTCATTGCGATCACCGATCCGGGCTCGAAGATGGAGAGCGTTGCCGCAGAACATGGCTTTTGGAAGACGTTCTTCGGCGAGCCCAACATCGGCGGCCGCTTTTCGGCGCTCTCTGATTTTGGAATGATGCCGCTCGCCGCGATGGGCGTTGACGTCACCGATTTCCTTTTGCGCTCGCGTGCGATGGCAAAGGCGTGCCGCTTGCCCGCCACGCAGAATCCGGGCGTTCGGCTTGGCGTCGCTCTCGGGACCGCGTGGAAGATGGGCCACGATAAGCTAACGATCATTACCGAGAAAAGCATCTTCGACCTCGGTGCTTGGATGGAACAACTCGTCGCCGAAAGCACAGGCAAGCATGGCAAGGCGATCATCCCGGTTGACCGCGAGCCTTTGATCGCCCCGGAGAATTACGGCACCGATCGGATCTTTGTCCACATAGCGACCGATGGCGAAAGCGCGTTTGCTGATGCCGTCGCCGGAATCGAATCTGCCGGCCACCCGGTGATCCGCATAACGCTCCGCGAACGGATGGACCTCGGGCAGGAATTTTTCCGTTGGGAGATCGCGACCGCCGCCGCTGGGGCGATACTCGGGATCAATCCCTTCGACCAACCGGACGTTGAGGCAAGCAAGATCGAAACCCGAAAGCTGACCGATGAGTTTGAAGAGACGGGGTCCTTACCCGCGGAAACGCCTCGCTTCATTGATGGAAGCATCTCGCTTTTCTGCGACGACGCGAACGCCGCGGCACTCGGCATTGATGACGGCCAGAGCCTGAGCGAGGCTCTCCGGCGGCATCTCGACCGAATCTCGGTCGGCGATTATTTCGCGATGCTCGCGTACATAAATATGAACGCAGCGAACGAAGCGGCGCTTCAGCAGATCCGCGAGGCCGTTCTTTCCCGGAACGGCAATGCGACCTGCCTCGGTTTCGGGCCGCGATTTCTCCACTCGACCGGCCAAGCCTACAAGGGCGGAGCAGACAACGGCGTCTTTCTTCAGTTGACCTGTGACGATGCTGAAGATGTGCCGGTTCCCGGGCAAAAATATTCCTTCGGCGTGGTCAAAGCCGCGCAGTCACGCGGCGACCTCGAGGTGCTTTCCGAACGCGGCCGGCGGGCGATCCGGCTCCACATTTCGGGCGATGTCAGCGAAGCCCTTTCGCGGATAGGCAATATCGTGAGCGGTGCGGAGTAAACAATGGCCCGCGGTGAACTCGTCATCTGCAAAGACCCGGACTCGGTAGCCGAAAAGGCCGCCGAGTTTTTTATTGAATGCGGCCGAAAGTCGATCGCCGAACACGGCCGTTTCAACGTCGTTCTCTCCGGCGGCTCGACGCCAAAGCTGATGTTTGAAAAGCTCGCCGTTAAACTCACGCATGCGACGAGTCAGATCGATCTCAAAGATATTTACTTCTTCTTAGGCGATGAACGAATGGTTCCGCCGAACTCGGATGAAAGCAATTTCCGAATGGCGAATGAAATGCTTCTCAAGCCCGCAAACGTACCCGAAGCAAATATTTTGCGTTTCAGGACGGAGCTCAAGCCAAACGCCACAGCTTCCATATATGCTGCTGCGATCCGAGAGCATTTCGACACCGCAAGCGGTATTCCCGCCTTTGACCTAGTCTTCCTCGGCCTTGGGACGGATGGCCATACCGCTTCGCTCTTTCCCGGAATGGAAGTTCTGCATGTATCCGACGAGCTTGTCTCGGCAGTCTTCGTCCCGCAGCTCGATGCCTTTCGGCTGACGCTAACCGTGCCCGTGCTCAACGCCGCGTCCGCGGTCGCGTTCCTTGTAACGGGAGAAGATAAACGGGATGTGCTCAGGAGAGTACGGGAAGGTGACGAACGGTTGCCGGCGTCTCTCATCTCGCCTGCCGGAAAGCTTGTTTGGTTTGCTGATGAGGCCGCCGCGGGTCAGCCGTGAACGAGAAATTCCGGCGTGACGATGGTCGGCGAAAAGAACCCGGCCGCCGCATTGAACATCTTGATCCTCGCCTGCTTCCTGACGTTGGCGATATGCCCAAAGTTCCACGTCACCAAATAATCCACCTTGTGAAACGAAGCGAGTGCGACGTGTAGGGCGTCCGCCATAAATCGCCGGTGAAAGATGCCGCGTGAGATGTAGCCATCGGCAAGTATCGCCGCCTCATCGGTCAGCTCAAGCCGCGGTATGAACTTTATCAGGTTGAGATAGCTCGAGCGGTGCGGCTCGTCCAGCCGTTCAAGCTCCCGCTGAACAAGGATCGAGGTAAAGGCCTCGTATTCTAGCAGTTCGTGCTCCATCCAGCGGATAGTGAGGTCGCGCCGCAAAACATCCTCGTTATCGAGGTAGGCCCCGATAACGGAGGTCTCAAGATAAATGCCCAACTTCATTGATAAGGGCGAGCGGGACTATTGCGGCTCCTTGACCGGGGCAAAGGCGACCCTTGAGTTCTTAAAATCAAAGGTCATGCGGAAATTTCTGAGAAAATTACCACCGAGAATGCCCGATTGTGTAAATCCCGACGCTTCATTGATGATACCAAGGTCGAGAGCGATCGCCATAACGTCCGACCGCGTGTGGTCGGCGAAGCTGAGCCTCGGCAGATCGTATGACGGCACGTCTTCGGTGATCCCGGCCGAGCCGATAACTCGCATTCGCTGCTCGCGCAGGCCCGGGCTTACCGTCGCAACCAAAGCGATCTCATCTGAGATCACGGAAACGCTCGCTCCTGTATCAACGATGAAGTTAAGCGGAGATTCAACGCCTTCGAGCTGCACTTCGCCGCTCAGGAACCCGCTTGAGGTAAGCCGCAGCGGCACCGCATTATCAAGCGAGATGTCCTTTGCTAGTTCCGAATCCTTCCGCGTAAGCGTGAACTTCTCGTCGCCGTAATCGACCGTGGTGAGAAATTTTGAAATTACCGAGAGCCCAATGTAGCCGTCAAACCGAATCGAGGGGTTGTGAAACTTGCGGATATAGACCGGCACATTGCGGATGCGCATTTCGCCGATCTCAACGCTTTTTAGAAAACCGTAAACTATCTCGAACTTGCCGTCGCCGCCGAGGCCCTTTGCCTTTCCGCCGCGAGCGACCGGCTTGATGCCGAGACGTTCGGCCGTTTCGTCTGAAATAACGGTTATCCCCGAGCCGGTATCAAGCACGAACCGGAGCGGCTCTTTTCCATCGTTTATATGAACTTCAAGCACCGGCCGGTTTCCGATCAGCGTTAAGTTGATGGTCGAAGTATCGGGCCCGGAGGTCGTATAGATCGCGGTTCGGGAGCCAAGAAATGTAAGAAAATCTATCAGTCCACGGATTCTGTCGCGGCGTTCGTCGTTTTGGTCGCGAGAGACCTCTAGGAACCGACGGTAAGCATCCGCAGCCTCCTTGTACTTCTCCGACCGGGCGGCAACCTGTGCAAGCGAAAAGATCGCATCCGTATTCCGCGGATCGTGGAATACCGATTCGCGCATATTGGCAAGGCTTTCCTCGATCCGGTTCTCGTAGTATTCAAGGAGACCGAGAGAGTACCACGCAAGGGCCTCGCCGCCATCCAGCCTGAGCGCCTCAATAAGCGTGGCTCGGGCCTCAGCAAATTGGCCAAGCGAAAGCAGGGTCGTCCCGACGAGAGCAAAGGCCCGAGCATTCTTTCGATCTGCCTGGGCAACGCCGACGCTCAGTTCATAGGCCTCGGCCAGCCTTCGCTGCTTGATCAGCAAATGAGCGATCTTGAGCTTTGCGTCCGTGTGATCGGGGGCAATGGCAAGCGCCTGCCTATATAAACTTTCGGCCTCGAGTATCTTTCCGCGACGCACCAGTTTATCGGCCTCACGAACCAATTTTTTGGGGTTTTTATCGTCGGTGGAACTATAGGCCGGGACGGACAAGAAGAGAGTAAACGCTACCGCAGCAAAAAGAACAAGCCTGTAACATGATCGGGCCGCGTGGGTAGGCGAGTAAGAAAAGACGCTCAATGACATAATGCTGTACCTCGTTTCCGATCGTGTTCGGTTTTTTACATATAGTTACTTAAGGATCTCTCCCGTTTTTATGGACCAGAGCACGAGGTCCATCTCGTCCGGGTCGATACCTAGCTCAAAGGAAAATGCCTTTAGCCGCGACTCTGCCTCCAGATATCGGGCCCTTGTCGAGGGCGGCCTTGGGTCGCCGATGACGCCAAGTTCGCCAAGGCAGTTCAGAACGTGCTTATCAAGGATCGCGTAGCCCTTAAAACCAATATTGCGAAGAAAATGGCTGGCTTCCTTGTAGCCCAGGCCCTTGATGCCCGGGTCCTTTACAAGCCAATCGCGTCTTTCTAAAGGGTCTGTGAATGAAACGAGCTTACGTTTCAGCGAGATGCGTCCATTCCCGAAAAGGTTGCCGCGGGTGAAGGTGATATATCTCGACCGTGCGTTCGGGTAGCGGTGGCTGCCGACAAGTGCATCGGCTATCTCCGGCTGGCTGGCACTCATCAACAGATGCCGAGTCGCTTCGATCGAACGAAGCCCCATCTTTGCCGAACAACCGCCGGTGAAGAAGCAAAACACCATTTCTTCCCAAAGCTTTTCGTCCGAGCCCGTTTCAAGGATCAACTCAAACTCATGAAGACGCCTACGAATCTCGGCTCGCCTTTCACGGTGCGTCCTCTTTATAAGATCATGCGTGACGGGGCCGGCCTGTTTTTTCACAATGTTGGCAAAACAAAATTCTATGCCTGTGTTACATCCGTGTCAACGATTTTTCCCTTTGGGTTGCCAGACGGGCGAAAATTTAACATCGGTATTGCGGAACCAAACCACGCACCCATACGTTATTAGTTATTGCGATGGTTGCCATCACGGGCTGTTGTGATTTAATACATCGAAATCATAACGGGAGGTATCTAAAGTTCGAACGACGCTTAGCGTCGGCAGAGAGGAAAAATAGGGTTGAATCTGCGAGGTTCGATTGCTATACTTGAAGATGCCCGCGAAATACGGACTTCGGGCCGTCCTCATAAACACCCTTTAGTTAAGATTTAATGACCAACAGATTTTTCAAGAGCATCCTGCTCGCAGCAGCCTTTTTCGCCCTCGGCGAACGTGTAGCCGCACAAACGGTCGCCCGGCCGCTTTTGCAGGACATCGAGGTGCAGCGTGAGCCTGCCCCGACGCCTACACCACTGATCAAGCGGACAGGCAGTTCTTCGCGTGCCGATGACGTTGTTGTCGGCGTGAACGCCCCTATCGCGGGCGTTAAGACGTCGATCCCGATCCTGGCAGAAACGGAAATACCGGGTCTTTCGGGCATTTTGGTCCAGAATCTTCGCGGGGATGTTGTTGTTGCTTCGGGAACCGAAATCCCGCTCAACCCGGCCTCGAACGTCAAGGTCGCAACGACCTATGCTGTGCTTAAGAGGTACGGGCCGAACTACCGCTTTTCAACCAACGTTTGGACCGACGGCAGCTACGACCAATCGACCGCCACCATTCGCGGAAATCTTTACATCACCGGCAGCGACCCGGTCTTTTCGTATGAAGACGCGATCAATCTCGCGAATGAGCTCAACCGCATCGGCATTCGCAGCGTCCAGGGCGACCTAATCCTTGCCGATACGATGGTCTTCAATTACGGGAATGTTACGGCTCGCTCTGGCCAGACGATCCTCAGCACAATGGACGCGGCAAAGCGTCCGGCGGCTGCATCAAGGGCCTGGGGTAGCTTCCGCATCAATTCGGGCAGGTATCAGCAGCTAAATGAGATGCCGAGCGTTTCTTTTACCGGAACGGTTCTTGTCCAGTCGCGGCCAGCAGACGCCAATCTTCTTTTCTCGCATCAATCGGCTCCGCTTAAGGACGTCGTCAAGGTGATGATGAGCTACTCGAACAACTTCCTTTCTGAAAAGTTGGGCGACATGGCTGGCGGCCCGTTCGGCATTGCGAGAACGGTTCAGGAAGACACGGGTTCAGCCCCACAAGAATTTTACATCCAGACGGCAAGCGGTCTTGGAATTAATCGCGTTACAGCAACGGCTATGATGCGGCTTCTCCGAACGCTTCGAGCGAAGCTCAGTGAATGGGATATGACGCTTGAGGACGTTATGCCGGTCGCCGGAATGGACAGCGGCACGCTCGTCGGCAGATTTGCGACCGATTTCTCACGCGGCAGCGTCGTAGGCAAAACCGGCACGCTCGGCCGGACCGATGGCGGCGTCAGTGCACTTGCCGGAGAGATCAATACGCGTAACGGTCGCCTGCTCTTCGTTATCTTTAACCAACGCGGCAGCGTTCCGCGTTTCCGTTCGTTCCAGAATTATTATATCTCGCTGATCCAGGGCCAGTTCGGCGGAGCAGCACCGATCGGCTACAGCGGCACGTCCGTTGATGCTCTTCTTACGAAGACCGCTTTCGCTTACCCGGATTCGCGGCCTCGCATAGCCGGAAACTAATAGCCGACAGATCATCAATTAACCCAAGAGGAAGCTACACCGGCTTCCTCTTTTCAGTTTTATGGTTGAATGCCGGCGGCGGTTGTAGCAAACTTCTAGCTTTGGAACCAGCCGACCCATGGCCAAGACCGATCAAGAACCAGTCGAAAGCGAATCACCGGCACAAGTCGCCGATCCCTCGATCGCCGAAGAGGCAGCCGCCGAGCCTCCGACCAAGCAGCAGAGCGTTGCCAAGTCCGCCGGCATTGTCTCGATCGCAGTGATGTTCTCCCGCGTGCTTGGGCTTGTCCGCGAGACGATCTTTGCCCGATTCTTCGGTGCCGGATATCTTTACGACGCTTTCGTTGTCGCTTTCAAGATCCCGAACATTCTCCGCGACCTTTTCGCCGAAGGTGCTCTCTCGGCGGCGTTCGTAAAGGTCTTCACCGATTACCAAATAAAGAAAACCGAGATCGAGGCGTGGCAGCTCGCGTCGCTCGTTTTTAATGTGCTTGCCGTAGTGATGAGCGGCATAACGGTCATCGGCATTCTCATTGCCCCGTGGGTCGTGCCGCTCCTTGCTCGCGGATTCCCGCCGGAGAAAGCCGCCCTCGCCGTTACGCTGACGCAGATAATGTTCCCGTTCATCCTGCTGGTCGCACTCGCGGCTTTGGCGATGGGCGTTTTGAACACAAAAGGCCGCTTTGGTATTCCGGCTTCGGCATCGACGGCATTCAACATCTTTTCGATCACGACCGGCATCTTTTTCGCTTACTGGCTGAGCGGCGGCACATGGGAGATCTCGAACGATAAGACGGTCGTTCCAAGCATCGCGGCCCAATGGGCGATCATCGGAATGGCCATCGGCACGCTCATCGGCGGTGCGGCCCAGTTGTTGATTCAGGTACCGTCGCTACTAAAGGTCGGCTTTCGCTTTTCACCGATCCTGAGTTTCACTGACCCCGGCGTCAAACGCGTCATGCGGCTGATGGGCCCGGCGATCATCGGCACCTCGGCCGTGCAGATCAAGGTGCTCGTCGATGTTTTCGTCGTCTCGGGAATCGAGGGCGGACAGTCCTGGCTTAGCTACTCATTTCGCCTGATGCAGTTCCCGATCGGAGTCTTCGGCGTCGCCGTCGGCACGGCGGCGATTCCCGCTCTTTCTCGGCTCGCGGCCGAGGAGAACATCGTAAAGTTTCGCTCGACGCTCTCGGACGCGATGAAGCTTGTCTTCCTGCTGACGGTTCCGGCCGCCTGCGGGCTTATTGTGCTAGGCGAGCCGATCGTCGCACTCATCTATCAGGGCGGAGCTTTCCGGGCATTCGATACTGACATGGTCGCCTGGTCTCTTGCTGCGTATTCGATCGGGCTTGCCGGCTATGCAGCGATCAAGGTGCTTTCGCCGTCATTTTACGCGCTTGACGATGCTAAGACGCCGATGTATATCAGCCTCGCGTCGGTGCTCGTCCACGCTCCGGTCAGCTACGGAATGATGGTCTTTCTCTCCGGCGTCGGCGTCACACCCGAGCGGCCGAACGGCTTTGGCCACGTCGGCGTCGCCCTCGCCACCTCGACCGTAGCTCTCGTCAATTTCATCGCGCTGACGGTGATGATGCGCCGCAAGATCGGCCGGCTCAACGGGCGCGATATAGCAGCGGCATTCGTCAAGATCGCCATCGCATCGGCGGCGATGTCCGCCGTCTGCTACTTCAGCTATCATTACATCGCGGCCCTCTTTGCCGCCGAAACGCTCGTCTCGCGGCTCCTCGAAGCCTTCATCCCGATCGGCCTCGGCGGCCTGACCTTCCTCGTCGCAGCCAAGCTTCTCAGGATCGGCGAGGTAGAACAGGTCGTTTCAATGCTGCGAAGAAAGCTTGCGAAATAAATTCAATGTTTGGCGTCCTAAATCTGTGCTAGATTTGTATTCATGGTAAACGGAGAGCTACTCAAAAGAATTACCGTCAACCCGGATATTTGTTTCGGAAAGCCGACCGTCCGCGGAATGCGATATCCGGTCGAGCTAATTCTCGACCTGCTTAGCAGCGGCATGACGAACGAGGAGATCTTGGCGGACTATCCCTCCCTTGAAGAAGAGGACATTCATGCATGTCTGGCTTTTGCAGCAGAGCTAGTCAAGGTCAATAGTCTTGAGGCCGCACTCGTTGCCTGATGAAATTCCTAGTTGACGCTCAACTTCCACCTGCTCTGAAGTGGTGGCTGATCGAACGAGGGCATGACTGTATTCATGCACTCGACCTACCGCGCAAAGACGTTAGCTCGGACGCTGAGATCGCGGACTGCGCTGTAAGCGAAGGCCGGACCCTGATCTCAAAAGACAGTGATTTTGTGAAGATGAAACTCGTCGGAAACAAGCCCGAAAAATTGCTTGTTGTCACCGCAGGGAATATTCGGAATGCTGAGCTCTTGGACTCGTTTGAGAGGAACCTCGAAACTGCAATTCGGCTCTTCACAACCTTTGAGATCGTTGAACTTGGCAATCGCTTTGTTACAGGCAGAAAGCGAAGCCAATAGCCCAGATTTCGTAATGGTTAGAACATTCAATTCGGTTTCGCCAAAGATCGACCCGACGGCTTTTGTTGCCGGGGATGCCATCGTCATCGGCGATGTTGAGATCGGCGAGGACGCGAGCATTTGGTTCGGGTCTGTCGTTCGCGGTGATGTGAACTTCATCCGCATCGGCGCCCGGACGAACATCCAGGACGCGACCGTCATCCACGTCAGCTCAAAAACGCACTCGACCATCCTCGAACACGAGGTAACGGTCGGCCACCGCGTAACGCTCCACGGCTGCTATGTCGAAACGGGCTGCCTTATCGGCATCGGGGCGATATTGCTCGATGGTGTTCGCGTCGGGGCAAATTCGCTCGTCGCGGCCGGGTCGCTACTGACTCCCGGCACCGAGATCCCGCCCGGCTCGCTCGTGATGGGCTCGCCGGCCCGCGTCAAACGCCCGCTGACCGAAGCCGAACTCGCCGATCTTCCTCGCTTCTGGCAAAACTACGTCGAACTCAAAAAACACTATAAGCAAACAACGGATTAACGCGAATCAACACGGATTGCCAGAATGTTTTCTGGAATCCGCGAAAATCTGCGTATATCCGTTGTTATCTTTCCCTTGCGTCTCTGCGGTAAACTATCCCGTATGAGCAAGACCAACCCGGCGCGCGGCATGCGCGATTTTCTCCCCGCTGATGTCCGCAAGCGTGAATACGTTATCGGCATCATCAAAGAGGTTTACGAAAGCTACGGCTTTGAGCCGCTCGAAACACCGGCGGTCGAAAACCTCGAGACCCTGATGGGCAAGTACGGCGAAGAAGGCAATCAGCTTATCTTCAAGATCCTGAAACGCGGAGAAAAGCTGGAACAAAGTCTAGACAGTCTAGGAGGTCTAGGAAGTCTGGGAAGTAAAGAACCTTCGGGTTCCGAGAGCTCTCTGACTTCCAAGACTGTCCAGACTTCCAAGACTTCCCAGACCGACTTGTCTGACTTGGCCTTGCGTTACGACCTGACCGTTCCGCTTGCCCGCGTTGTCGCTCATCACAAAAACGACCTGCCGAAGTTCTTCAAACGCTATCAGATACAGCCCGTCTGGCGTGCCGATCGGCCGGCCCGCGGCCGCTTTCGCGAATTCTATCAATGCGACGTGGATGCCATCGGCTCGTCGTCGATGACGATCGAGGCGGAGCTGATCATGGCGGTTACCAAGATACTTCGCCGGCTTGGATTTGCGGATTTTACGATTCGTTTGAACCACCGCGAGGTGCTGGCGGACATACTCGATACAGCGGGTGTTCCTGCGGAAAAGCATAGCGATGCCCTCGTCGCGATCGATAAGCTCGACAAGATCGGCGCCGAAGGCGTCGCAAAAGAGCTAGCCGAACGCGGCATCGACGAATCGGCATCTACAATGCTGCTCGACATTTTTGAACAGACGCAGAAGATAGTTGACGACGGAAAGGAGATCAACCGAACGATCGTCAGCAACTTGGTGAACATCGTAAGCAACGAGGTGCTGACCGATATCGGCCACGTTCTAACGTTTGCGGGCGATTGCCCTGTCCAACTCGATCCATCGCTCGCTCGCGGCCTTTCGTATTACACCGGAGCGATCTTCGAAATTGATGTTCCCGATCTCGCCGGAAGCCTCGGCGGCGGCGGGCGATACGACGGGCTGATCGGGATGTTCGGCAAGGAGCAAATACCGGCCTGCGGATTCTCGCTCGGGCTCGAACGCATTCTTGTCGTAATGGAAGAGCGCGGAATGTTCCCGCCGGAGATCGCCGATTCGACCCCCGCCGACGTCATGGTCACCATCTGGAGCGATGAGACGATCGCCGAATCGCTTAAGCTCGCCGCCGAACTCCGCTCCGCCAGCCTCCGCGTAACCGTTTACCCCGAGCCCGACAAGCTCGGCAAGCAGATCAAATACGCCGACCAGATAAACGTCCCATACGTCTGCGTCCTCGGCGAAAGCGAACTCGCTGATGGCAAAGTAACGTTCAAGAATATGAAAACCGGAGAGCAGCAGTCCCATCCCCGAAAAGATGTCGGGGATGTCGTATCCGGTCAGTTTAGGTAAAGCTATAAGCTGTTAGCTTTAAGCTCTTAGCTAAAAGCTTACGGCTAACAGCTAATAGCTTAGCGAAAACATATGCAGGACTTCAGAAATCTAAAGGTATGGCTGCGGGCGCATGACCTGGCGCTTCTTACCTACAAGCTGACGGCCGATCTTCCGCGGGAAGAGACTTTTGGCTTGCGTCATTCGCTGCGAAAGACAGCGGTCGATATTCCCGCTTACATTGCTGAAGGAGCCGCAAAGGCGAACGACGCTGAGTTCGCTGCGTCAGTAAATTACGCATTATCGCTGGCAAAGCGTTTGGAGTATTACGCTCTGATGGCACACGATCTGGAATTTCTTGAGCCGGCCGGTTTCCAGTCCTTAAATTCTGAGGTTGTCGAAGTTCAGAAGATGCTCGCCGGTTTTAAACGTAGGCTGCAATGAGTTTGGAAAACATTTCCAAAATTTATCTGGACGATGCGATTGGCTCCTTTCGCAGTTACAAGCGGCTCGCCGAGCGGGCCCTGGAGCAGGTCAGCGACGACGAGTTCTTCCTGCAGATCGATGAAGAGTCTAATTCATTAGCGGTGATGGTTAAGCACATTGCCGGAAATCAGCGGTCACGTTGGCGTGACTTTCTCACCTCCGATGGCGAAAAGCCCGACCGGCATCGCGACACGGAGTTCGAGTTGATCGAGGATACGCGCGAATCGCTGATGGCTTATTGGGAATCGGGCTGGCAAACGCTTTTCGGCGCAATTGAGGCTCTAACCCCTGATGACCTAGAAAAAACCGTGACCATCCGCGGCGAACCGCACACGGTGGTCGAAGCGATAAATCGGCAGCTTACGCACTACGCATATCACATCGGCCAGATCGTCTTTTTGGCAAAGCACCTGCGGGCGAGCGAGTGGAAAACGCTAAGCGTCCCGCGGAACCGCTCAGCCGAGTTCAATCGGTTTCTTGCCGAACGGCAGGCCGCCGGCATTGAGCACCTCGATAGGCTTGAAGCGACGAATGAATTCGCGAAGAGGGAATATTCAAAATAAAGGCGGGGAGAGCCGCCGACCTTAGCGAACCCGAACGCGGCGAATGACCTGCGTCTTGGTTCGTCCGTTCGGCAAGTGTGTTACGCGGATCGTCTCGCGATATGTCCTGAACCAGCGGCGGACGTAGCGGGTCGTCGTGTACGAATAGACCCGCCCGCGATTACCACGCCGGTCATACCTTCGGTCATTGCGTCGATCATTGCGCCTATCGTAGCGGCGGTCATTACGCCGGTCGTAGCGACGATCACGCCGGTCACGCCGGTCGTATCGGCCGCGACGCTGATCGCCTTCCCAAAGTTGGTCTGCGGCGACCGAGTCTGAAGCCGCGGCGCTGACACTTGCCGGCGGAAGAACGACCAGAGCCATTCCAAACATCAATGTAAAGATCATTGTCTTTTTCATAGCATTTCTCCTTTTTTAAGTAAGATCTGCCTTGCCCGAACGGGGCGAGCCTCGTCGCGCTTCGGTGAAGTGAAACGAACGAAAGGAAGTGTACGAATACTGTACACGGGCATGCAGTTAGCACTATGAAAACCGCAAAAACCGTGCCGAATCGGTCTGCCGTGTGTTAATCTTTAGCTTTCCCGTCGATGATGAAAGGCATCTCAATTCTCGGTTCCACCGGTTCTATTGGCCAAAATACGCTTCGTGTTGTTGAGCATCTTGGCGATCTTCGCGTTGTCGCAATGGCGGCGGGACGCAATATGACCGTCTTCGCAGACCAGATCGCAAAGTTTAAACCCGATTTGGTGTCTTGCGAAGATGAGGCTTGTGCCGAAACGCTTGAGCGCGAGCTTGCCACACGCGGTGCATCAATTCCGCAGATCGAGCTCAATGAAAATGGCCTTGTCGTGGTGGCGACACACCCCGATGCAGAGACGGTCGTTTCCGCAACGGTCGGTGCGGTCGGCTTTGTGCCGACGCTTCGCGCCATCGAGGCCGGAAAGCGGATCGCCCTTGCGAATAAAGAGACGCTCGTGATGGCCGGCGAACTGATGACCGCCGCGGCCGCAGCTAGCGGGGCAGAGATACTACCGGTCGATAGCGAACATAACGCGATACACCAGTGCCTCCGCGGCGAGAAAAACTCAGAGGTGCGGCGGCTGATTTTGACCGCATCGGGCGGGCCTTTTCGGACGAAGACCAAAGAAGAGATCGAACGGGCGACCCGCGAGGAAGCACTAAATCATCCGAACTGGTCAATGGGCGACAAGATCACCATCGATTCGGCGACGCTGATGAACAAGGGCCTTGAGGTCATCGAGGCGAGATGGCTTTTTGGTTTTGATGCCGACCAAATTTCGGTCATCGTCCATCCGCAATCGGTCATTCATTCGATGGTCGAGATGGTCGATGGTTCGGTCATTGCCCAGTTGGGCGTGACCGATATGAAACACCCGATCCAGTACGCGCTGACCTATCCGGATCGGTTGCAGAACTGCCTCGAGCCGCTCGACCTGGCTGCGATCAGCAGCCTGACGTTCGAGGAGCCGGACCTAGGCCGCTTCCCCTGTCTCGGGCTTGCTTACCGGGCATTGCGGACGGGCGGAACGATGCCGGCCGTGCTCAATGCGGCAAATGAGGTCGCCGTCCGGGCATTCCTCGATGGCCGCATCGGGCTCGCCGAAATTGCGACGTTGAATGAAGCGGTAATGAACGACTACGAATCGGTCCCGGCTGACAGCCTCGAAGCGGTGCTTTCGGCCGATGCATGGGCCCGCTCGCGCGCTATAATGAAACTTCAGCATTCCGCATCGGCGGTTTAGTGGAACGGTTTGGGCTAATGCCGTGATGTACCAGAATATTTGCAACGTGTCCGTGTTTGATAAACTCTAATTGAATTGCGCTTCCCGAAAGCGCACCGTATTTATATGTGGGAGTATTTATTACCAGTTATAGCCGTCGTTTTCGTTCTCGGCGTCGCAATTAATATTCACGAATTCGGCCATTTTATCGTGGCGAAGTTCTTTGGCATGCGGGTCGAGGCCTATTCGTTCTTCGGCTTGGGGCCGCGGATCTGGGGCTTTAAACGCGGCCATACGGACTATCGCATCTCGGCGATCCCGCTTGGCGCATACGTAAAGCTTTACGGCGATGAGGCAACGGCCTCGCTTGAGGGTGGCGAATCTGAGGGCGAAAAGGTCCCGGATGAGGAGCTCTACGAGCTTCGCCCCCGCTGGCAAAAGTTTTTCGTCATGCTCGGCGGGCCGTTCATGAATATTCTCCTCGCACTTTCGATCCCCTTCGGAGCTGCAATGATCTACGGTATCCCGTCGATGCCGGCACCGATCGTCGGAATGGTCGCTCCCGGCGGAGCAGCTGACCAGGCAGGAATCAAGCCCGGCGACCGCATCGTCGAGGTGGACACGGTAAAGAACCCGACCTGGGAACAGGTCCGCGACAATATCGCCATCTCGCCGGACCGCGAACTTCCGCTCAAGGTTGACCGCGGTGGCGAGCAGCTCGCTCTGACAGTTAAACCGACCGCCGAAAGCATCGGCGGCAACCGCATCGGCGATATCGGCATGGTCCCGGATGCGGGCGTCGAACCGGTGCAGGCGACTTCGATCGTCGAGGGCAGCCCCGCTCAACAGGCAGGGCTCGAACCGGGCGATAAGGTCATGGCCTTTAACGGCAAAGCGGTCCGAAACTCGCAGGAGCTCACGCTTCAGATCCGCGAGAACAAGGACGCTCCGGCAAAGCTGACCATTGAACGCAAAGGCGAGCGCAAAGAGATCGACATTGCCGCTCGGCAAGACAGCGACGGCATTTTCCGCATTGGCGTCGGCTTCGGAGCGGCGGCGATCACGACCCGCGTCCCGACCGGCATTGTCGGTGCCGCGACCTTCGCCTATCAGGCAAACATGCGGGTGCTCGTCATGACCGGAAAGGTCTTCGGCCAGCTTTTCTCGGGCCAGCGGTCCGTACAGGATGCTGGCATCGCCGGTCCGGTCGGCATTGTCCGCACCATCGCAAGTGCGACCGAGGGCGGCGACACGCTCGCCAAGCTTTTCTCGCTTTTAGCGGCGATCAGCCTTAGCCTCGGAATCTTCAATTTGCTCCCGATACCGCTGCTCGATGGCGGCCAGATAATGGTCCTCGGCATTGAGAAGGTGATGTCGTGGTTTGGCGCAACGCTTTCGATGGCGATAAAGGAGAAGATCCAGCTTGCGGGGCTCGCGTTCATTCTGTTCCTGATGGTCTTTGTGACCTACATGGACATTTCAAAATTGTTCTAGCGCTGAAGTTCCGGCTTATATGAGTAGAGTTTCTAGAGCGGTAAAGATCCGCGATATTCAGATCGGCGGCGGTGCTCCGGTCACGGTCCAGTCAATGACCAAGACCGACACGACCGACGTTGACGGGACCGTCCGGCAGATCGAGCAGATGGTCGAGGCCGGATGCGAGATCGTCCGCATCGCCGTGCCGGATGACGATGCGGCCGCGGCGCTCAAGGAGATACGCAAGCGAACGGACATCCCGCTCGTTGCCGACATCCATTTCCACTACAAGCTTGCCCTCAAGGCCCTCGAAGCGGGCGTCGATAAGCTTCGAATCAACCCCGGCAACATCGGCAATATTGACCGCGTTCGCGAGGTCGTCCGCGCCGCCGAGGCACAGAACGTCCCGATCCGCATCGGCGTAAATGGCGGCTCGCTCGAAAAAGACCTTCTCAAAAAGTACGGCCACGCGACGGCTGAAGCGATGGTCGAAAGCGGAATGCGGCATGTCCGCATTCTCGAAGACCTCGGCTTCGGCAACATCATCATTTCGCTTAAGGCGTCGGATGTGAACCGCATGGTCGAGGCATATCGGCTGATGGCCGCGAAGGTCGATTACCCGCTTCACCTCGGCGTGACCGAGGCCGGCACACCATTCGGCGGGACGATAAAATCCGCCATCGGGCTCGGCCTTCTGCTCCACGACGGAATTGGCGATACGATCCGCGTCTCGCTCGCGGCCGAGCCGCACGAGGAAGTGCGCGTCGGTTGGGAAATTCTAAAATCGCTTGAGCTTCGCAAACGCGGCGTTACGGTCGTCGCCTGCCCGACCTGCGGACGGCTTGATATCGATAATTTCGTAGAGATCGTTACCGAGGTCGAGCGCCGTCTGGCTCACGTCGAAGAGCCGCTGCATCTCTCAATTATGGGCTGCGCAGTAAACGGCCCCGGCGAGGCTCACGACTCGCAGCTCGGCATCACCTTCGGACGCAATGTCGGAATGATCTTCAAAGACGGCGTCCCAATGCGTCGCGTCGCCGGCGAAGATATTGTCGAGGAATTCGTAAAAGAGGTCGAGATACTCAGGAAGGAAGGCTCAACCGCAAAGTCACTGTTAGAAAACAAACCGCTGGTCCAGATCACCTAGAAAAAGAGCCTAGGGAAACAAGATGTTGAACGGATAGTACGGCAGGTTCCTGACGAAACCGAACACCAGCAGGAGCACAAGCAAACCCCAGATCGCCGGGAGTGAAAGCGACCACGTCGGGAAGGCACGCCCGCGGACCATCACCAAGAAGAGCGAAAGATAAAAGAAGCCGAAGATCGCGACAAAAACCGGGATCATCGCATTGAAATCGAGCGCGCCGACAACATCGCCGTGAAAAAGCCGATGGAACCCGCGCGTCAGCCCGCAGCCCGGGCAGGCGAATCCGGTCGTTTTATAGAGCGGGCAGGCCGGCAAAAAGCTCGACGATCGCGTCGGGTCGAAATACCAAACAAGCCCCGCCCCAAGCGACATCGCCCCAAAGCCCGCTCCGGCGAGCAGGCGCTCGTTGGTCGTTGCGAGTCCTGTGTTGGTAATGTTTTCTGCCGCTTCCATTCTTTATCTAAAGTCTATCCGAACCCACTAAACTCCCGCAAACTTCACAAAGAGAGCATCGGCCGCGATCTTTTTATTGAGATTCACATTTAGCGCCGCCCGTGTTTCTTCGATCGCCACGATCCAGCTCCCGGCCCGCAGAGCACCGGCCGTTGCAGCAAGCTCGCCGAGCTCGGCTCCGAGGTCGCGGTTGGTTACGAGTTGGCCATCGCCCGCGGCGAGCACCATCACATCACGGGCCAGCGTTTCGAGAATATCGAGCGAGGCCTCGAAGTTCTCCTTGTTCTTCGCGTCGTTCATTTGTTCGCCGGCCGCGAGCAGGGCCGCGAGGTCGCCGGCGATCGCCGCATCATGCAGAACGCCGAGCATCGCCGAACGCTGTTCCCGAAATGCCGCCGTATCCATCACGGCCGCCGTTCCAAGACTGCCCTTTGCCGCGATCGCTGAAAGCCGAGCATCTTCTGTAGAGAATCCCCGTTCGCGCACCAGATATTCCTCGACCTCGGCCGCCGCCACCGGCCCGAAACGAACGGCTTGCGTCCGGGATAGAATGGTCGGGAGTAGTCGATCCGGCTGAGACGTAACCAAAATGATGTGCGAGGTAGCCGGCGGCTCTTCCAGCGTCTTTAGCAGAGCATTCGCCGCTGGGTCATTCATCTTCTCAGCGTTGTCGATAATGAAGCACCGTGACGCCGCCTCGTAAGGCCGAAAGTGCGCTTCGCGTTCAAGGTCGCGGATCGCATCGATGAGAATATTGCGTTTGTAGGCCACGACCGTCCCCACATCAAGATGCTCGCTGAAGATGACACGTTTGTAATCGTCCTTGTTCTTGTCATCTTCGGGCGGAAAGACGAACCGCCCCGCACGTTCACACACCGGGCAACTCCCGCAGCCGCCGGCCGTGCAGATCAGCTTGCGGGCCACCTCGAGAGCGAACTCACGCTTCCCGACGCCCTCCGGCCCGGTGAAGAGCAGTGCGTTCGGCAAACGGCCGACCTCGAACATCCGCTCGAGACGCTTCTTCGCGTTTATGTTGCCGACAAGTCTGGTGAACATCCGTACGTCGATTCTAGCAGAACAGCCCGCACCGCCTAAGACGGGAACAAATTCGGCGAAACGGTGTCTAAGCTAGATACCGGAAACATCCGGGACGTCCGTTGGCACCGGCAGATCAATTGGAGGAACCGAACTATGTTTGACGTACTTGTTGAAACGAATGGCTCCCGGGCCGATGCCCGCGGCCGCCGAAAATATTTTGCCGTCTCCGCACTCCTTGTTGGTGCCCTTTTTCTCTCCGCTGTCATCGTCAGCATCTATGCGGCCGACTTCGACATCGGCGGTGATCTCGACATGGCCCGGATGCTCGTCGCCCAGGTCGAGCCGACTGAGCGTGTCATCGAGGAACCGCAGCCGAAGCAGCCCGCCGCCGCTAATGCATCGCGTTCCGATCGGCCCCAGCGAACCGAGAGCATCGCCCGCATCGACGAGATGCAAAAAGCCCCTGACTCGGTCTCGACCGTCGTAAACACGATACCGCCGCGGCCCTTGGGAGCTTATGAGATCAGCGATCGCAACTTCGACCCGCCCGCTTACGGCGGCCGCCCCGACGGCGTTTCGCAGAGCTCCAATGATCGCGGTACGGGCTCGTCCGAGATAAGCAGGCCGGTCCCGGAACGCGTCGAGAGCAAGCCTCCGCCCGCGATCATCAAGCCGGAAAAGCCGGTCGTTCAATCTAAAGGTGTGATCAACGGCGAAGCGATCTCCCTGCCCAAACCGCCCTACCCGCAGGCGGCGATCGCCGTCAATGCTCAAGGCAATGTCGACGTTCAGGTTCTAATCGACGAAACCGGACGGGTGGTTTCAGCCAAGGCCGTGAATGGCCATCCGCTTCTTCGTGCGGCCGCCATCGGTGCGGCGCGAAGCGCGAGGTTTAACCCAACGAAGCTCTCGGGCCAACCCGTAAAAGTCACCGGCGTGATCGTGTATAAGTTCACTCGATAGGATCTTGTTCAGACAAAAGCCCGGCGATCTTCGCTGATCGCCGGGCCCTTTTGTTTGCATTAATGCCTAGATCGTTCTTGAGAGAAATTCGAACAGGTCCTCGGCGATGATCGGGACCGGATAGGCGTGCTCAAGTTCTGCAAACTGCATTCCGTCGATCAGCACCGGCTCGTCCGATTTGATGACCGAAGGCGGGATCATCACAAAGTCGCCTTCCACCTCGTCCCGAACGCGCATCAGGTCGCTTCCCGCGAGCAGCCCCGCGACCGAAACGTCGCCGCCGAAATATTCATTCTTGACCGCCATTACCCGCAGCCGCGAACCGTGGACCTCATTGAAGCGGGCGATCTGCTCGCCGAGCGTCGGGGCAAACATCTCGCCGGTCAGGATCGTGCCATTAAGCTCCGAAGCCCGCAATCCTCCGCGTGCCGGATTGCGCCTTACGGCAGGCTCCGCCGGAACTCTCGCCGCCGGATGCGTCCGGGCATCGACAAAAAACTTTCGCGCTATGCCGACCGCTTCCGCTCGCTCGCCCTCGGGAGTCTTCTTTAGCAGTTTCTCAAACGAATTTACGAACGAACGGATCATCCCGACGCCGTCTTCGATCTGCGGGTAATTTCCGTAGTGCCGCCGCGAGGGGATCTCGGCACCGGCCCTTATGTAGATCTCATCGCCGAGAAAGGCGAAGGTCGCGCCGAGCGTTCGCCGAAATTCCTTCTGCAGCCGCTCGACTTCGCGGATCGTCCTTTGGCAAAATTCGGGCGTAACGCGGGTCAGCCGCTCATCGGTGTTATACCGCGTCAGCGCGACCGGCACGATCGCCGTGCTCACCACCTTCGGGTAATTGGCGGCAAGGTCGCGGAGCGTTTTCTTGAGCACCGGCCCGTCGTTGATCTCGGGGCAGAGCACGACCTGGGCGTGAATCTCGATGCCGGCCGCGAGCAGCCGCTCGATCTTGCCGGAGATGTCGGCCCGCTTTTCGTCAACGCCGAGAAGAAGGGCGCGTGTCTTGAGGTCGGTCGCGTGGACCGAGACGTATTGCGGCGAGAGCCGCTGCTCGATAACGCGGTTCATCTCGTCCTCGGTTATCGAGGATAGCGTCGTGTAGTTGCCGTAGAGAAATGAAAGGCGGATGTCCTCATCGCGGACGAAGAGCGATGGCCGTGCGTCCTCGGGGTTGCCCTTGCAGAAGCAAAACAGGCACTCGTTCGCACACTGCCGCGGCACGATCTGCTCAAACTCGAGCCCAAACTCCTCGCCCTCTTCGCGGTCAAACTCTATCTCGAGCGTTTCGCCATTCGCCTTTTTCACACGCAGCGAAAGCTCGGTCTCGCCCGCCGTTTGGAAGCGAAAATCGAGATAGTCGCGGACCGTCCGCCCGTTGACCTTGACGATGCGGTCTCCCGGACGCAGTTCCAGCTCCTCGCCAAGACTACCGGCCGTGATCTCCGTAATGATCACACCCTGTCGGCGAAGCTGTGTCACAGCCGGTGTTACCGCAAATTCGTACATAAATAAAGAGTGGCCAGTTGTTCGCGGCCGCCGGCCAGAGCGAACTTAACTGACCACTGACCACCGGCCACTGATAACTTCTTTCTAAGCCGCGGCCGTCTTGCCGCCATCGATGAGGCTTGAGAGCGGCGTGTATTCGATGTTCTGCGAGGTTGCTACGGCCTCGTAGGTGCACTTGCCGGCGTAGGTGTTAACGCCTTCCCAGAGCCCGGCGTCATCGGCGATCGCACGCTCAAAGCCCTTGTTTGCGAGCGAGAGAGCATAGGGCAGCGTCGCGTTGGTCAGTGCAAAGGTCGATGTCCGCGGCACCGCACCCGGCATATTCGCCACGCAATAGTGGAGAACGCCTTCCTCGTAATAGGTCGGGTTCGAGTGCGTGGTCGCCCGCGTCGTCTCAAAACAGCCGCCCTGGTCAACGGCGACGTCGACCAGCACCGCGCCGTGCGGGATAAGATGAAGCATATCGCGGGTAACGAGCTTCGGCGCCGCCGCACCGACGACGAGCACCGCCCCGATAACGAGATCGGCATGCGAGATGGCTTCTTCTATCTGGTAACGCGAGGAGGCAAGCGTCTGCACCTTTGAGAGAAAGATGTCGTCAAGCTGCCGCAGGCGGTCGAGATTGCGGTCGATGATGGTGACGCGTGCTCCGAGCCCGACCGCCATCTTTGCCGCTTCCGTTCCAACAACGCCGCCGCCGATAATGACGACATTTGCCGCCGGAACTCCAGGAACGCCGCCGAGCAAAATGCCCTTGCCGCCGTTCATTTTTTCAAGATAGGTCGCACCGACCTGAACCGACATCCGGCCCGCGACCTCGGACATCGGCGTCAGCAGCGGCAGCCGGCCCTGCTTGTCCGTGATGGTCTCATAGGCGACGCCCGTCACGTTTCGCTCCATCATCTGCTTGGTCAGCTCAAACTCCGGCGCCAGGTGCAGATAGGTGAAGAGCAACTGGTTCTCGCGCATCCGCGGATACTCGGGTGCGATCGGCTCCTTGACCTTGACGATCATGTCGCCCTCGGCCCAGATCTCGTCGGCGGTCTCGAGCATCGTCGCTCCCGCACTTTCATACTGTTCATCCGCAAAGCCCGAGCCCTCGCCCGCACTCTTTTCCACATAGACCGTGTGTCCGGCACCCGCGAGCGAATGCACGCCCGCCGGCGTCAACCCGACCCTATATTCATTGTCCTTTATCTCTTTTGGCAGTCCGATCTTCATCAAAAATTCTCCGGTTTTTATGGGCTATACCCGATATCGATTGTAATTTACCGCAATCCAATAAAATATCATTATGACCACCTGAAAACAACGATTCCTATTCCAAATTCCAGATTCCGAACTCGAGCTGATCCCTCCCTAACTGTCGGCCCTCGGACACGGACGGGCTCACACAGGCGGAAACCCGACCTGTAGGGAGGGTGTCTATTGGATCGATGAATGATGAACCAGGTATCTGAGATCTGGAATTTTCTTCATTTTCTTTTTCCGTGGTTAATTTCTTCCTGACCGATACCAGAGCGATCTGATAAACCACAAAAGCAGAAAAGAAGAAAATGATCTCGGGAGTGATCCTTCAATCTTTACTCGCCCCTGGTCACTCGTCACTACAGCACAGTCCGGCTTCTGAAACATGTTTTAGTTAAATGGCCAGATGATCGGGATGAAGATGGTTGCGACTATCCAGAGAATGATATTCAGGGGCGTGCCGACCTTTATGAAATCGATGAATTTATACTGGCCGGGGCCGTAGATCATCGTATTGGTCTGATATCCGATAGGTGTCATAAAGCTGGCGGAGGCGGCGAATACGATCGCCATCAGAAACGGCCGAGGGTCAACTCCGACCGATGCGGCGGTCGCAATTGCTATCGGTGCAAGCAAGGCTCCGGTTGCATTGTTTGACATCGCGGATGTCAGCAGTACCGTCATGATATAAAAAACTGAAACCAGAGCAACGTTCCCAAACGATCCGACCGAACTGACGACACTCGAAGCGATAAGAGCGGCCGCACCAGAACTGTCGAGCGCAACACCAAGCGAAAGAATGCCGGCAAGAAGAAAGATGATCTTCCAGTCGATAGCGGCGTAGGATTCCTCCATCGTCAGGCACCCAAGCAATACCATCAAGATCGCTCCGATGACCGACGCGACGACGATGGGCGCAATATTTGCACTGGCGACGGCAACAACCCCGATAACTATCGCAACCGCTATCGCCACTTTGCTTTTCCTAAATTCTACCTTGCTGTTCTCTGAGGCGATGATGAAATTGCCGCTGGCGACAAATGACGCAAGCCTCTCCTGATGGATCTCGATCAGCAGGAGGTCGCCTGCATTCAAGGTCGTTTCGGCAAGTCTTTCATGAATTAGCTGGCCCTTCTGGCGAATCGCAAGTACCGTCGCGCCAAAGCGGTCGCGAAACCCGGCATTCTTTAGATTGAGCCCGACAATGGGAGAATTTGGGTCGACAACAACCTCTAAAAGCCTGAAGTCTTCGGCTGTCAGGCTGGTGTCGCCCCATTTTGCTTGCGGCCGCAGTTCGACGCCTTCCTGCTCCTGCATTGCCCGGATCGATTCAAGATCACACCGTACGATCAGCAGGTCGTTGCCGTGCAGTTCAGTATTAGGGCCGGGTTGATGGATAACCGAGTCGCCGCGGCGGATCTCCAGGATCGAAAGGTCAAGGTCACGAACAAGCGGCGCATCGCGTATCTTTTTTCCGGCCGAGATCGAGTTCTCGAGAATGATGATCTCAGTGATGTACTCATTGATGGCAAATGCTTCTGACAGGTCGCCCTTCACACGGCGGTCGGGGATCATGCGAATACCGATCAAGCTAAGGTATACCAACGCTAGCACGAACATGATGATGCCGAGCGGGGCGAACTCGAACATCGTAAATGGCTCGATTCCCTGTTTGGCCGCGATGGAGCTGATGAGAATGTTGGTCGATGTTCCGATCAACGTACATAGGCCGCCGATCATCGACGCAAACGAGATCGGCATCAGCATTTTTGATGCGCTGAAGCCGGTTTCCTTGGCCACGCCAAGAATTATCGGCAGAAAGATCGCGATCACCGGAGTGTTGTTGATAAAAGCGGACAGGAACCCAACGAGTATCATTACGACAATGATTCCCGTCCAGAATCCGCGTTCGAATATGCGATTAACAAACGTCCCGATGAAATTTACGGCACCGGTCCGAAAAAGCCCGGCGCTCAAGATGAACATTGCGGCAACGGTCACCGTCGCACTATTGCTGAATCCCGAAAGCCCTTGCTCGGGCGTGATTATCCCGCTCAGCAGCAAAATGCCCATCACCACAAGCGCGACCACATCGACGCGGAGCTTCTCCGTTACGAAAAGCACGATCGCCAAAGCGAGCACGGCAAGAACGATGAGGATTTCGTACATAGGATCAGACGGGGCGGGAACGTCCGTCTATAATAAGCGCTCAGGTCGGCATAGACAATTTTCGTTTGATGCTCGGCGGCGAGGTATGCGAAATTCTTAGAATGATCGAGAACATCATCCCGGCCCGCGAGGCGAGCATCGGCTCTATGGACGTCCGCCGCGTACTGCCCTTCCGCGAGCGGCGCACCGTCGGCCCGTTCATCTTTGTCGATGACTTCGGCCCGGTCGAGATCGTCAGCGGGACCTCGCTCGACGTGCTGCCGCATCCGCACATCGGGCTTGCGACGGTGACCTATCTTTTCAGCGGGCGGATGAAGCACCGCGACAGTCTCGGCTCGGTGCAGGTGATCGAGCCCGGTGCCGTCAATTGGATGACCGCCGGCCGAGGCATCGTCCATTCCGAACGCGTCTCGGACGCCGGAAACGAAACGGGCAGCGGGCTCTTCGGCCTGCAGACCTGGGTCGCACTGCCGCAGCGGCTTGAGGACTGCGAGCCCGCATTTCGACACACGGGCCGCGACGAGCTTCCGGAAACCGAAGGCGAGGGGACAAGGCTCCGCGTCATTCTCGGGAGCGGCTTTGGCCTGCGGTCGCCGGTCGAGACACACGGCGAACCCTTTTACGCCGAGGTGGAGCTTGAGGCGGGGCGGACGCTCGCCCTCCCACGCGAGATCGAAGAGCGGTCGGTCTATCTTCTAGAAGGGCGGCTCACCGCAGACGGCCGCGAGATACTTCCCGGCACGATGGCCGTTTTCAGCGAGGGCGATGCGGCCGAGGTCCTGGCCGCCGAGCGTTCGCGGTTCATGATCATCGGCGGCGCCCGGCTCGACGGCAAACGCCACATCTGGTGGAACTTCGTCTCATCGAACCGCGAAGCCATCGAGGACGCCAAACTCCGCTGGCACCGCCAAGAATTCCCCGAGATCCCCAACGAAACCGGCCGCATCCCGCTCCCCGAAAAAAGCTTCCGCACCCCACCGCCCGCATCAGAGGCCCGCGCGTAAGCAAGGGCTTTTCTTAGTGAAGAGTGACGAGTGACGAGCAGCGAATCTGGAATCTGGAATTCGAACCGTGTCAGTAGCCCGACCGTAAGGGAGGGCTTGTATTAGTGGCGAGTGACAAGTGGCGAGTGATGAGAAGCCAACCTGGAATCTGGAATCTGGAATCTATAATCTGCAATGCGTAAGCCCGCACGTCAGTAAGGGCGGTTCATCCGACCTAGTTTTCACCCGTCCCTTAACCGCAAAGGCGGATACCCGACCTGTAGGGAGGGTGTCACTCTGATCAAACGGACCTCGAACCGAACATTCACCCAACCAAGCCCACCTGCAAAACCCGACCGATTTTTCTTGCCCCCAACAACCTCCTCCGTCTATCATCTCCAATATGAGAATTCTCCAACGTTCTTCGCTCTTTGTAATGCTGCTTGTTGCGTTTTCGATCCCCGCGGTCGCGCAGACAAGAGTATCCGAGGTTAAGCTGCAAGGCTTGAAAGGCTCGGTGAAGTCGGTTGTAACCATTTGGAAGCGAATCAGCGGTTATTCAGAAGCCGACCTGAAGGACAAGACCAAATATCAGACCACGCACCATTTTAACAAGGATGGAAAACTTACCGAATACGTTAGAGTTGGTCTGGTAAAGACGCATTTTGTATATTCCGAGGTCGATGGGTACAAGACATTTAAATCAATTCAATCGAAGCCGCCTGGTACCTACCCGAATATTGTTGCAGGCACCGTCCTTCCACCGAGAGAACCGCTCGAGCCGAGTGAAAAGTTGACGGCACCAGATGAAAGGTTTGATTACAGGTACGTTTACGAAACTAGCGATAACGGTCGCGTAATCACCGAGCGTCAATACGGGAAAACGGGAAAACTCTTTGGGATACATGTGCTTACCTACGACGAAGCGAATCGATTAACGCACGAAACTGAAGAGGATCCCGTTAATAACATGACCTTTTCGTATAAACATGACGAGAAGGGGAATGTCATCGAGGTATTGAAAACCCGCGATATAAAGTTTCAAGGCAGAGATAGTTCGGAACGAATCACTTACACCGAAATGCGGTTTGATTCGATGGGGAATTGGATCGAACGAAAGACAAGACGTTACGTAGAGACCGTTGGCCGTCCTCAATACAAGATCCCGGCCGAAAAGAACACTTTTGTGAATTTCGAAACTCGTACGATCACTTACTATTGAGAAGCATTTAACTTCAATTGCTGCGAACTGAGGAAACGGGACTTGAGTTATGAAGGTCGAGAGCATTAACGATAGCCGTTTTCGGGTAGCAATCGAATTCTTAAAAGAGAATCAAGCTCTGAACTTTAACGGCGTTCATTTCTCGCTTAACAGAGAAAAGCGTCTTGTCGAGGTAGGCAGTGAGAGTTCATGGACCAACAGAATCACACCTGAAAGTGCTCGTTCAGATATCCAAAGGGGTATTGATACCTTTGAGTATTTGCTCGAGCACAGTTCAGATTTCGCCGAAACCGTAAATGGTTTCACTCCGCGCTATTCAGTAATACTCGACGACGGGATGGTTACCGCGGAAATTGCTTTTCTTCCCAATGATAAGATCGTCTTCGTGGGTGACGACCCAACGAATCATGACGTCGCCTAAGAACCGTTATACTGCGGTCGTATAGTTCCTGTTTCCGATTTTTCTTCTTTCGTGGTTGATCCATTCTTCATCCCATAGATCAGCTTTGAGGGCCCCCTCATTCAATGCTTGGATGAATCGCCCTTACTTGCGTGCGGGCCTCCGCATCTAGTCCGCTCATGCTGGCCGGCGAAAAGCCACGCGTTCCGGCGAGCCAGCTAAAGCTGGAACTCCAAACGGCCGGCTGAAGCCGGGACTCAAAACTTCGAAACTCTGCAACTTCGCAACCCTCCAGAACTTTCATTTCATCCATATCTTCCATATCTCACGGATCCCCATTCTTTTTTGCTTCACGACCAAAGAAAATGGTTAACAGTAAAGGCGGGGATTCCTCGCCGTCTCCGGGCGAATGGAATTTATCAACGCAAAGAGCGCAGCGACCGCAATGGCTTTTTGGCAGTGTTCGGGTGTTTTAAGCCGTTAGCTGTTAGCCATAAGCCGTTAGCCGGAATAGACGAACAATGACCGATGGTCAAGAGCAAGAAGCAAGAAGCAAGAAGCGAGATGTCAGAATTCAGAATGCGAAGGTGCAAATACCCAAGACCCAAAACCAAAGACCAAAGCCCGAAGGCCCACGCCCAAAGCCCCAAGGCCAGCCCGAGCGTTTCACGCGTTTCAGGCGTTTCATCTGTTTCATCCGTTTCAACCGTTTCAGAAACATATGGCCTCTGCAAAAAATGAAACACTACCGGAGGGCGAGATATGAGTTTTGGATTGGCCGAGGGCACCTTTTCTGACAATCGGGAGTTTCCGCGTATAATCGGCATTTACCCAAAAGGAGCTTATCGCTTGCAGCACGAACTCATTGTTATTCTCGATTTTGGCTCGCAGTATACGCAGCTTATCGCCCGCCGCGTCCGCGAGCAGGGCGTTTATTGTGAGATACATCCCTTTCATCTTGCGGCCGAGGTGATCGCCGCAAAGCGGCCGAAGGGCGTCATTCTCTCGGGCGGGCCATCGAGCGTGACGGATGAGGACGCGCCGCGGGTCGAGGGGGGTTTTTTTGACAAGATCGCGGCGCCGATACTCGGCATCTGCTACGGAATGCAGCTCGCCGCCATCGACCTCGGCGGGCGAAGCGAACCGGCCGCTCGCCGCGAATATGGCCACGCAAAGCTCAAGGTGCTGAGCGGCTCGACGCGGCTCTTTAACGAGCTGCCGTTTGAGCTCGATGTTTGGATGAGCCACGGCGACCACGTTACCGAGATCCCGCCCGGCTTTCATAAAACGGCGACGACCGGCGACGTCATCACAGCGATGGAATCCGACGAGCGGGGCATCTATTGCGTTCAGTTTCACCCCGAGGTCTCGCACACACCGCTCGGCAAAGAGGTGCTCCGCAATTTTCTTTTCGGCATCTGCGGCTGCAAGGGCGACTGGACACCGGCGAGTTTTATCAAAGAAGAGATCGAGCGAATTCGCAACACCGTCGGCCCGGATGACCGCGTCGTCTGCGGGCTCTCGGGCGGTGTCGATTCAACCGTCGCGGCGGCCCTCGTCCACGAAGCGATCGGCGACCGGCAGACCTGCATCTTCGTCAACAACGGCCTGCTCCGCTATCGCGAATTTGAGGACACGCTAAAGGCTTATGAGGACAATCTGCAGCTCAACGTGATCGGAGTTGATGCCTCGGCGGAGTTCTATTCGGTGCTAGCCGGCATCAGCGACCCCGAGCAGAAACGCAAGGCGATCGGGGGCAAGTTCATCGACGTTTTTGACGCCGAGGCGACCAAGATCGGCGATGTGAAATGGCTTGTCCAGGGCACGCTCTACCCGGACGTGATCGAATCCGTAAGCCTTCGCGGGGCTTCAGTTACGATCAAGACGCACCACAACGTCGGCGGCCTGCCGGAGAAGATGAACCTCAAGCTGATCGAGCCGCTGCGGGAGCTTTTTAAGGACGAGGTCCGCAACATCGGCCGCGACCTCGGCATTCCGGAGATGATCCTAGAACGCCATCCATTTCCCGGGCCCGGACTCGGCGTCCGTATCCTCGGCGACATCACGCCCGAGAAGGTCGAGCTCTTGCAAAAGGCGGACAAGATCTTTATCGAAGAGCTTCACAACTTCGGGCTCTACCGCGAGGTCTGGCAGGCGTTCGCAGTGCTGCTGCCGATCCAGTCGGTCGGCGTGATGGGCGACTTCCGCACCTATGAGAAGACCGTTGCCCTGCGGGCCGTTACCTCGACCGACGGGATGACCGCCGATTGGGCACGGCTCCCGCACGACTTTCTCGCCGCCGTCTCATCGCGAATAACCAGCGAGGTCCGCGGCATCAACCGCGTCGTCTACGACATCTCATCAAAACCCCCAAGCACGATAGAATGGGAGTAGCAGATATCGGGAGCAGAAAATCGTTGACCTTCGAGGAAGTCAACCCTACACTTAGAAATATGAGGGGACCGTTAGTATTGTTGGTAACGTTCGTAATTGGAACGGGGCTATACTACGTCTTCACTGCGCCACTTCCGATCAACGGTACCGAGGTCCCCGCGATCGCCGTATTGGGAGAACCGCGCAACGCCAGTAAAGGATTAGAGGATGAGACGCCTGCTTTAGATGACGGCGATTTGTCCGGCGACAGGCCTTCGAGCATGTGGTTGATCCCTGATGACTTTAAGGGCATGAGGGAGGTTTGGACTGTGTCGCTGAGCAAAGACGAGCGCGAAGGCAAAGTTCGATGGAAAGCGGTGGTCCTGACCTCACACCCGAATGGTGAGGCAAACGAAGCTGACGACTTCAGCGCAGCCTCCGTGTCTGTAAGCAACGATCGTTTGTCATTTACGACGAAGACCCAGCGGCGAATCCGTTATCAGTTAAAAGGGGAGTTTCAACCGGGCTCACAGTTCGCTGACGACGGAAAGGTCTTCAAAGGCACGATGAAAAAATTCGTGAATGGAAAGCTGAGAGCCCAGTTCACAGACTATTTCAAGTACAAAGAGCCGCATTGCTGGCATTAGTTACGTGGAAACGTGTCTTATGAATCAGTACGTAGAAAAAGGCAAAAGCGGATATCGAATCGCAGGATCGCGCGTCTCACTTGATTCGATCGTTTATTCTTTTCAGCGTGGAGCATCTCCCGAGTCCATTCAACGGTCATTCCCAACGCTCTCGCTTGAGGCGGTCTATGGAGCGATCGCGTTCTACTTGGCCAATCAGGAGGAAGTGGATGGATATTTGCTCGCAGGCGAGCAGCTTTTCGATGAGCTAGCCTCAACATCGAAGAGCACTCACGCAAAGTGGTACGACCGAATGCAGACCGCCCGCAATGACCTTGCCGTCTCCTGATAGATGAAGATCAAGTTCCAGGCTGATTCTGACCTCAACGAGGACATTCTCAATGGCGTCATCCGACGCGTTCCTGAGATCGATTTCCGCACTGCGTCCGACGCCTCGCTTGTTGGGCTCGATGATCCCACCGTCCTCGCGTTGGCAGCAAGCGAAGGACGTATTCTTGTCACTCACGATCGAAGAACGATGCCACATCATTTCGCCGATTTCATTGAAGTGGAGACGTCTCCGGGCCTGATCGTTGTCTCTCAAAAAGCTCCAGTCGGGACGATCATCGACGACCTGATCCTGATCTGGCACGTTTCCGACCCGAGTGAATTCTTGAATTCCGTTCGAACGCTTCCACTCTAAATGACGCTCTTACCTCGCCCGGTTTACCTTGAAGACCTTCCCGTCGGCTCGGGTGAAGGTGCCGGAGTTGTAGTTCTCATCCGTGAAGGTGAAAACGTTGTATTTGCCGGACTCGGGTTCGGAAACGAAGTTGTGGCCTTTTGCATCGCGGCCCTCGAACCGGAACGTCTCGACCCCGCTTCCTTTCGCCCATCTGATCTCGAATGCCATCTTCACCGGCTTGACCGTGCAGGTCGTATCGCCGACGCGGTAGGTTCCTTCAAATTCGCCGGAGACATTCTTTACCGGCGGCGCGTTGGTTTTGCCGTCGCCGTAGGCCTCGCGAAGCATCGCCAAGAGCGAGGCTCCGTGGTCGTAACGGATGTCCGAGATCTTCCAGATGTTATTGGCGCGCGTAAGCGAAACGGTGACCTTTTTCTTTTCGCCAAAGTTCTCGAAGGTAACCGGAACCGTCGCCTTTTCGCCCTCGACGTCAGACTTCCCGACCGCAAAGTTCTTTATCTCAAAGTCCTGGCCGTCGTAGAGCGGGTCGGCGCCGATGGCACCTGCCTGATCTATCGGGTTGGTCGCGTCGCGAAAAATGAGGTCCGAGAGCGGCTTCGCGAAATACTTGTCTATCCGCCCGCGGTCCTTCTGGAAAAAAGGGCTTTTCTGGGCGTCGTGCTGCTTGTAGAGATCAGCAACCAGCACCGCCGGATCTTCGGCCTTTACCTCGCCGCCGCCAGCTTCAATTTGTACGGCTGCATTGCCTTGATCACCGGCGACATTCAAATTATTGTTCGTTTGCTCGGACGGTTGGGTGCAGCCAATAACGGCCGCCGCGATAAGACAGGTCGCAATAAAAGAAGCTCGGTTGTTTGCGGTCATATGCATTCTTCGGCCCTTGCCGGAACACCGTTTAAGATACAAGACCCGTTCAATAAGGGCAAAATTGTGGCAGAATACGGTGTTGCGAACGCACAAATCGAATTGACTGAAAAAGACGACAAGATCATCGAATTCCGCTCCGTTGGCTTTGCCGTTGAGGGCTTTCGGATACTTGCCGGTATCGACCTCGCCGTCACCCGCGGCGAGACGCTTGTCCTACTCGGCGAATCCGGCTGCGGCAAGACCACCACGCTGAAACTGATCAACCGCCTGATCGAGCCGACCGAGGGCGAGGTTTTGGTAAATGGCCGCTCAACTCTCGCGGTCGATGCCGTCGAGCTTCGCCGCGGCATCGGCTACGTGCTACAAGAAGGCGGATTGTTTCCGCATATGACCGCCGCGGAAAATGTCGGGCTTCCCTTGCGGCTTGCAGGCCGCGATCGTGCATCCATCGAAAGCCGAGTTGCCGAAATGCTTGAGCTTGTTGATCTAGAGCCGGAGCGTTTCGCGGCCCGTTTTCCGCACGAACTTTCCGGTGGCCAGCGGCAGCGGCTCGGCGTTGCCCGAGCTCTTGTTGCTGATCCCGACCTGCTGCTGCTTGATGAGCCCTTTGGCGCTCTCGATGCCTTGACCCGTGCCGCACTTCAGCAGGAATTTGCCCGCATCGTCCGCGAGCTTGGCAAGACCGCCGTCTTTGTTACGCACGACCTCCACGAAGCGATGCTTCTCGGCTCGCGGATCGCTCTGATGGAAAAGGGCCGGATCGTTTTTCTCGGGACGCCAAAGGATTTCGCCGCCTCCACCCTGCCGCTCGCGAGGGCGTATCTTGAGACCGTTGAGCTATGAGCTTTCTCGATTTCATCACGGCAAATTGGCGAGAGCTGATAATGCTGACCCGCGAGCACATCGTCATAGTGATGCTCTCGACCGCGTTCGCCGTCGCGCTCGGCCTGCCCCTCGGCGTGTTGCTGACGCGAGTCCGCTCGCTGCAGGTCCCGGTGCTTGGGTTTGCCAATGTGATGCAAACGGTGCCGAGTCTTGCTCTCTTTGGTCTTTTGATACCGCTGCCCTTCATCGGCGGCATCGGTGCCCGGACGGCCGTCATTGCTCTCGCCCTATACGCGCTTCTGCCGGTCATCCGTAACACGGTGACGGGCATTCTCGGCATCGACCCCAAGATCCGCGAGGCCGCCGTCGCGATGGGAATGACCGACTCAGAGCGTCTTCGGCTCGTTGAGCTTCCGCTTGCGGCTCCGGTGATCCTTACCGGCATACGCGTCGCTGTCGTCATCTCGGTCGGTGTCGCCACCGTCGCCGCCGCGGTCGGTGCGGGCGGCTTGGGCACATATATCTTCCGCGGGCTTCGGCAAAATGATAACAATCTCCTGATCGCCGGAGCTGTCGCGTCGGCCTTGCTCGCATTGCTTTTCGACCTCGCACTCGGCCAGATCGAGCGATCATTCGCGATCGCTGAACGGGCACAGCGGAACCGCCGCCGGATCATCGGCGTGGGAATCGTCGGGGCGTTATCTGCCTTCGCGGTCATCGGCGGTTTCGGGGGCTTTCAATCCGTGGTAAGCCGATCGGGCGAACTGCCCGCGACCCGCGAACGGATCGTCGTCGGATCAAAGGACTTCACCGAATCGATCATCCTCGCTGAGATACTCGCACAGATGCTTGAAGGCGAAGGCTTTGCCGTCGAGCGGCAGTTCGAGCTCGGAGGAAACCTCCCACACGATTCGCTGCTTGCAAATGCGATCGACGTCTATCCCGAATATACCGGCACCGCCTTTACGGCCATTTTGAAACGCGATCCCATCACCGATCCGGAAGCGGTCTACCGCGAGACTGCCGAAGCATATGAGAAGGACTTCGGGCTTGTGCTGAGCCCGCCGCTCGGCTTTGCGAATGACTTTGCGATCCTGATTCGCGGCGACGTCGCCCGCGAGCAGAGCCTGCGAACGATCTCCGATGCCGTTCCCGTTTCCCGCGGTTGGCAAGCCGGATTTGGGCAGGATTTTATGTCGCGGGCTGATGGATATAGCGGATTTGCCCGGGCTTACGGTTTTGCTTTTGCCCGGCAGCCGCGTGAAATGGACCTTTCCCTGACCTATCGGGCCCTGGCGGCGGGCGAGCTCGACATCATTGCCGGCAACTCCACCGATGGGCTGATATCGGCTTTGGACCTCTTTCAACTTGCGGACGACCGGCGGTTTTTTCCGCCCTATGAAGCGGTCTTTGTCGCACGAAAAGAAAAGGCAGAAGTGCTTCGTCCGGCCTTTGAAAGGCTCCGGAATGCCATCTCGACCAAGGAGATGCGGAAGATGAACCTGGAGGTCGATGGCAATAAGCGTCAGCCGCGGGAAGTGGCCGCCGAATGGCTGCGTGTTAATTAGCTTGCTTTTTCCCGTTAATTAAGGTAATTTTATAGTTTGATAATTCCTTCTCTCTTTTGTCGACGGTAATCCGTCCTTCGTTGTGAAGGCTGGAAAGGATATTGCGGGAGTTGGTTCGTTAGATAGAGTCAGAAGTTGTGCGGTGCGTCCGTACGCTCTCGCGTTGGTCATTCGCTGCAACCGTTACACCGAAAGTTTCAACCCACCGTAAGAAAGCTTCTTTACCAAACTTGGATCTGTTGCCCTGAGGATCGAATGGAAATATTCGCATCCGGGGCCGAAGGGGTCGCGTTTATGCGCTCCGGCGGACATTGTAGTTCCGCACGCTCGGATCCTGGTTTTCGATAGAGAGAAATAAAATTAAATGAGTTTTGTAGAACTAGGCTTGCGCGCCGATATTGCGGCGAAGTGCGAGCAAATTGGCTATACTGAGCCTACACCCATTCAGAAACAGGCCATCCCGATAATACTTCGGGGCGGCGACGTCATCGGAACAGCACAGACCGGAACCGGCAAAACCGCCGCGTTTCTTCTCCCGATCCTTCAGCGGTTCGATAAAAAGGCCAGCCGTGGACTCCGCGTCCTTGTCCTTGCTCCGACCCGTGAACTTGCTAACCAGATCGAGGTCGAATGCCGTAAGTTTGCCCCGAAGGGCATCACCTGTGCTGCCATCATTGGCGGAGCCGGTTACGGCAGGCAGATCCAGTCGCTTGAACGCGGCGTCAATATTCTTATCGCCACGCCCGGCCGCCTGCTCGATTTTATGGAGCAGGGCATGGTCAACTTCAGCGGGCTGACAACGCTCGTGCTTGACGAAGCCGACCGGATGCTCGATATGGGCTTCCTGCCGGCCATCAAGCGGATCGTCAAGGCCGTTCCTAAGGAACGCCAAACGCTTTTCTTCTCGGCAACTATGTCGCCTGAGATGGAAGCAATTGCGATGCAGATCGTCCGCGACCCCGAGTTCATCTCGGTCGGATCTCGCGGAAAAGCAGCTCATACCATTGAGCAATTTGCCTATCCGGTCGCACAGCAGCACAAAATGCCGCTCCTGCTCGAGCTTCTTTCGAAAGAATCGTTCGAACGGGTACTCGTCTTTACCCGCACAAAGCGTGGAGCTGATAGGCTCGCGACCGTGCTTGAGAGATGGGACCACCGCTCGAACCGCATCCACGGCGACCGTTCGCAGTCGCAGCGTGAAGCGGCACTCAAGTCGTTCAAGTCCGGGCGGACGAACATCCTGGTCGCGACCGATGTTGCCGCACGCGGGATTGATATCGATTCGGTCTCGCATGTCATCAATTACGACATTCCCGAGGTTCCTGAGGACTACGTCCACCGCATCGGCCGAACCGGCCGTGCCGGCAACCTTGGCCGTGCGATCACGCTTGTGACCGCTGCGGACGAGATGTCGATGCGTGCGATCGAACGGCTTACGGGACAAGCGGTCGAACGCGTTCACCTGCCGAACTTCGGCGGTGAAGCGGTTAGAGCGGCGGCACCTGCAAAGAGCTACAGGACCTTTGGTAGAGGACGCCGGAGAAGGTAAGAGAGATAGTTGGGAAAAGTTATGATAAAAGCAGTTAAATACGAAGTCGGACAGGAAACGGAAATGCTTTGCTCGGATTGCGATAACGATACGATGCACGAAGTGGTCAGTGTTACGAAGCTTGGCAAAATAACCAAGGCTTCATGCACCGGCTGCGGCACCGAGAGCACGTTCGTTCGCGGGGTGAAGACCGCCGTTTCGGGCGGACGCAAAACATCTGCTGCTCCGTATGACCGCAATCGAAAGTATCGCAAGGGTCAGGCAATGATCCACGATACCTTTGGCCGCGGCGAGGTCACCGCCGTGCATGAAAGTCAGAAGATAGACGTGCTGTTCGGCGATACGACCAGAAAGCTGATCCATAGCCAACAATAAGAAAAAAGGCCGCCCGGATCTTTATCCAGGCGGCCTTTTTCTTTTTTCGAATCCCCAAAACTCTCGGCTTACTTTCGCTTTAGCAGCCAGCCGACGACCAATCCGACCGCACCCGCGATCAGAAGAGCCTGTCCCGGCTTCTGGCGTGCAAAGTCCTTTGCATCTTCCAAGATCTCCTTCGGATCCTTGTTCTGCAATTCCTTGAACTTATCGCCTGCATACTGAAAGCTTTCGGTCGCATAATCCTTCGCTCGTGACGCTGCGTCCTGAAACTTCTGTCCGTATTCCTGTGCCTGCATCTTTAATTCTCCCAAATACTCATCGTCTCCGGCCGCGGCCGTGCCGTCCGTGCCTATGTGAACGAGCCCCTGCTCGAGTTCCTTTTCCGCTTTCTTTGTTTCGGCCTCAAATTCCGTCATTTTTCGTCTTCCTCCTTGATGATGTTTGAATCTCACAGCAAAATGCGCACGAAACCCATTTTCATCGAACGGCGATTGTGATGAACCGTCCGTCTTTAAGGTTGTTACGATTTTTTGACGGAGTTTGTTCCGAATAACGGGATCCTTTCGTGATACATTTCGCCGGCCAGGTACGCGTTGATTGTTTAGCATTCCGGCAGAATCCGGAACCGAACGCTTGAAAATTTCGTTCAAGGGGCTTGACAGAAATATTCCCGCTTTGCGATTCTAGCTTTTCGCAAGTAAGTAAGCACTTACTTAAGTTTTTGTTAACGGAGAGATTTTGCAAAAGATCCTGGAAAATTGTGACCACAAAAGCCGCATGAGCGGCGACGAGCGGCGGGACCAGATCCTGCACACCGCGATGGAACTTTTCTCGCGGCACGGCTTCAGCGGCACGACGACGAAGATGATCGCGGAAGCCTCGAGTGTTTCTGAGGCGATGGTCTTCCGTCACTTTGCCACCAAGGATGAGCTTTACGGAGCGATCATCCACCATCAGGCGTGCGGAGCAGGCGAGGGCGAAGGGTTCCCGTGGGAACAGTGCCCGGAGCTGATGGAAGCCGCCGAGCAGGGCGATGACTTTGCGTTCTTTTTCAACATGGCGCGGATGGCGATGGCGAAGCACCGCGACGACATCGCCTTTATGCGGCTGCTTATGTATTCGGCGCTTGAGGAGCACGACCTTGCCGAGCGTTTCTTCCGCGAGTTTGTCTCGCCGGGCTATGACTTCATCGGCGGCTATATCGAACGGAGGCAAAAGCAAGGAGCGTTTCGCGAGGTCAATCCGCGGATCGTGGTGCGGGCATTTATGGGTATGCTCATTCACCACTCGCTCAACAATATTCTTTGGGACCGGAACCGCAGGCTTCTCGACGTCAGCGATGACGACGCTGCCCGCGAATTTGCGAATCTTTTGATCGAAGGTATCAGGAAATAGGTGTTTTGAGGCAGGAGCAATAGCTGATCCTGCATGAGGCTATATGCAAAGAAATGGTTCTATCATTGCGGCCGTTCTCGCTGCCGCGATCGGGCTGACAGCGACCGGATGCGGTTCCGGCTCGGACGCAGCTTCCGCGTCGAACGCAAACGCGCAGGCAGAATCGGTCGAGGTAACGACCGCCAAGGCCGTGATCCAGGCGATCCCCTCGTATATCGAGGCGACCGGAAACCTTGTAAGCGACGCGAATTCAGACGTCGCTGCGGCCATTCCGGGTAAGGTCGTTGAGGTCAATTTCGACATCGGAAGCTACGTCAATCAAGGCGATGTGCTCATTCGGCTTGATGCCCGCGATGCGCAGAACCGGCTTGATCAGGCTCGGGCTCAGCTTGAGCAGCAGCGTCGGGCCGTTCAGCAGGCCGAAGCGAACATCGAACAAGCGATCGCCAATCTTCGCCAAACGCAGGCCCGGCTCGGCGTCTCGGATGGCGAGACCTTCCAGATCAAGGACTTCTCGCAGGTAAAATCCGTCACTGCTAATCTCCAGCTTGCCGAAACGGAACTTCGGCGGGCCGAGCGTTTGCTCGAGACCGGCGATATTTCGCGTGCGATCTACGACCAGCGAAAAGCTCAGCGTGATGCATTGCTCGGCCAGCTTGACGAGGCCCGCTCGAACGCCGCTGTCGCGATCCGTGCGATCAGCACAGCGCAATCCGCGGTTGAAAGTGCCCGGGCCGCAGCAAATAGTGCACGCGCCGGAGTCGGCTCCGTCGAAGCTCAGGTGCGGCAGGCGGAAAAGGCCGTCGGCGACAATACCGTTCGTGCACCGATCAGTGGCTTCGTCGCTGAACGATCCATCGAGGTCGGCGAATATATCTCGCCGAATGTGCCCAATTCAAAGATCGCGACCATCATGCGGACCTCGACGTTGCGGCTTCGCATCGACATCCCCGAACAGAACGTCGGCCGCGTCTCGAGCGGGCAGGGCGTCTCGCTTCAGACCTCGGCCTATCCGGACCGAAGCTTTGCCGGACGTATCGTCCGCATCTCGCCGGGGCTCAACCAACAGGCAAGGACGCTGACGGTCGAAGCCGAAGTGCAGAACGTTGACGGGCTCCTGAAGCCGGGCCAATTTGCCACGGTCCGGATCACGCAAGCGACGCCCGAACCGGCGGTGATGATCCCAGCTGCGGCAGTGCGTGCCGATGGGGACATCAACCGCGTTTACGTTATCCGCGATGGTGCCGCCCGCGAACAGATGGTACAGCTTGGACTGCTTGAGGGCAATATGATCCAGATCAAAAGCGGCGTCGTCGAAGGTGAGACGGTTGCGACCAGCAATCTGAATCTCTTGACCGACGGAATTTTTGTGAGGCAATAGCCTTGGATTGACGGCCCGGTCATGTTCAGCCGGGCAGACGAATAATGTTCATATGCAGTGGTTAGCAGAAGTTTGTGTCAAACGGCCGGTTTTCGCCACGATGCTTATTCTTTCGCTCGTGGTGGTCGGAATGTTTTCGTTCTTCAGCCTCGGGGTTGACCTCTTTCCGAAGATCGACTTCCCGACCCTTACGATCACCGTCATAAACCCCGGTGCCTCGCCCGAGGAGATCGAGACCGAGATCACGGAATTAGTCGAGGAATCCGTCAACACCATCAGCGGCATCGATGAACTTCGTTCGTCGTCGATCGAGGGCATCTCGCGCGTCTTCGTTCAATTTGTACTTGAAAAGGACGTCGAGGTCGCCTTTAACGAGGTTCAGCAGAAGGTCCAGAACGTCATTCCGCGGCTGCCGACCACGGCAGAGCAGCCTACCGTACTCAAGCTCGATACCGACGCCGCCCCGATCCTCCGAGTCACGCTGAGCGGCAACGACTCCGTTCGCGACGTTACCGAGGTTGCGAAAAAGAGCATCAAGGAACGCATCGAATCGATCAGCGGCGTCGGCCAGGTAACGCTCGTTGGCGGGCAGGAACGCCAGATCAATGTTTGGATCGATCCGGACAAGATGCGGTCCTATAACATCACGCCGGCCGAGGTGACGAATGCCCTTCGCATTCAGAATATTGAATTTCCGAGCGGCCGGCTTGACGAAGGACAGACCGAAACCAGCATCCGCACGCTCGGAAAGGTACAGCGGGCCGAGGACTTTAACGAGGTCGTTGTCGCGGCCCGTGGCGAGTATTCGGTCAAGGTCAAAGACATTGGCTATGTGGAAGATGGAGCGGAGGAACTCCGCTCGGAATCGCGGCTTAATGGCAGGCCTGCCGTAACCCTCATCGTCGCAAAGCAGTCCGGCCAAAACACCGTCGCCGTTGCCCGCGAGATCAAAGAGCGGCTGGCGGAGATAGAACAGGGCCTTCCGCAGGGTTACGAAATGCGGATCATCGGCGACAACTCGATCTTTATCGAGAACGCCGTATCAGCTCTTACCGAACACCTCATCCTCGGCTCGGTCTTCGCGTGTATCGTCATTTTCTTTTTCCTTTGGAGTTTCCGCTCGACGTTTATCGCGTCGCTGGCCATTCCGACCTCGATCATTGCGACCTTCGGGCTAATGCTCGCGATGGGCTATACGCTCAATTCGATCACGATGCTCGCCCTGACCCTGATGGTCGGCATCGTCGTTGACGACGCGATCATCGTGCTTGAAAACATCTATCGCTTTGTCGAGGAAAAAGGCATGGATCCTTACGAAGCGGCGATCGAGGGCACGCGGGATATCGGCCTGGCCGTGCTTGCGACCACGCTCTCGCTGATGGCGGTCTTTGTTCCGATCGGATTTATGCAGGGCATCGTCGGACGCTTCATGTCGAGCTTTGGCCTGACGTCGTCCTTCGCAGTGGGCGTTTCGCTGATCGTTTCGTTCTCGCTGACGCCGATGCTTGCCGCACGGCTGATCAAGCGTAAGCACGTCAAGAAAAAGCGTGACGAAGCGTTTCTTGCAGATGTAAAGGTCGAGGGTTCACTCGGCAAAAATACCGAGCCTAAGGAAGAGCACGGCTCAAAAGAATCACGCTGGTTTTCGTGGATCCTTGATCGTTATACGGGCATGCTCCGATTCGCGATGGGCCATCGCTGGCTGATCGTAACGCTGTGCGTGTTTGTCTTTGTCTCGATCTTCCCGCTCTTTTACTTCGTCGGGAAAAACTTTCTCCCCGTCGATGACCAATCGCAGTATGAGATCTCATTCCGTGCTCCGGAAGGCTACAGTCTCGGTGCGACCTCGCTGGCAATGGAGCGGATCGCTTCGGAAATACGGCAAATGCCGGGCGTTACCGATACTCTTTCGACCGCTGGCGGCGGACAGGATCAGGTCGTAAACAGCGGCTCGATCTACGTTAAGTTAAGCGACATCGGCGACCGGGAGAGATCGCAGGAAGACCTGATGAGCGCGACGCGCGACCTGCTCGGGAAGTATCCCGATCTCCGCACCGGAGTACAGCAGGTGCAGGCATTTTCGGGCGGCGGTTTCCGCAACGCGAACGTCCAGTTCCTTATAGCCGGTCCTGATCTGAAAAAGCTTGAGGAATACTCGGCACTGATCCTTGAGCGGATGCGGAGCGTGCCCGATGCCGTTGACGTCGACTCAACGCTGATCTCCGGCAAACCCGAGGTACAGCTTGAGATAAACCGCCAATTGGCGGCCGACCTCGGTGTCCGCATCGGCGATATCTCGCAGGCGCTTAACACGCTCGTCGCCGGGCAAGACGCGACGACCTTTAACATCGGGACGGACCAGTACGACGTAGTTGTCCGCTCGGTCCAGAAATACCGGACGGACATCGAAGGGCTCTCGCGAATGATCGTACCCTCGTCAAAGGTCGGATGGGTGACGCTCGACCGGTTGGTAACTCCAAGAGAAGGCACCGGCCCGAGCTCGATCGAACGCACGAACCGCCAGCGGCAGGTCACCATGCTTGCCAATACGCGGCCGGGTGGGTCGGCAACGAGCATCACATCTGCGATCGATCAATACGTCCGCGAGCTCAATCTGCCCGCTGCCTACACGACCGGCTATGTCGGCCAATCAAAGGAAATGGGCAAGGCCGGTTTCTACTTCCTGCTCGCGTTCGTTCTTTCGTTCGTTTTTATGTACATCGTGCTGGCCGCCCAGTTCGAATCGTTCATCCATCCGGTGACGATCCTGCTGACGCTTCCGCTGGCCGTGCCTTTCGGTATTTTGAGCCTTCTGATAGCCGGCCAAACGGTGAACATTTTCTCCGGCCTCGGCCTTCTGTTGCTGTTCGGAATCGTCAAGAAAAACGCGATCCTACAGATCGACCATACGAACAATTTGCGGGCCGCGGGAATGAGCCGCTATGACGCGATCATCCAGGCCAACCGAGACCGCCTGCGGCCGATCCTGATGACGACCCTTGCTCTCGTCGCGGGCATGATCCCGCTCGTGCTTTCGACCGGTGCGGGCTCGGGAACGAACCGCTCGATCGGCGTGCTCGTCGTCGGCGGCCAGACGCTGTGTCTGTTACTTACGCTACTTGCGGTGCCGGTCTTTTATTCGATTTTTGACGATCTTGCCGAGCTGCATATATTTCAGCGGGTCGGCCGTTTCTCCGAGTGGCTCTTCGGCGGATTTCGTCGTCGCATTGCCGGAGCGACGAGTTCATTGATGGGCAAATAGTGTTTGCCCGGCATTCATATATGCGGCGTTTGCCGCGGAGATTCGACATGAGATCTCGTTTTATACTCGCGATCATATTTACTTTGGCAGCGGCCTTTGGCTCGGCGTATGGCCAAGACCCTACGCCTTCGCCGACGCCTTTCGGCACGGACAAGCAAGGCGTTGCGCCGGACAAGATAGCTCCGGTTCCGCCGATAGCTCAGGGCTTTGAATCCGATAACCGCGACCTGCCGGATCTCGGGCGTGTCGGCGTCGAGATGACCTCGCAGCGGCCAATGTCTGTCCGCGAGGCGATAGCCCTCGCGCTTGAGAACAATCGAGACATCGAAGTGACGCGAAAGAACGTCAAGATCGCCGAGTTTGACCTCAAGGCGGCCCGCGGCTATTACGAACCGCGTTTCATCGCCCAGACTTTTTACGAGCGGGCGACGACGCCGAACGTCAGCATCTTCAGCAACAATCGCGAAACGACCCAAGGAGCCTTGGTCGGCAATGCTGATGTTCGCATTCCGCTGCCCAACTACGGGACGATCTTTGCCGCGACGTTCAATAACCAGCGTGTCACGACCAACAACCCGATCTCGATCCTCAGTCCGCAGGCCAATGCGAACTTTGGCATTACGCTGACGCAGCCGCTGCTCCGCGGTCGGGCGATGGACCAGCCGCGGCGGACGATAGAGATAGCAAAGCGAAACCTCTCGCTTACCGACGTTCAGTTTCGCCAGCGTTCGGTCGAAATTATCACGAACGTCCAACGGGCATATTGGGACCTGACATTCGCACTCAGGAACCTACAGGTTCAGCGTGATGCCGTTCGCGATGCGAAGGACCAGCTTGAGCATAATCGCCGCCTGGTCGAGGAAGGCCAGCTTGCGCCGATAGATATCGTCGCCGCCGAGACGCAGGTCGCAAACTTCGAACAGGCCGTTTACGACGCTCTCAACGTTGTGACGCAGGCCGAGAATGGGCTCAAGAATCTGATCTCGCCGAATCGCTACAACGCGGTTTGGAATGAGGCAATCGTCCCGACCGATCCGGTCGAGCTCCGCGTTCCGGGCACAACGCTAAATGACGCGATGACCGCCGCGATGGAGAACCGGCCCGAGCTTGAACTCAACAATGTTCAGAAGTCGATCAATGAGATCGATCGGCGTTATTACCGCGACCAGAGCCGGCCGCAGATCGACCTCGTTGCTGGTTATACATCGAGCGGCATCGGCGGAACCCAGAATCCGAGCTTTAGTAGCCCGTTCGATGTTCCCTGCGACCCGAACGACCCCGGCTATGATGCTTGCCTTGCCCGCCAAGCGCAGCAGCGCGCACAGCTCGAGTCGCTGCTCGGCTCGCTCGGCAGCTCGGGCTCGGCGTATTCAGACATCTTCACCAATCGTTACCCGACCTATCGCGTCGGCGTAACGATCAACCTGCCGCTCTTCGGTGACCGTACCGCTCGTGCCCAATATGGCCGCTCGTTGGTCGAAGGAGAACGGATCTCGGCACAGCGTGAGCAGGTCGAGCAACTCATTCAGGTCGAGGTGCGGAATGCGTTGCAGGCCGTCCGAACCGCCGAGGCACGACTTCGCTCGGCCGCGATCTCACGCGAAAATTCCGTTCGGCAATATGAATCGGAACAGCGAAAGCTCGATGCCGGCCAGTCAGACATTTACAATGTGCTCGAACGGCAAACTGCACTGACGAACGCGCGGAGCGCCGAGCTTCGTGCCCAGACCGAGCTCAACAAGGCCCTCGCCGACCTCCAGCGTGCGACCGGCAATGCGCTTAAGGATAACGACGTCGTGACGATGCTGAGAAAGTAAAAATGCGGGCAGTTTACATCACCGAATTCGGTGGGCCGGAAGGCCTTGAGGTCCGCCAGATACCCGAACCATCGGTTGCTCCGGGAAAGATCAAGGTCCGTGTCTCGCAAGCCGGCGTCAACCGGGCCGATATTCTTCAGCGACGCGGCCTCTATCCCGGGCCCGAGGGTTACGATCCGCATCGGCCGGGGCTTGAGTTTTGTGGTGTGGTCGCCGAGATCGGCGAACGTGTTTCGCGTTTCAATACCGGAGACCGCGTCTTCGGCATCACATCGGGCGAGGCACAGGCAGAGTTTGTCGTAGTCGAAGAGAGGCTGGCCGCTGAGGTGCCAGAGAACCTATCGACGGAGGTGGCGGCCGCAGTTCCCGAGGCTTATGTTACGGCCCACGATGCATTGATTACTCAAGCCGGTCTTTGCCAGGGCGAAAGCGTTCTGATCCACGCAGCGGCATCGGGTGTCGGCATCGCCGCTTGCCAGATAGCGAAGAGCTGCGGAGCAACCGTCATTGCGACTTCACGAACAGCCGAAAAGCTCGATGAGCTAGGGAGTATGTTTGACCATGCCATCATCACCGACGACGGGCCCGTTTTTGCCGAGCGTGTGATGGAATTAACCGGCGGCAGTGGCGTTGATGTTGTGCTCGACCTAGTTGGCGGCGCCTACTTTCCGGAGAATCTAAAAAGCCTCGCGGTCAAAGGGCGGATGATGCTTGTAGGGTTGACGGCCGGTCGTCGTGCCGAGTTTGATATGGGCATCGCTCTTGCAAAGCGACTGACGATCAAGGGCACGGTCCTCCGCTCACGAAGCACTGAGGATAAAGGCGAGGCCGTTGCCGCGTTTGCCCGCGACGTGGTTTCGGGGCTCGGCCGCGAGTTCACGCCGGTGATCGACGCGGTTTTCCCCGTCGAGTCCGTCCGCGAGGCGCACGAGCGGGTCGAATCGAACAAGACCATCGGGAAGGTTATACTAAGCTTTTGAAGTTGCGGCGAGCCGGCTTCCTACATCGTCTGTGACGACACAAAGCCCGGCGATGCCGTTGCGGTCAAGGCGATCGAGCAGTTCGGCCGCGGCGGCGTAGGTGAGGCCCGAGCCCTCGAGCCGGTCAAACGAGATTACCGACCAAACGGGCGAGAAGAGTTCTGACTCCGGCGCGTGGCCGTTATTTGCGGGTTCCGGTGTATTCATCGGCTATAGGGCAAATTTAGCATACGTTTTCCACATGTGGAAAACTTTTTGACGAAACTTCGAGATGGCTTTTTCGCGGACGATCTTCATCACAGGCTTCCCCGGCTTCATCGCCGGCCGCTTGGTCTCTGCGCTGGCCCGGCCCGATGTCCAGTTTTTTCTCCTCGTTCAGCCTCAGTTTGTTGAGACGGCGGCCCTGCTCGCCGAGCGCGTCGCCGACGATATGGCCGTCCCGGCTGAGAATTTTGCTTTGATCGAAGGCGATATCACGAAGCCTGATCTCGGAATGTCCGCCGAGGATCTTGCCGCCGTCCGCCGCGAGACGACCGACGTACATCATCTTGCGGCGATCTACGACCTTGAGGTCGAGCGCGAACCGGCATTTGCCGTCAATGTCGAGGGCACCCGCAATGTCAACGAGCTTTGCCGCTCACTGCCGAATCTGCGGCGTTACAACTACGTTTCGACCTGCTACGTTTCCGGCAAACGCGAGGGCCGGATACTCGAGACCGAGCTTGAGCACGACGCCGGCTTTCGCAATTTTTACGAAGAGACGAAGTACCTCGCCGAGATGGAGGTCGAACGGCTTAAAGGCGACTTGCCGGTGACGGTCTTTCGGCCCTCGGTCGTCGTCGGCGATTCGGAAACCGGCGAGACCGTGAAATACGACGGGATCTATTACCTGATCAAGTATGTGCTTCGGGCGCCGTCGCTGCTGCGGCTGATCAACGTCGGCAACACCGAAGTTATGCTGAATCTCGTCCCGGTCGATTTTGTCGTTAATGGGATCGAGGCACTTTGCTACGACGAAGCGGCAGTTGGGCGGACTGTCGCCCTTGCCGACCCGCGGCCGCTGACGACCGCCGGGCTTTTTGACGCGATCGCCCGTTCGCTGACCGGCAAGGCCTCGATTTGGACACCGCCTAAATCACTGAGCGAATGGAGCTTATATCTGCCGATGACGCCTGCCCTGACCGGACTGCCGCATGCGGGCGTGCCCTATTTTTTCGTTACGCAAGAGTATGATACGGCCGCCGCGGATGAGCTTCTCGCCCCGCACGACGTTCATTGCCCGGGCTTTGCGGAGTATGTCGGGCGGCTTATCGAGTTCGTAAAGCGCAACCCGAAGCTCTGAACCCGAGGTGCAAAGTTTAGCCTTGCCGCGGCATCTCACCCCTTATGATCAACGGTTTTTGCAGGTCGATAGCGTTCGCGGCGGTTATTCTGCTTATTGCCGCCGCTGGCTTTGCGCAAAGCGGCCGGGTTAAGCCGACGCCGACGCCTGAGGAAGAGCCGGTGCGCATCGTCACCGAAGAGGTGAAGGTCAGCTTTCTCGCTCGCGATGAGGGTGGCCGGTTTGTCCCGGACGTAAAGGCCGAAGATCTTGTCATACTTGAAAACGACTTACTACATCAGGCGACGAGCGTCCGCCGGCTTCCGGCTTATGTTCTGATCGTTATGGACACAGGCGGCGAACTTCGGTCGGTAAAAACGCTCGACCAGACCCGCAAGACGGCCGCGGCCGTTATCGCCTCGCTCAGGCCCGAGGATCAGGTTGCCGTGATGCAGTACGCCGACCGGGCGGAGATCGTCTCCGAATGGACGGACGTTAAGGGCGAAAGCCTTGTCGCCGTAAATCGAGCCAAGTTTGGCCGACGTTCGTCCTTTACCATGGCGCTCGACCTTGCCCGCGAATTCATGATGCAGGAAGGCATCGAAAATCGGCACCTCGTGCTGATAACCGATGGTACCGATAGCTTTGCCCGCGGCGACAAGATCCGAGAAACGATGCGGAAACTGCTCGGCACGGACATTAGCGTCCACATCATCAGCTACACGCGAATGGAGACGATGGATATCGCACCGCGAGCGAGCGGCATTTCTAACTCGCCGCCGCCGAAGGCTCTTCCCGACGAGATCGCCGCTCAGCTTCCGCCCGGTGCCCGCGACGTCGCACAGGCTCCGAAGATCGGCCCGACCATCATCGTTGACCGCAAGCATCTCCGCCTGATGCGCGAGCGAAAGAAAGAGCTCGAGACCGCCGAAGACGACCTGCTAACGCTCTCCGAAGATACCAACGGGACGATCATCATTCCCGATACGCTCGACGAGATGGTCGAGAAGGCAAGGCTCATCGGTCAGACGATCGGCTCAAGCTATTTGCTCACCTACACACCGCGAGTGCCCTTCGCCGAACGTACCGGGACGCGGACCGTAAGCATCACATCAAAACGCTCCGGGCTGATCGTCGAGGCCCGCCGAAAGCTAATTCCCGGTGCTGCAAAGTAAGCCGCCCGCAATGCTTGACCCCATCGAGGGCGGCACGTATATTTAAGGTTTCCACTGCCGGAGTGGCGAAATTGGTATACGCACCAGACTCAAAATCTGGCGGGAGCAATCCCATGTCGGTTCGAGTCCGACCTCCGGCACCAGAATCAAAAAAAGAGCGACGCCCGAACCGGACGCCGCTCTTTTTATTTGCTTTCAACTATCCGTTATCGGCGATAGTTGATGACCTCGCCAGTGTCGTTTCGGCGGGTACTGATGCCGCCGTTGCGGAGCCTTGCTACCGAGGCAATGGCACCATCGATGTTGATCATATTGTTATTCATCCAGTAACCGTACGAGATACCGCCACCGATGTTGGCCGTGATCGAACCGTTGTTTTGGATCGAAAGCGTGATCCGCTCGCCGCCCGGGCCCGTTCCGTAGAAGGTGCCGCGTGCCCATGAAGGCGGAGTCGCCTGGTTACCGCCGCCCCAACCGCCGCCGCCGGTGCGGGTGTAAGCGATACGCTCGCCCGTATCATTTCGCTGGGTTAGGATGCCGTTGCCCTGGCGGGTAACACGTGCGACCGCACCATTGATGTTAAGGTAATTGCCGCTCGTAAAACGGCCGTAGGACATGCCGCCGCCGATGTTTGCCGTAACGCTGCCGTTCGGGTTGATCGTTAGCGTTATCTGTTCGCCGGTCGGAGCCGTTCCGTAGAAGGTGCCCTGTGCCCAGTTAGGGGGAGTAACGGTCTGGCCGCCGCCCCAGCCGCCGCCGCCACCGGTCCAACCGCCGCCGGCGATGCCGGGAAGGTCGTAAGTATCTGCAACCGTGTTGACCTCATTACGAAGCCGGTTCCACTGCCGCTCGATGTTTCGGCGAAAGCGGATCGAGTTCATCGTCGTGTTCAACGGCTGTGCAGCTGCGACCACGTTCTGTACCTGGTTGCGGCTCCTCCACCAATCGTTGTTGCTATTAAAGTTGCTTCGTAAGCGATCAGTTGACCGCTCAAAATTGTCAACCTGATTGCGGTAGGTACGCTTTTGGCTGCTGCTGAGGTTGCTCCGGTCAAGCTCGCTGCGAAAATCCCGGCGAAATTCATCTGCCGCATCTTCCATTGAACGAATGATCTGATCGACCCTAGCCTTTGAATATTGCCCGACGTAACGGCCCTGGCCATTCGCATCGGAGGCTGAAAAGACCGTAAAGAGACCGGCAACCAAGCCGATCAAAAAAATTGATACTAAGTTTCGTTTCATCATAGGTTCCCCCTAAGTTCGTTCCGCTATCCGGTTCCATCTATTGCTAGTTGGGTCGAAGCCCGGGTTCTCGCCCACGGCTCAAACACCCTTTTGCCAATACGTCCGGCGGGTGAAATTAATAGTCACTGCGCCTCAGATTATATTTCATAACGAATTTCAATACAATTGATTTTTCGATGAAGAATCTCTCGGACTACGACTTTCTTTTGCCCGATGAACAGATCGCAGAGCGGCCGGCAGAGGTGCGTTCAGCGTCGCGGATGATGCTCGTTCACCGTTCTGCCGTTTCTTATGATGACGCCATGTTTGAAAGGTTGCCGGAGTTCTTGCGGCCTGGTGATCTTTTGGTTGTTAACAACACCCGTGTCTTCCCGGCTCGGCTGATAGGCAAGACCGAAACCGGTGCGGCGGTCGAGTTGTTGCTCGAAAGCAGTCTCGGCGATGGAGAGTGGCGGGCGCTTGCCCGGCCGGCACGGCGACTCAAACCGGGCAGGCAGATCATCTTTGACAAGCGGCTCGTGGCCGAGTTTGTCGCTCGCGGCGAGGGCGGAATGGTGACAGTCCGGTTTGAAGCGGAAGGCGATCTATTTGAACATTTTGACCGCGTCGGGCGGACGCCGCTGCCGCCTTACATAAAACGCGACCTCGCCTCGCCCGATGAGGACCGCGAACGATACCAGACGGTCTATGCCGAGAAACGCGGAGCGATCGCCGCACCGACCGCCGGGCTTCATTTCACTGACGAAGTGCTCGATCGGCTTCGGGCCGCAGGCGTCCTCACCTGTGAGGTCACGCTCCACGTTGGCTACGGTACGTTCGAGCCCGTCCGAAGCGAGGACCTTTCGGACCATGCTGTCTTGCCGGAACATTATGAGGTAGGTGAGAAAGCGGCCCAAATGCTCGCCGCCGCTAAAAGCGCAGGCCGGCGGATCATCGCCGTCGGGACGACCACGACCCGCACGCTTGAGAATATGATTGCCGAGTTTGGCGAGTTTCGCGCCGAGAGCGGCGAGGCCCGGCTGACGATACTTCCCGGCCACGAATTTAAAGCCATTGACGGACTTTTGACGAATTTCCATTTACCGAAGAGTTCGCTCCTCGTGCTCGTTTCCGCATTCGGCGGGCACGAACTTATAATGGAGGCTTATCGGCATGCGGTTTCGGCGGGCTATCGATTCTATAGTTACGGCGATTGTATGCTGATCATCTAGTGTTTTCGGGTATGGCGGTTCTTCAATCTATTCGTGACCTTTTCGTCCCGTCCGCACCGCGGCGGGCAGTGGTTTTGCCTGCGCCGCTGACGACTTACGAGATAAAGCCGCTGACCACCGAGCAGCTTCGCGAGGTCGCAAAGCTCAATCTCCGGTGCTTTGCCCGCGGCGAAAATTACAGCCGCCATACATTCACTTACCTACTCGAGAATCCCGAAACGCTCAGCTATCGAGCCGTAACACCTGCGGGAGAGATGACGGGTTTTATCTTTGCGATGATGAACCCCGACGGTGCGGCACACATAACAACCATCGGCGTCGCCCCGGAGCATCGCCGCCGCGATCTCGCCTCTCGCCTCCTTGCCCATCTGGAAGCGGCACTTCAGGCAAAGGGCGTTTCGACCGTTGTGCTTGAGGTCCGCGTCAGCAATCTCGTCGCCCATGAATTCTACAAACGCCGCGGCTACGCTAGCGTCCAGTTACTTAAAAAGTATTACAACAATGGCGAGGACGGTTATCTGATGACCAAATCGCTGATTTGACCGCCGATGAAGCGAAGCCTCAAATTGCCGCGTGTTTATCCAGTTACCGACCGAAAGCTTTCCGGCCTTTCGCATGCCGAACAGGTACGGCGACTGGCCGACGCGGGCGCGGCTTTCATCCAGCTCCGCGAGAAATCGCTTTCTGCCCGAGAGTTTTACTTAGAAGCGTGCGAAGCCGTTGCCGCCGCTCGCGAGGTCGGTGTCACGCTCCTGATCAACGACCGCGTAGATATCGCGATGATGACCGAGGCCGACGGCGTCCATCTCGGCCAGACGGATCTTCCGCCCGCGGCCGCCCGACGGCTTCTCGGTGACGACGCCATCATCGGCTTCTCAACCCACAGCCTCGCCGAAGCGATCGCGGCCGCGGAAGAGCCGGTCGATTACATCGCCTTCGGCCCGATCTTCCCGACCGCCACGAAAACCGATACCGAGCCGGTCGTCGGTCTTTCTCAACTCACCGAGATAAGAAAAGCCCTGCCGAACATCCCGCTCGTCGCTATTGGCGGCATAAACGTGAGCAACATCGCGGACGTCATCCGTGCGGGAGCCGATTCGGCCGCCGTTATCAGTTCTGCGGTCGCCGTTGGGGAAAATATCGTCCGAAATTTCTCATCGCTAACCGCTGCGATCGATGCTTCCGGAACGTCGCATGTAAAATAATGTACAACATCATTAAATAATGCTTGCACCGTGGCCCGTAATCGGGTAATAATGTTTATGGCGTTTCGCGGTCCCGATATTGACCCGCACTATCTTCCCGGCTTATCCCCCTTTTCTTCCCGGATCTCTTCAGGAGTAACCCCTTCAAATGAGTTTGCTGGATATAGCACCCATTATCGAGCAGATGCTGCTCGTTTCCGAGAATGTAAGCGACCTTAATTTCTCATGCGGACAAAAGCCGCAGATCGAGATAAACGGCACGCTTTATTCCGCTACGCCGATGGGCCTCGGACGGCTCTCCGCCTTTCAGACCGAGCAGATCGCTCTTGCCCTTCTTCGCGACAACCCGGAAGCGGCCGCTAATCTTGCCCGATTTCGAACGGCTGACCTGAGCTACGCTCTCCCCGGCAAGTGCCGTTTTCGCGTCAATATTTTTCAGCAACGGAACTCGTATTCGATCGTGATGCGTGTCATCCCGCACGACATCCCGAGCTTTGAGCAGCTTAATCTGCCGCCGCAGCTTTCGGAGATCTGCGAACTTCGGAATGGCGTTGTCCTCTTGACCGGCCCGACAGGTTCGGGAAAGAGTTCGACCCTCGCCGCAATCATCGACCAGATAAACGAGACGAAGAGCTATCACATCGTCACGATCGAAGACCCGATCGAATTTCTCCACAACCACAAGAAATCGACCATCAACCAACGTGAGGTTGGCCACGACACGAAGGATTTCGCCTCGGCACTTCGGGCCGCACTTCGACAGGCCCCGAAGGTTATTCTTGTCGGCGAGATGCGCGACCTTGAAACGACCGAGATCGCCCTTGAGGCAGCAGAAACGGGCCACCTTGTGCTTTCGACGCTGCACACCATCGATGCCTCGAAGACCATCGATCGCATCATCGGCCTTTATCCTAAGAACGAAGAGCGCGTCATCCGCACACGCCTGGCACAGACCTTCCGCTACATTGTTTCACAGCGGTTGATCCCGCGAGCCGACGGCAAGGGCCGAATTGCCGCGGTCGAGGTAATGCGATCAAACCCGCGAACGCGTGAATATATTGAGAAAGGCGAGAGCGAAGGCAAAACACTTCTCGATGCTATCCGCGATGGCGAGATAGACGGAATGCAGGACTTCGATTCGGTCATTCGCAAGATGATCGAGGACAAGATCATCACGCTTGAGGACGGCATCTCATATGCCACCAACCAAAACAACCTGCTTCTCCAGCTCAAGGGGCTTTCCTCGACCGAGGACTACCTCTCGCAATCAAGCAACAACGGCGGTCTCAACGGCTCGGCGAGTGCCAAGATGCCGGCAGTTGACCCGATCGCTCCGCCGCCGACGGCAGCTCCCCCAGCCGCCTCGGTCCTCGATATGCTCGAATAAGCCGCCCGATAGCCGACATGAAAGCACTTTGCTTCACTCACTAAAGTTATGATCATCCGCTGCGACAATTGCTCAGTTTCACTTCAGGTGGACGAAACGAAGATCCCGACCACGATCTTCACCGTCCGCTGCCCGCGGTGCTCGAATATGCTCCGGGCTAATAAGGATTCGGCCGCGGCCGCTTCGCCGGCAAACCAACTAGAGGCGAGCAAGCCGGCTCCGCCCGCCGCCAACAGCCCTGCAGAGTTCGAGGAGAAAGAATCCGAGCAGGAGATAAATCAGGCCCTGCGGTCGCTACTTGCCGCACTTAAGCACGGCGGCACGGCGCTCGATAAGGACGACGAGGTCGGCAAAAAGGCCCGCCGAGTTCTTCTCTGCCTCGGTGAAAAACGTGATGAAGTTGCTTCGGTCCTGACCGGAGCTGGATATAAAGTATATATCGCCGAGACGCCGGCCCAGGCCAATGAAAGGCTCCGCGAGGGTAAGACGGGTGTGATCATCTTCTCGCCGGATTTTGCCGCCGAACTCGGTGGTGCCGCGATCATTCAGCAAAAGGCGAACGCCATGTACTCGTCCGAACGCCGCAAGCTGTACCTCATCTCGCTCGAGGACGCCGGCACGACAATGAACGCCCACGAAGCCTTCCTGCGCAACTTGAATCTCATCATAAACACGCGCGACATCAAGCAATTGCCGCTTATCCTCAATCGGGCGTTGGTCGACTACAACGACCTCTATCACTACTTCAGCGAAGCTCTCGGCAATCAGCCGATCTAACAATTCTGTGGCCGCCAGCCTCCCAGCGGCCCGCACAAGTTTGTAGGGGCAGGGCTTGTCCCGGTCCGTCCTCCTTTCCCAGGTGACGTTCCCCAAGGTCAGCCGAAATGCTGCCCCTACAACCCTTCTTTAGTATTACAATTCGGCAAGCTCGCAGACCAGCATTTCGATCTGCATTTGTGAGCCGGCCTTTCCACCGCCGCCGACCGACGTCTTAATGGCAAGGTCCGCGGCGGCCATTTTGTTTATGGCGGTGGCGAGCCGGGAACGATCCGTCCGCCGAGCGGCGGCAAAAACCTCGTCAGCACCGTTGCCGAAGATCTTGGCCCGCCTTGCAACGGTTCCACGGTCAACGCCGCGGTCCATCAACTCTTTGGCAACAAGCAGACTCCGGTAACGCGAGGCTAACAGGCCAAGCAGCATCAGCGGTTCGGCTTCATCGTCGAGGAGTTTTCTGAGGATCTTGATCGCCTTGTCTTTGCGGCCGGCGATCAGGTTATCGGTCAGGTCGAAATTCGAAAGTTCACGCGAATGCGGCACGACCGCTTCGACCATCTCAACAGTTACGCGGCCCTCGGGCATCGCGGCCGCCGTGAGTTTCTTCACCTCGTTTGAAAGCCGACGCAGTTCCGAACCCGCAGTCGCGATCAGGAACCGAATGGCAGCATCGTCCGCTTCGGCACCGAGCTCGCGAAACTGTCGCCGGACCCATTCCTCAAGCTCGCGGCCGGCAAGCTGAGCAAACTCGACCGTCGCAGCATACTGCTTGAGCAGCTTCGTCGCTTTGCGGTTGCCGTTAAGCTCATCGGCGATCAGGATCAGAAGCGTGCTCGGCGACGGATCTGCAAGGTATTTCTCGAGCCGCGGCAGGGCGTCTTCTTTCAGCGTGTCACGGTTATTGGTCGCCGCAACCCGAACGTCCGAAACGCGTATCACGCGCCGGGCCGCCATCATCGGAAGTTGCTCGGCAGCGGCGAGAGCCCGAACGATGTCGTCAGGGTCAGTGAGGCTGAAGCGGTCGTCATTGAATTCGCGAAGCTCGCCCTCGCCAAATGCCCGGTCGGCGATCGTCTTCGCGGCAATATCGCGTAGATATGCCTCATTGCCGAAAAGCAAATAGACCGGAGCGAAGCTGCCGGTCTTGATGTGGTTGCGAAGTTGTTCCTTTGAGAGCTCTGGCATCTGATTTGTCGGCTACTTCTTCTCTTCGCGAACTCCGATGCCGTTGACGAAAGCCGAAACGGCCGACTCGGCAAAGGCTCGGGCGATGCGTTCAACCGCCGGGTCTTCTTCGTTGAAAAACGACCGCGGGTCTTCCGAAAACTCAAAAGAATCACGAAACACGAAGTTCTGGTTGTCGTAGATGATCTTCTCTTCCTTCAGGTCGCGAATGGTGACCGCCGAAACGATCGTCACCTCATAAACTCGGGCACGGCCCGCGCGGTCGAGAAGAACGCCGGTGAACGTGAAATCGCGGATCGTGCCTTCGATAACGGCATCCGCCCCCTGCAGCGTGCCCTGCACCTTTAGCCCATTGCCGCGGCGGATTATCTCGCGGCTGACCGCTTCAGTAAACCTCGATTCGACACGATAGCGGAGCCCCTTCGCCTCGGCCTGAAATGCCGGAACGGCCACGGTCTTTATGTGCTTGGGCAATCCGGAGTTCGTCACCGGCTTATAGCAATCGGTGAAACCTGCGGCCGTGAAGGCGAGCGAGACAATTGCTGCGAGGCGTAAAAACTTCATCGTTGCTCCAATATTGCTGCCGCGAGCCGGACCGCTTGAACGGTTTCGCGGACGTCATGTGCCCTAATGATCTGAGCACCGTTCATCACCGCGACCGCAGCGGCGGCAAGGCTTGCCGGAAGCCGCGCTTCGGGCGGGATATCGCCGAGCGTCTTTGCGATGAAAGACTTTCGCGAAGCGCCGACAAGCAGCGGAAAACCCGGAAGCGAGGACGACAGTTTATCAAGTTTGGCGAGCAATTCTAAGTTCTGCCGCGGCGTCTTGCCAAAGCCAATGCCGATATCGAGCACGATCTGTTCGTCAGTGACGCCACGTTCATTCGCCGCCGCTATCGAACCGCGAAGGCCTGCAGCGACCTCTTCAATAATGTCCGCAACCGGCGGCTCGCTGTGCATCGTCTCAAACTCGCCGCGTGAGTGCATCAGCACCAGTCCCGCTCCGCTCGCAGCGGCGACGTCAGCGACCTCGGCGTCCCATCGCAGCCCGGCGATGTCGTTGATGATCTCGGCTCCCGCTTCTGTCGCGGCCCGGGCGACCGCCGCCTTGCTTGTATCGATCGAGACAGGCACGTCAAAACGCTTCGCAATCGCCGCGATCACCGGAACGACACGCTCGCATTCTTCCTCCGCTGAAACCCTTCGGCTGCCCGGCCGTGTCGATTCGCCGCCGATGTCGATGATGTCGGCACCTTCAGCGATGATCTCGTCAACCCGCCGGAGTGCGTCATCAAGCGATGCGAACCTGCCGCCGTCGGAAAAACTATCGGGCGTCACATTCAGTATCGCCATCACCAACGGCCGCTCCAGCGAGAGCGTTCTGCGTGCAGTTTTCCAGTGCATTTCGATTGGGACTAGCAAAAAGACACGAAAAAGGGGAAAAGCACTATCACTTTCCCCCTTTTTCTACTTTTTCACTTTTTCGCGTCTCATGCTGTTGCCGGCGTTATCGGCGGCAGGATCGGCTTTTTGAATCGCTCGGCCTTTTCCTCGACCTCGGGCGAACCGTTGTCGTCATTGGTTGACGGTGCCGGTTCTGTTCCTTCGAGCGGTAGCCCGGCGACGACGCGTCTTATCTGAACGCTGTCGAGCGTTTCGAGCTCAAGCAGTGCCTCGGAGAGCCGCACCATCGCGTCGGCGTTATCGACAATTATCGTGCGAGCATAATCGTACTGCTGAGTGACGAGTTTCTTGACCTCTTGGTCGATCTTGATCGCCGTGTCCTCAGAGTAATCGCGGTGCTGATTGATCTCACGACCGAGGAAGATCTGCTCTTCCTTTTTGCCGAAGGTCAGCGGCCCAAGATCGGACATTCCATATTCGCAAACCATTGCCCTGGCAAGCTCGGTCGCCCGCTCGATATCGTTAGAGGCCCCGGTCGTTACCTGGTCCGCTCCGAAGTAGATCTCTTCGGCAAGCCGTCCGCCCATCAGGATCGCGATCTGGCTCATCATGTATTCGCGGGTGTAGCTGTGGCGGTCAGCTTCCGGAAGCTGTTGTGTCACGCCAAGCGCCATTCCACGCGGAATGATCGTAACCTTATGAACCGGATCGGCCGAAGGCACCTTGAGGCCGACGAGCGTATGCCCGGCTTCATGAAAAGCCGTCAGCCGCTTCTCGGCATCCGAGAGCACCATACTCTTGCGTTCGGCACCCATGATCACCTTGTCCTTGGCGATCTCGAAGTCGCTCATCCCGACGACCTTTTTGTTGAACCGGGCGGCGTTGAGCGCCGCTTCGTTAACGATATTGGCAAGGTCGGCACCGGTAAACCCGGGCGTTCCGCGGGCAATTACGTTGATGTCCACGCCCTCATCAAGCGGGATCTTCCGCGTGTGCACCTTGAGGATGCCCTCGCGGCCGCGAACGTCCGGCCGGCCTACAACAACGCGGCGGTCAAAACGGCCGGGCCTTAAAAGAGCAGGGTCGAGCACATCAGGCCGGTTGGTCGAGGCAACGAGAATTACGCCATCGTTCGATTCGAAGCCGTCCATTTCGACCAGAAGCTGATTGAGCGTCTGTTCGCGTTCATCGTGGCCGCCGCCGAGACCTGCTCCGCGATGGCGTCCAACGGCGTCGATCTCATCGATAAAGATGATGCACGGTGCATTCTTCTTACCCTGTTCAAAGAGGTCGCGGACACGGCTTGCGCCGACACCGACGAACATCTCAACGAAATCCGAACCCGAGATCGAGAAGAAAGGCACATTCGCCTCGCCGGCTATCGCCTTAGCGAGCAAGGTCTTACCGGTTCCGGGAGGGCCCACCATCAGGACGCCCTTCGGGATCTTGCCGCCGAGCTTCTGAAACTTTTGCGGGTCCTTAAGAAATTCGATGATCTCCTGGAGCTCTTCCTTCGCCTCTTCAACACCGGCAACGTCCTTAAAGGTAACGCGCTTTTGCTGATTGTTGAGGAGCTTTGCCTTTGATTTACCAAAGCTCAGGGCCTTATTACCGCCCGCCTGCATTTGTCGCAGGGTGAAGGCGAGAAAGCCGACGAGAAGAAGGAACGGAAGCAGATTGATCAAAAGCAGCCAGCCGATGCCGCTCGAGGATTGCTCGAGATTGACCTTCGTGTCCGTACCGGCGACCGCCGCATAGATCTGGTCGCGGGTCGCGTCGCTCGCATCGAGCTTCGCGCTCAGCTTTTCGTCCGCCATATTGACGAGCTCAAGCGTATCGGACTTCATCGTCACCTCTTTGATGTCCTTGTTCCTGATCTGCGTCAGGGCAGCATCAAACGAGAGTTCCTGTGCCGGTTTTGACTGCTTGCCCTGGAGATACCAGACAAACAGCAAGGCACTGGAAATGATCATCAACCACAGAAAAACTTGTCTTGCCTTTGAGTTCAATTTACAGCCTCCTGATCCCGCCCATTGAGCCCGGATCATCTTTAATATGGCTTAGATGTAACAGCCTGTCGCCCCGTTGTCATCGAAGCGACAGGCCAACATTACAAGCCAATCTTTGATTGTAGGCGCGCACTGCCCTTTTTTCAACCTATTTCGGCTCATAGAAGAGCTTGCCGGAGCCCTTGCGGACGACCGTCCCCGAGGGAAGTTCCGCGGTTTTTCCACTCTTTTCGCTCCGCACAAGCCGCTCAACGCCCTCGATATGCCGGTGCGTTACTCCTCTCAAGCTTCCGCGGTTCGCCTTTATCCATTGCCTGAGCGTGTTCCGCAATCCTGGGTCGTCAATTTTGCGAAGCAGGGCGAGCTTGAGCTCCGAAACATCGTTTTCGCCCGCCGCGGCGTTCGCGGATTCGCTTTCTGCGGTCGGCATTAGCGCCGCCGTACGGGCGAGTTGCTCGATGATCTTTGGGTTAAAGGTCTTTAAAAGCGGGAGCAGTTCAGTCCTGATCCGCACACGCGTAAAGCGTGGGTCGCGGTTCATCGCATCGGTCCTGAATTTAATTCCGCGGGCGAGGCAAAACTCCTCGGTCTCTTCGCGTTTCGCCCAACGGAGCAAAGGCCGGACAAGCCTCGCCTCGGTTCCCTCTAGTTGGCGAACAGGCCGCATCGCCGCGAGGCCCTCGGGCCCGCTCCCGCGGATCAGGTTCAGCAGAAATGTCTCTGCCTGATCATTCAGCGTGTGCGCTGTCAGCACGGCAAACGCCTTCTGCCGCTCGGCCGTTTTGGCAAAAAATGTGTAGCGGGCAAGGCGTGCGTTCTGTTCGAGATTCCCTTTCTTCGCGACTCGCCCGCGGCCGAGCGCAAATTCGTATCCCAACGAGCCGGCAAGTTCGCGGACGAACTCTGCGTCCGCAAGGCTCTCTTCGCCTCGCAAACCATGATCAAAATGGGCGACCACAAGCTCGTTCGTGATCTTCCGCCGTCGGGCGAGCTCGCTGAGCACAAGCAGGAGCGAGACCGAATCCGCCCCTCCCGAGACCGCGACGACAGCCCGCTCGCCCTTGAAGGGCAGCTCGAGCTTTCGCCATTCGGTCACGAACTCTCTCGGGAATCGGTCCATTCGGTTATTCGGGAAACGCCGGACGCTTCTGCAGCAAAACAGAGCAGCGGCCGGTAAAGATGTGCTTGCCTTTCTCGTTGGTGATGTCGATCTGCCAGATGCTCATCGTCCGCCCCGGAAAGATCGGCTTCGCCTCGATGGTCAACTCGCCCTTGCTTACGGCTCGGAGATGGTTGCCGTTTATCTCAATGCCAACGGGCGTGACTTTCGACAGGTCCGCATTTCCGACAACGCCGATCGACGCCGCAGTTTCCGCGAGGTAAAGCGAGACGCCGCCGTTCATTATCCCGACGTATTGATGCACTCGCGGCGTGACCTCCATCGTCATTACAACGAGCTCGGGCTCCGCCGAGACGATCTTGACGCCGAGAAATTGCATCAGCTCATTCTCAGCAGTGCGTTTTATCAGTTCGGCCTTATCCATTCAAATATTCCCTCGCCGCCGCCAATGCCTCGGCAACGCGTGCCGGCGACGTGCCGCCCACAGCGGATTTGCTCGCGAGCGTGTTCTCAAGCGTCAGCTTCTCAAAAACGCTTTCTTCAAGCTGCGGCACGACCGAACGCATTTCATCAAGGCTAAGCTCATTCAATTCGCGCTTCTCTTTCAGCCCGAGCAAAACGAGCCGGCCGACCGCCTCGTGTGCGGTCCGAAAAGGCATACCGGCCTTGACCAGATGATCGGCAAGCTCGGTTGCATTCAGATATCCGGAGGTTGCAGCCTCACGGCCGCGTTCTTCATCAACGACCGTGTTTTCAACGACGATCGCCGCGACGCGGAGCGTTAGCTTTACTGTGTCGACCGTATCAAAGACCGCCTCCTTGTCCTCCTGCATGTCTTTGTTATAGGCGAGCGGCAGGCCCTTGATCAGCGCAAGCAACGCGGCATGATGGCCAAAGACGCGGGCCGCTTTTCCGCGGATAAGCTCGAGCGAATCCGGGTTCTTCTTCTGCGGCATCAAGCTCGAGCCCGAAGAGACGTTATCGCCGAGCCGCAGGAAGCCGAACTCGCTCGTGCAGTATATGATCATGTCCTCGGCGAGCCGCGAGAGATGCGCCATCAGGAGTGCAACGGCCCCGACGAACTCGATGGCAAAATCGCGGTCGGAGACTGCATCAAGGCTATTTGCCGAGACGGAGTCAAAGCCGAGCTCAGCGGCAACTGCATCGCGATCGATCGGGAATGACGTGCCAGCGAGTGCCGCAGACCCGAGCGGCATTACATTTATCCGTCGGCGGACATCGGCGAGCCGTTCGCGGTCGCGGCGGAGCATCTCAAAATACGCCAGGCACCAATGGGCAAAAAGCACCGGCTGCGCCCGCTGAAGATGCGTATAGCCCGGGATCACGGCCTCATGAAACCCTTCTGCGATATCGACCAAAGCCGCCTGCAGGTCGCGGGCAAGGACGTCGATCTCATCCGTTTCTTCGCGAAGCCAAAGCCTAAATGCGGTTGCGACCTGGTCATTGCGGCTGCGGCCAGTGTGGAGCTTGCGGCCTGTATCGCCGATGGCTTCGACCAGCTTTGCCTCGATAAAAGAGTGAACATCTTCAGCGCCCGAGCGCTCAAAATAATCCGCATGGAGCGTCGCATCCGTCGCAAGCTGCGTCAGCCCGCCGACGATCGCATCGGCGTCCTCCCGCGAGACCACCCCCGCACGCTCAAGCCCGAGAGCATGGGCAATGCTCCCGCGGACATCCGCCGCAAAAAGCCGCCGATCAAAACGAAACGAATCGTTGAACTCGGTAAAGACCTCGTGCGGCTTTTCAGTAAATCGCCCGCCCCAGAGATTTTCAGATTTGCTCATATTTCCGTGTGTGCAAAAATGATTGTAGTGCGTTGATCGTGTTTTGCGGAAACGAGCTTACGGCTGAGAGCTAACAGCTTAAAGCTTTATCCAAAACCATTGTAATGAAAGAAAATATCAAAAAAGTCGTGCTCGCCTATTCCGGCGGGCTTGATACCTCGGCGATGCTGCTTTGGATAAAGGAGACCTACGGCTGCGAGGTCATCTGCTATTGCGCCGACGTCGGGCAGGGCGAAGAACTCGACGGACTTGAGGAAAAAGCGATTGCGACCGGCGCTTCGAAGCTTTATGTCGAGGATTTGCGCGATGAGTTTGTAAAGGATTTTGTCTGGACAGCCGTTAAGGCAAATGCCTTGTACGAAGGAGTTTACCTGCTCGGGACGTCGCTCGCCCGGCCCGTTATTGCCAAGCGGCAGATCGAGATCGCCCAAAAAGAAGGCGCCGACGCGGTCGCCCACGGAGCCACTGGCAAGGGCAATGACCAAGTGCGTTTTGAGCTGACCTATTACGCGCTGCAGCCTGATATCAAGGTGATCGCTCCGTGGCGGCACTGGGAGTTTAAGGGACGTGCGGACTTGATGGCCTATTGCGAGCAGCACGGGATTCCCGTTACCGCCTCTGCCGAGAAGCCGTATTCGATGGACCGCAACCTGATGCACATCAGCTACGAAGGCGGCATTCTCGAAGACCCTTGGACCGCTCCGCCCGAAGACATTTTTCTGCTGACGAAGTCGCCCGAAACTGCCGCCGACAAGCCGCAGGAAATAACCATCTCCTTTGAAAAAGGCGAGCCGGTAGCGATAGACGGCGAGAAATACGGGGCCGTGGATCTGCTTACGAAGCTCAATCACCTCGGCGGCGATCACGGCATCGGCCGGGTCGATCTGGTCGAAAACCGCTTTGTCGGAATGAAGTCTCGCGGTGTCTATGAAACGCCAGGAGTGACGATCCTGATGGCCGCCCACCGAGCGCTCGAATCGATAACGATGGACCGCGAGGTGATGCGGCTCCGCGACAGCCTCGGGACCAAATTTGCCGAGTCGGTCTACTACGGCTTCTGGTTCGCACCGGAATTCGAGATCCTGCGGTCGATGATCGATCAGACACAGGAGACCGTCACGGGCGACGTCCGGCTCAAGCTTTATAAGGGTAATACGATAGTTACGGGCCGCCGCTCGCCGAACTCGCTCTACCGCGAACGCGTAGTCACCTTCGAAGACGACGCCGGAGCCTACGACCAACACGACGCGGAAGGTTTTATAAAGCTTCAAGCATTGAGATTACGTCTGAGAAATATGGAGTAGGGTCAATGTCTCGTTCAGCAGTCATTACATACGATGGGTTACCAATTTCATCAGGTGGTGCTCACACTTTGCGGACGCGTGGGTTTGTAGAAACTGCAAGGTCGCTGAGCGACTTTGTTTCATCAGTAAGCATTATCTCAACGCCAACCGATCTTACGCTCGAACTGCTGAGCGGCGGAGAAATTAACGAGAAGGAATTTGCTCGCCTGTACGAAGATGCATGTGGTCAGTATGGGCTGAAGAAATTCACCCGAGGCATGGGTGACTACATTGGTCATCAATGGGCATTAGACGTTAGTACTTTGCACGAAGTAGCCGCCCAACTTGAAAAGCTTCGGCCTATCTTCCATGCGGGGTATGCGGGATGGCAGGTTGTGCTTCATGCGACTTGGAAACTAGAATTCCGCGAGGAAGATTCTCAGTTGGCTATGCTCTATCAAAGTCGCACGGACTATAACGATTTCGAAATAACATGGAAAGTCTTTCTCGGAGAGTCAGGAGTTTATGCTCGAATCTCAGAAAAAAGCACTGCTGCCCTCTTTCTCTCGCTGCCATTTGAGGAGGTTTCGGAGGATTGTCATCAGTTAGCCGTGCGTATTCAAAAGGCCTTCCCCGTGCGCCTGTCGGCAAAGCACTGGAAGCGGTGGTCTTTAACAAAAGCCGGTAAAAATTATGTTGGTCGTAAGATCAAATCGCCAATTCTCGACTGACATTCGATTGGCTAATTGTGATGTTCATATTTTAGACTACGAGGATTACCACTAATGGCAATGTACAACCCACCACATCCCGGCGAATTTATCACCGAAGTCTATCTTAAGCCCAACGATATTTCCGGGCGGGAGCTTGCTGTTTCGTTGGGTGTTTCACCCTCGACGCTTAACCGAGTCCTTAACGGTGCGAGCGGGATCAGCCCTGAAATGGCTCTCCGACTTTCGAAGGTGCTCGGGCGTTCTGCTGAAAGCTGGCTGGTGATGCAGACTAACTATGATCTATGGCAGGCTCGAAAAAAAGTTAGACTCGGAAAGATCAAACGGATCGAACTGACCGCGGTTTAGGGAACACTTTGAGCTTTACCGACGGCCTTTCGCCGAGCTCGAGAAAAACATCGCACGCGAAGCGGTATGGCAAATATTGACAAAATCTGCCAATTACTATTAGCCTAGACCTATGGCGACAACAACAATGAATATCTCTTTGCCCGATTCAATGCGTGTTTTCGTGGAGGAAACGCTTACCGACGATGGATACGGCAGCGCAAGCGAGTATGTCCGCGAGTTGATCAGAGCTGATCAGAAACGACGGAATGAAAAGCGGTTGGAGACACTACTTCTTGAAAGGCTCCGATCCGGTGATGATGAATCATTTACGATGGACAATGTTCGAGCCGAGATGCGCAGGCGGATCAAGGCGAAGAAATGATCAAATACGCGGATGGCTTATTCGATGAATTAGCCGACATCGCCTCATATTTCGCACATTATAGCGAAACAACCGCACAACGATTTCTTGATTGCTGCGAAGAGACTTTCGACCTGCTTGAAAGATTTCCCGATTCAGGAAGCCCACGGAGATTCGAAGATCCTGAATTGGCCTCGATCCGGATGTCGCTCGTTAAAGGGTTCGATGAATACCTCATCTTCTACGTTCCGATCGCTGACGGTGTCAGGATCCTGCACGTCATGCACAGCTCGTTGGATTACAACCGAATCGTCGATGCGGACGACCTTCTATGAACGGGCCATAAGAATTTTATATGAAGTGTTGGCATGCTTAACTCAGCGCGGGTCACGAACACTTTGCTTGGAGATAAGGAATGGGAAAATTTATTCATGTTAGGTCAAAAAAGTTCGCGATACTTCCCGGTGAAGAAGACGAGATCATAAACGAAGGGATGTATGGAAAGGCCCTTGCCGAGTATCTGCAACGCGAACTTGCGGAGCGAGGATACAACGTTCCTTTTGTCTGCGCGGAAGATTGGGGTTGGTGGGTTGAGCTTTCGCTTGATCCAATTCGTTCCGGTGTCTTGATCTATGCAGTGCCGGAAACAAGCGACTCTATCGAGTACCTCTGTACAGATGGATTCAAAGGCGACAGAAAATGGAGTTGGTCAAAGCTTAAATTCATCGATACGCGTCCGCTTGCGGAAACACTGCTCAATGACATGCTATCGATCTTCGAGCGGGATAATGAGGTCGAGATTTTAGGACAATTGGACGAAGTGCCATTTTAGGATCCGTGAAATAGACTCCGAATCGTGCCACGAATCTGAGAAACTGCGTTCGAACCTTGTGGCCGCGTGAGAAGAGTTGATGTCTTTAATACGCTCAACGACGACAATTGAGACGTGGCACCACATTGTGCGCACGCGTGATGCGGGGTTGCTTGATGCGTTGCTCGAGGATGATGTCGTTTTCTATTCGCCGGTGGTGCATACGCCGCAGGTGGGGAAGGCGGTGACGGCGATGTATCTTACGGCGGCGATGCACGTTTTCGGTAATGAGAGTTTTCGGTACGTGCGTGAGGTCGCGGGCGAGAGCGATGCCGTGCTCGAGTTTGAGACGGAGATCGACGGCATCACCATCAATGGCGTCGATATGCTCCGCTGGAACGCCGAGGGCCGCATCACCGAATTCAAAGTAATGGTCCGCCCGCTGAAAGCGATCAACCTCATTCACGAAAAGATGGGCCAATTGTTAGGCGAAGGTAGGAACATCAAGCTGAAATAGCGTGAAAAAGCTTCGTATCGTAGGCATACTGTTGTCTTTAGCAGCTGTAACGACTTTCCTTTACTTGATCTACAGGGGCGAGGGATTATTCGGACCGGGTGTGTGGTTGGTGTTGTGGGCACTTTGGACGGCTTCCGCGGTCGTGAGTTCCATACTCGCACTTTCCCTAACCTCTACGCGCCTATCCAAAACTGTCGTTGTTATAATTGCAACAATAATCTCGATTTCCGCATTCCTTTTCACGAGTCCAATCGGCTTCTTTACCGTATTTTGGATTCCAACACTTCCAATCGTACTGTTATTCTCGATCACCACGATAGCATTGTCATTCTGGATAAACGCTGACATAAGGGGTCAATAAATGAATACACAATCTGCATATGACCGGCTGCCTTATCCTAGCAAGTTTTTCGTCCAGACCTTTCCCGGTAGGCTCGCGACGCAGGCCGTGCTTTTTGGAATGGAGCCCGCTGCCGCGGAGACGAGCACGGTGCTCGAGCTCGGCTGCGGCAACGGCAGCAACTTGATCGCACAAGCCTACCTAATGCCGAATGCCCGTTTCACCGGCATCGATCTTTCGAAAGTACATATCGACGAAGCACAAGCCGCCGCTGCGGAACTTGGGCTTGGCAATGTCGAGTTTCACCAGGCGGATGTGATGGAGATGTCGGCTGAGACCTTCGGCCGGTTCAATTACATCGTCGCCCACGGACTTTTCTCTTGGGTGCCCGAGGCCGTTAGAACTCGCGTGCTTGAGCTTTTTCGCGAACTGATGAACTCGAACGGCGTCGGCTACATCAGCTATGGCGCATTTCCCGGCGCACATGAGCGGCAGATCGCGCAGCATGCGATGTTGTACTCAAGCCGCAGCATCGATGAACCGGCCGAAAAGGTCGAGCGGGCCCTCAGCTTTCTTAAGTTTGCCGCAGAGCAAAGCTCGAGCCGCGGCACCTATGGGCAGATCTTCGTCCGCGAACTTCGCCGCCACGAGACGCGCGATATCGCCGACGTATTTCACGACGACCTCGCCGAGCAGAACACGCCCTTTTACTTCCACGAATTTGCTGAACTGCTTGCCGCAAACGGCTTGCAATTTCTCGCCGAGGCCGAGCTCCACGCGATGGGCACCGCCGACCTGACCCCGGCGGCCCGTGACTTTATTGCCGAGATACAGGACGTCATCGAACGCGAGCAATATCTCGACATCTTTCGCGGCCGTGCATTCCGCCAGAGCCTTGTCGTTCACGCCGGTGCAGAGATAGACCGCGATATGAAGCCCAATGTGCTAGACCGGCTTCTCGTCAGCTCGTCGCTTCGCCCGGCAGGTAGATCGCCGGATCTCGCAGGCAATGGCCGCGTAAAGTTTGCCGGGAACAGCGGGCAGCAGATCGAGATCGACATGCCGCTTGCCAAGTTCGGCCTCGTACATCTCGGCTCGCTCTGGCCGCGTGCGATCACTTTTACCGAGCTTGTAGCCGAGGCTCGCGAACGCGTCAGCGGCATTAGCGACGATGAGGTAGCGAAGCAGGCCGAGGCCTTTCGCGACATGCTTTTCCAGATCGCGACCGCAACCGACCTGGTCGAGCTGCACACGTTTCAACCCTCTGCACCAACCGAGCTCTCAGAAAAACCGCGGCTCGCCCGGCTTGCCCGTTGGCAGATGGGCTCGGCCCGCAACGTCATCTCCGGTTTCGGCGTCGATATGGAGATCGCTGATCCGGTCTCCCGCCGGCTGCTCGAATTGCTTGATGGCTCGCGGACGCGCTCGGCCGTGCTCGATGAGCTCGGCAAATTCATCCGCTCCTCGCATGAGATCGAGGGCAAAAAAGAATTGCTCGCGACGCTTCCGGAATGGCTTGACGAAAGCCTCGCGCACCTAGCCCGGCTCGGAATGTTCGAAGACTAGGTTTGCTCGCCGCACTCAAGCACAAGCCTGAACGGGAAGCTTCGCCTGACGCTGCCCATGCCCGCAAGCCCGGCCAATTCCTCCGGCCGAAATCCTCGCAAAACCGAAAGCGAACCGTCTTCTGTAACCAGCCGCGAGATGCCGAACGCTTTGCAGAAAATTAGGTAAAGCCGATACGCGGCCGGGTGGCGATGCAGGTCAATGACAAACACGCCTCGCCGGGCGACCCGCCGCATCTCGCCGAGCGCATGCGGTACTTGCTCGTCGGTCAGGTGATGAAAGAATAGAGAGGAAATGGCGTAGTCAAATTCACCATCGGCAAAGGGCAATTGAAACGCATCGCCTTGTGTGATCGAGATCTCGGGAAAATCGCTTGTGCCGTTCGCCGAAACGCTAGCTGAGATCGGATTAAGATCAAGCCCCGCAAGTCGAGCCTTTATGTTTTTTGCTCTCGCAAATTCGGCCGTGTAGCGGAGCAGTTCGCCCGAGCCGCAACCGACATCAAGCATGCTGAATTCGCTAAGCTGCCGGCGTTTGATCTCACGAAAGAGCGACCGCCTGAGCGCCCGCCGGTCGCCGAGAAAGCGGTTGATAAAAGCTATCTCTTTGAGAAAGCGGTCGTACTCAGCCGGCGTGTAGTCGCCGGTGTCGATCCGTTCAAGCTCTTTCGATCGGCGGTTAAGATCTGGCATTCAATTTGTCCGAGAATTTGTGCTTCGTACGCATCCTATGGTAGTAAAGAGCTCATTCGAACAAAAACAAAGGAGACCGATTAAATGGAAGATCAAGGAAAAAAGCACTTAGCGCCGTCTGCATCAAAGGTAGGAAAGACCAACGGAGCACCGCTTCCCGCCCCGTTGAAGCACGAATTCGAGGCGTCTTTTGGTTCCGACCTTTCTCAGGTGCGGGTCCACGAAAGCCACGCCCCGACACACCTCGGAGCGAAAGCTTTTGCTCAAGGCAGCGACATATTTTTTGCACCGGGCGAATACCAACCGCATACCGATAGCGGAAAAAAGCTGCTTTCCCATGAACTGACACACGTTATCCAACAGGGCGGCGGTACAAGCCCGGTGGATTCGCCGGGCAACGACCCCGAACACTAGCGGTTACGAGGAAAAAAGCAGCCGCCCCTACAATGGAGCGGCTGCTTGTTTTTGAACGACTCATTTGGCCCGTAGGTCTAGCTCAGAAAGCCTAAGCCCCCGGCGGCCTTAGCATCAAACTTCGGGAATAAGTCCTCGGCCCTTTTGCTTCCCAAATGCTTCGTCGCAACCTCGGTAAAAATGATGCGAAAGTCGGTCGTGATCGCCAGGTCGCGGCCCTCGTTTAGCTGGTCGGGCTTCAGGCCTTTCCAGTCGCCGAAGACCTTCCCGCCTTTTACCGAATTGCCGAGCACGAGCATCGCGTTTCCGTGGCCGTGGTCGGTGCCGAGCGAGCCGTTCTCGCGGGCGGTCCGGCCGAATTCTGACATCGTAAGCACGACGACGTCGTCCATCCGCCGGCCAAGATCGGTGGCAAATGCAGCGATCGAATTCGAGAAATCCCTTAGCAAATTTGCGAGCTGCCCACGGGCACTGCCCTGCCTTACGTGCGTGTCCCATCCGCCCGTTTCGGCGAATGCGACCTCGAGCCCGACGCCGGCCTTGATGAGCTGAGCGATCTGCTGCAGCGAACGCCCGAGCTGGCTGTTTGGATACTGAGCTCCGTTTTCAGGCCGAAACTGCGACGGGTTTGCGGTCTTCAAAAAGTTCACCGCCTCAAAGGTCTCTTTGCCCGTCTCGCCGAGCGTGTCCTTCACATTTTGCTGGTAAACGCCTTCAAAGCCGCCCTTTAGGTCCGCCGTGTAAAGCCCCGCTTTGATCGAGAAATCGGCGAGGTTCGTCATCGCGATCGAGGGCGAGCGGCCATAGAGCGAACGCGGAAGCTGTTGCGTCATCGCGACCGCACGGAAAGGCGAATCGGCCTTGCCGGCGGTAGCCTGCAGCGTTCGGTTAAGCCAACCGTCGCGGGTCGATTTCACACCCGGCGTGCCCGATTCCATATAATCCTGAGCGTCGAAATGCGAACGCGTGTTGTCCGGCGAGCCGCAGGAATTGATAACGGCAAGCTGCTTTGCGCTCCAAAAAGGTTGGAGCGATGCCATTGCCGGATGCAGCCCGAAAAAGCCATCAAGGTCAAGCGCTCCATCGGTTTGCCCCGGCCTCGCGATCGCGGTTCCGCGGCGGAGGTTGTAATATTCGCCCTCGCCGTGCGGGACGATCATGCTCAGCCCATCGACCGCTCCTCGCTGAAAGATGGTGACCAGAACCTTTCTCTTCCCGAACCGATCGGCCGTCTGAGCTGCCGCAAATTGATGAAGAAAGTCCGGAGCCGCCGCCATCAGCCCAAAGCTCGCCAGCCCGATCCCGCTAGATTTAAGAAAATATCGCCTGTCCATATGATTACCGCCGCGGCCGGGCGAAAGATTAAGCCCCGGCCGGTAGAGTATTAGACGGTCGGGGCCTTCGATTGGTCAGAATTTTTCTTTTTAGAGCGTTTACCGCGATGAGCGGAAGGCGGCGAGGTTGGTCGCGACCTTTACGTTTCGCAGCGAGACCTGGCCGATCCGGGAGAAATTGATCGATTCGCCGAGTATTCGTGTTGCTTCCTGCGGGGCGTGGAAGCCCATCGAATTTTCGGCTTCGACAAAGTCGAGGAAAAATTGCGCCTTTCTTTGATTCTCACGTGCGGTCGCGAGGTCGGCATCGGTGGCTCCCGCGTTCTTTGCCGCGACGATGTCGCCGATAAGCTGGACGAGCGCATCCATCGCGATCCCGCGGAGTTTATAGGTTCGCTCCTGGATCGTCTCGACCCGAAACTTCAGCTCATCCTCGCTGCCTTTATGGCAGGTTTGGCAGGAGGTGTTGATGCTCAGCAGCGGCGAGCGGACGTGGTGGCTGCTGATCTTCATCGCGCCCTGGCGTTCATAGGGCATGTGGCAATCGGCGCAGGAAACGCCGGCCCGGGCGTGGATGCCCTGATTATACATCTCGAATTCCGGGTGCTGCGCCTTTAGAGCATTGGCTCCGGTCTGGGCATGGGTCCAGTCTTTGTGCCCAACCTCGTCGTAATATTCGAGGATGTTTTCGACCTTCATTCCGTTCTGCCACGGATAGGTCAGCGTCTTTTCCGGTCCCTTGAAGTAATATTCGACATGGCACTGGCCACATACGAACGACCGCATTTCCTGCCGCGTCGCGTCGCGATTGACGTCAAAATTCTCAATGCCCTGCGCCGCCTTTACGATCCTCATTCCCTCCATAAATGCCGGCCGCGTAATGCGAAGCGCCATTGTCTGCGAATCGTGGCAATCTATACAGGCGACCGGGTGCGTCACCTCTTTGCGAGCCTCCTGATACGGCATTTTGTTGAGCGTGTGGAAGCCCTGAACAATGTCGCCCTGGCCGAGCTTTTTATATGCTTCGTATGCCGAGGCGTGGCAATTGATGCATGTTCCGGGCTGTTGGGTGACGGCCTGCCGCTCGGTGAAGGTCTGGTCCTCGAGCATATAGGCGTGGCCGCGTTCCTCGCGGAAATCGACCGCGAATGCATAGCCGTCCCACATTGTCTTGAGCCGCGGGTCTTCCTCGAGCCTCGATTGCGCAACGATCGAGCGCGGGTCGGCGTTGGATGGAGCCTTGTGTACGGCCTCGCTGCCGCCAAAGCGGGTCCGGACCTGATCGACGGTGCGAAGATAGCTGTCATATTGCAGCGGGAAGTTCTTGCCCCAAACGGCCGGGTCGTGTGTGTCGTCGGTCAGCTCGACCACGCGAAAGAAGGGGTTCTTCGCCTCCTGCTTTCGCTCAAAGATGTTCGTCAGCAAGGCAAGGCCGAGTATCGCAGCGGCGAATGACGCGAACGCGACGACGGCAAGCACTTTCGCGCTATAGCCAAGGCTACGCTTTTCTGCTTTCGGTTCTTCCTTTTCGCTGGTGTTCTCTTTGTTCTCTTCGCTCATAAGTTGACCTCGCAAACTTCGCCGTTGCAGCTCAGTGCATGTGCCCGACATTTCGGTGGCACGAGATACAGGAAACCTCTTGGGCCTCCTTTATCGATTCGGAGACCGTTATCGAATGGACCATCGTTTCATGGCAGGTGCGGCAGCTTTGCTCGGCAACCCGCCTGTTGAGGTCCGTGATACGGATCGGCTCATGAAACCCGCCGACCGTAAAATAATAGGAATGCCAGAAGCCGTTCCACGCTTTTACCGAGTACTTGCTGATCGTGTCCGGCGGCGTGTGGCAATCATTGCAGGTCGCCACGGCCTTGTGGCTAGATTTAAGCCAGCCGTCGTACTGCTCGTTCATTATGTGGCAGTTTGCGCAGGCAAGCGGGTCGTTGCTCATATACGAATAACCTTTCCCGTACCAAAAGGTATAAACACCAACCCCTACCGCCAAGCCAAGCCCGACGCCGAGAATGATAAGTTTTGCTAAATGAAGACTCATGGGAAGCTCGGGGTTCCCGAATAGTAATCTAACGCCGCCAAGGCGTCAAGGTCTAGCGGTTCATCCGATGAGTAAGTCCGCACGTAAGTAAGGGCGGTTCGATCTCTGCACAGGTCCGCCTCTCCAGACGGGCTTGCGCATCATCTGATTATCACTTCATCAACAAATATCCACGGGTCGCCGCCGGCTCCGGGGTGCCATGCCGGGATCGGGCCGATATTGAATGCACGGACGCGGATGTAGCGGGCCGTGACGGGAGCCGTGAGCCGGGTTAGAAATTCCTTGACCTGCGGTGTTTCATCGGTCAGCGGGACGTCGGTCTTGATCTCGGCCAGCTTCGTAAAGTTCACACCGTCGTCCGACGATTCAAACTCGACCCGCGAAGGCATCCAGATCCACGACCGCGTTGTCTGCAGGAAAGAACCGCCGACCTCGGCGACCCGCCGCCGCTCCTTGAGGTCTATCACCGCCTCAAACGTTTTACCCTGATAACCCTGCCACTCGCCGCTCGCAAAGTTCTGCGTCCCGCGAAGCCCATCAACGATCGCATCATCGCCGCCGCCGGTGTACTGCGTGCTGTAAGGCAAAGCGAGCGTGACCGTCCAATCATTCGTGCGTTTTAGAACCGAGGCCTCGACCGGAAAGCTTCGATTTCCATTACTGATCACTATCGCCCTGATGGTCGAAGTTTCGCTCAGGGTAAAAGGCGAGGCGTACAGCGTCGATCGGGCCGAAGGTTCGGTGCCGTCCAGCGTGTAGTAGATCTTGGCTCCGGCGGTGATGGTGCTCATCGTGACGTTCGTTTGCTCGCGAAAGACGCGGTCAGCGTTGATGTTCGGTACGGCGACGATTTCGGTAGATCGATGTTGAAGCGATTCAGGAAAGAGCCCCGTCTTTGGTTTCGGGCCCATTTCGAATTCCAACGTCCCGCCCGCAAGTAGGTCCGAGTGTGCCAGAAACGCCTGCCGAAGAGGCTTGCCATTTAGCGTGACGGCCTGCACATAAACGTTCGCCGGTGAACTGTTGTTCGCAGTTATCGTGAAGGTCTTTCCGTTTTCGAGGTTGAACTTCATCTGCGGAAATAGGGGCGAGCCGATGTCGTATTGCGGGGCACCGGGAGCGACCGGGTAAAATCCCGCAGCTGAGAGAATGTACCACGCCGACATCTGGCCTGCGTCCTCGTTCCCGATCAGGCCATCGGGCGCATTCTTGTAAAACTCGTCCATTATTCGGCGGACGTAGGCCTGCGTCTTCCACGGCTGGCCGGCGTAGTTGTAAAGGTACGGAATGTGATGCGACGGTTCGTTGCCGTGGGCGTATTGGCCGATAAGGCCGGTGATGTCCGGCTGAAAGCGGCCGGCGAGTTTTTGGTCGGTCGTAAAAAGCTCATCGAGCTTGGCCGCAAATTTGTCGCGTCCACCCATTAGCTCCATCAGGCGCGGAACGTCATGCGGAACGAAGAACGAATACTGCCACGAATTGCCCTCGGTAAAATGAAACGTAACTTCGTTCGGCGCGAATGGCTCGATAAATCCGCCGTTGCGTTTGGGTCGCATGAAACCGGTCTTTGAATCGAAGTGATTTTGGAAGGACAGCGCTCGTTGGCTAAAACGGATGTAGTCTTCTTTTTTTGAGAAGAAGTTTTCGTAGGTCGCTTGCTTCGCAGGATCAGGGTCTCCGAACATGCCGTGCGCTGCAAAATATTCTCGTGCGGTCATACCTCGCGTAATGTCATCCATAAACAACATCGCCATCTGTGCTATGCACCAATCGTTATAGGCATATTCCAGCGTCTTTGAAACCGATTCGTTATCGTCCTCGGCGGAGATGTAGCCGCGGCGTTTGTAGGCGGCGAGGCCGTGGTGGTCGAGGTTGGCGGAGTGCTTGGCGGCGGCGTACGCCTTTTCATAATCAAAGCCCTCAATGCCCTTCGCCATCGCGTCGGCGATCACCGACACCGAATGGTAACCGATCATCGTATCCGTCTCTTCGCCCCAAAGTTCCCAGACCGGCAGCCGCCCGCCTTGCTCATAAATACGGATGAACGAATTGATGTAATCGACCGTCCGCCGCTCATCGATGATCGTATAAAGCGGATGCGTCGCCCGAAACGTATCCCACAACGAGAAGACCGTGTAGTGGTCGCCGTTTTGAGTACCGCCTTTAGGCGGGGCCTTAAAGCTCCCCTCCTTACGAAGGAGGGGTGCCGCGTCTTCGCGGCGGGGTGGTTCTCTAAGCGCCCGAGTCTGAGAACCATTTTCTTGACCGTTGCCCACCTTTGAGAGAACCACCCCGTCAGCCGAAGCGGCTGCCACCCCTCCTTCGTAAGGAGGGGAGCCGGAAGCAGCGATGTTGTGGGCCTTCCCGTCGTGGCCCTTGTACCGGCCGTCAACGTCATTGAAGACGTTCGGGTGGATCATTGTGTGGTAGAGAGCGGTGTAGAAATTCGTCGTCTGCTCGTCCGTCCCGCCGGAGACTTCGATCTTGCCCAGCTCCTTGTTCCACGCCGCCTTCGCCTCCGCACGTATCTTTTCAAAATCCCAATGCGGCAACTCGGCTTCCAAATTCTTGCGTGCACCTTCGATGGAGACGTAGGAAATCGCGACCTTTACTAGGACCTGCTCTCGCTGCTTGGTCGGAAAGATCCAGACTAGCTGCAGGTCTTCACCGCGAATCGGTTCCGACGTGCCGTAGAATTTGCGTCTCTTTTCAACGTCATGAGTAGTGACACTATTGCCCCGGGTTTCCGTTATAGGCGCCAGCGAATAGGGTTTCGAGAACTCAGCCACGAAATAAACAGTCTGATTCTTGGCCCAAGAATTTGAACGACGATAGCCCTCTACTCGATTCTTTTCAACTACAGTGATTTCGGAATCCAGTACTCGATCCCTCCATTTTAGATCGAGCACGATCTTTCCTTCTTGCGATTCTGGAAAAGTGTACCGGTGAAATCCAACTCGCTTTGTAGCGGTCAATTCCGCCAAAATTTCGTCGTCATCTAGCAGAACAGAGTAATAGCCAGGTTCCGCTTTTTCGTTCTTGTGCTGAAACGCGGACGCGTACGTTTCATGAGTAGCCGATCCCATTGGACGAAGGCTACTTCCTGTCGTCGGCATGAACAAAATATCACACCCATCCGGAATGCCGGTGCCGGAGAGGTGCGTGTGTGAAAAGCCGTAAATGATGTCGTCGGAGTAGTGATAGCCAGATGAGCCGTCCCAGTTGTCGATGCGGGTGTCGGGCGAGAGTTGCACCATCCCGAACGGCAGCGTCGCACCGGGAAACGTATGCCCGTGCCCGCCCGTGCCGATGAACGGATTGACCCAGCGGGTGTAGTCGCGCGTCTGAGCCGTGGCCGTGAGCAGTAAGCCGTGAGCAGCGAGCAGTGTCAGAACCGCCAGCGTAAGCAGGCGGCCAGTTCGCTTCAAGTCCCAAAACCTTACTCCGTCCGAGCATCTGTAATTTCTCATTCAACTACTCCTGATTCTGACTTCTGGCTTCTGACTTCTGGCTTCTGACTTCTCTTCAATGCACGAACTCCCCGCCCCATGCTTGTGTCAGGCCGCGGCCTTTGATGCCCCAGCGGAAGCGGAACGACGAATCGCCGCCGCGATGGTTGTAGCGGAGCGACATCTTATGCAGGCCGGCTCTGAGCGGGACGATCGCCGAGCGGATCTTGCGGTCTTTGGTCCCGGCGTCGTCGATGATCTTGCTTTCGCCGAGCACGACGGTCGCGTCCCAAGTGGAATCGACCTGCAGCTCATAAACGCCGTCTTCAGGAATGCGGAAATAGCCGTCGAAAGTGATAGCGAATGGCTTTTTAAGATCGAACCGCTGGGCAAATTGATTCAGCGAGGTGGAACGCGTCTCGCCATTTTCGACCATGCCTTTTAAGGTAGGGTCGTCGTTCGGGACCAGGAAGCTGTAATTTAAGCCCGGCTTCGCCGCCGTGGTCTCATCCGGTTCGCGCAGCTTGCCGCGGACGATGGTCGCTGCATAGACGACGCTTTTGCGGCCGGTCGGCAATACGACGATGGTCTTCAGCGTCTTCACGTCGCCCTCGCCGAGCCGAACCTCGATCGGCCGCGAATAGGCCGGCGAGCGTTCGTCCGGCGTCGAGCCGTCTGTCGTGTAGTGAACGCGCGTTCCCGGCCCGGGCCGAAGCTCGAGCAAAACGCGGTCGCTCTCCGTAACCATGTTCTCCAAACCGCCGGGCTCAGGGATGCGGTAATTCACGCCTTGTTTATCAAGCCGCGGCAAGATCGCATTGAGCCGCCGCTGAAAATCGGCGAAGTCGCGATCCTCTTTCTTTGACCAAAGCACTTCGCTCAACGCGAGCATCCGCGGGAAGGCCATATATTCGACGTGCGACGCCGTTTTCATATATTCGGTCCAGATATTCGCCTGGCCGCCGATGACGTATTTCGCCTCTTCCGCGGTCAACTCGGGCGGGACGGGCTCAAAGCTGTACACTTTCGAGAGCGGAACGTAGCTGCCGATGTTGAGCGGTTCGTAGGCGGGGTCGCCTTGGCCGTAGTCGAAATATACAAAATCGGTCGGCGTCATTATCACATCGTGTTTAGACTTGGCGGCCTCGATGCCGCCGCGCATTCCGCGCCAGCTCATCACGGTCGCGTTCGGTGCCAGGCCGCCCTCAAGGATCTCGTCCCAGCCGATCATCTTCTTGCCGCGTTTGCTTAAGTGTCGCTCGATGCGGCGAATGAAATAGCTTTGCACCTCGTTCTCATCTTTCAGGTTTTCACGTTTTTTCAGCTCCTGTACAAACGCCGATTCTTTCCAATGATCTTTCAGCACCTCGTCGCCGCCGATGTGAATGTAAGGCGAATCGGGGAAAAGTGCGATGGTCTCGTCCAGCACGTCCTCGAGGAACTTGAACGTCTCTTCGGTCGGGCAAAAAACTTCCTTAAAAATGCCCCACGTCGTCTGCACCTTGTATTCGTAATCGGTCTTGCAGCCAAACTGCGGATACGCCGCGAGCGCCGCCGAGGCGTGGCCGGGCAGTTCTATCTCCGGGATCACGGTGATGTGCCGCTCCTTGGCGTAGGCAACGACCTCTTTGATCTGCTCCTGCGTGTAAAAGCCGCCGTGCGGAATGCCGTCGCCGATGTAGGGCGAAAAGTTGCGGTCGACCATCGTCTCCGGCCGCCGCGAGCCGACCTCGGTCAACCGCGGATATTTCTTGATCTCGATCCGCCAACCCTGGTCCTCCGTCAAATGCCAGTGAAAATAATTGAACTTATACTGCGCCATCTGATCGATGAACTTCTTAACAAACTCCACCGGCTGAAAATGCCGCGCAACATCAAGGTGCATCCCGCGGTAGCGGAAGCGGGGGGCGTCGAGTATTGCGACACCGGGTATAACAGCCTTTCCCTTTGAATTCGATGGAATAAGTTGAAACAGTGATTGAAGGGCGGCGAAACGTCCAGATCCATCCGCCTCGATATAGACAAATGAGGGATTTACAACAAGGCTGTACCATTCGTCCGCAGTATAAGGTGGCTGAAAGCCAAGCCGACTAAGCAGAATAGTATTGCGCGTTGTCGATTTTCCTACTGTGTCGATGCTGATTTTCGGGTCGGAGGTTATCTTGATCTTGAAACCAAATCGTCGATCAATTTCGTTGCGAAAATAGTGGGCTAATGCTAGTTCGTCGCGACTGCGAGCGACGAATCGAGTTCCGGAATTGAGTTCAAAAGTACCTACCCGTCGCTCAACCAACCTCGGCTTTGGAATGATATTGATCTCACCCGGTTGAGCCAAAGCGAACGGCACGCACAACAACAAAAAAGCAACAGCAACAAAGCAGCGTTTCATATTTTTAATCCAATTTCTCGACTGGACCGCACGCGTCCCCGCGTGCAAGGCCGTGACAACGGCCTAGTTCCCTCAACGCTGACGGGCACTAGCTTCCTTTCGGAAGCTGGCAGGCGAGGACGCCTGCGGTCCGGTCGTGACAATGCCCCGTCAAAGCGATTTTAGCAATTCTGCCAATTCTTGCGGGATCTCGCAATTAAATGACATCGGCTCGCCGGTCTTGGGATGTGTGAAAGAGAGCCTTTCGGCGTGGAGGAAAAAGCGGTCGAGGGTGCGGATGGCGTTTTTGATATCCACGTCGTTGACGGTGTTGTCGCGGCCTTCGTTGTAGGTGGCGTCGCCGACTACGGGGTGATTGATCGAGGCGAGGTGGACGCGGATCTGGTGCGTGCGGCCGGTCTTGATCTCGACCTCAAGAAGGGTGAATTTCTCGAACCGCTGCCGCACTTTCCACATCGTCAGGGCATTTCGGCCATTGGCGGCGACGGTCATTTTGGTGCGGTGCCAGCGGTCACGTGCCATTGGTCGATCGATGGTGCCCATATTCTCACGCGGACTGCCGTGGACGAGCGTGACGTACTGCTTGGCAACAAGGCGGTCGCGGAATTGATTCGAAAGAGCCTCGTGCGTCTCTTCCTCTTTGGCGACGACGATCAGGCCGGAGGTGTCTTTGTCGAGGCGATGAACGATGCCGACTCTGTCAGAACCGCCTGCGTGAGCGGGCGGCCAGTTCGCGGATTTATCAAACTGGCCGCGCCCTGACGGAGGCGGTTCTGACAAATGCCACGCAATCGCATTTGCCAGCGTGCCGGTCGCGTTGCCGGCTCCCGGATGGACGACCATGCCGGCGGGTTTGTTGATCACGGCCAGGTACTCGTCCTCAAAGACGATATCGAGCGGGATGTCCTCGGGTTTAAAAACAGCCGCCGGTGCCTCGACCAGATCGACATCTATCTCTTCGCCCTCGTGCAGCTTATACGATGGCTTCACCGCTTTTCCATTGACCAGCACATCGCCGTCCGTGATCAACCGCTGCAGCCGCGCACGCGACCAGCCCTCGATCTGGGCAGCCAGATACGCATCGAGCCGAACGCCGGCGTCGTCAGCACCCGGCGAAAACACGAGGGAATTGTCTTCCTTGTTTTCTATCTCAGTTTGGGTCATCGGGGAGTTTTTATTTCTGTCAATTCACAATGGACCAATTGCCAATTGACAATGCGGCGCCCGGGATTGGGGATTGTAAATTGTGTCATTGGAAATTGGTACGGCTACAGATCCTCTTCCGGACGCTGCCGATAGCGGATGGCGAAAAATGCGATCGACGCCGCGGCGACGACGAGGCTGACGATCTGTGAGGTCGAAAGGCCGGTCATCGCGGTGAGGCCGAAGAGCTCGCCACGCGGGTCGTCGCGGATAAATTCGATCAGAAAACGGAAGATCGAATAAATGATGCCGTAGGCGATCAGCACTTGGCCGTCGAATTTCTTGTTGCGGTGCAGCCAAACGAGAAAGGCGAAGACCGCAAGCATTGTAAGGCTCTCAATGAGCTGCGTTGGATGCAGGTGGACGTTGTCGGCGATCGGGACGCCGGTGTATTCGTGGCCCTTGTCGCTAAAGTGAACGCCCCACCAATTGGTTGTCGGCTTTCCCCAGCAGCAGCCGGCCGCAAAGCAACCCTGCCGTCCGAAAGCCTGACCGAGTGCCAGTCCCGCCGCAAGTGCATCAGCAACCTTCCAGAATGGCAGTTTGTAAAATCGGATGAGCAGTACGACGGTCAAAAAGCCGCCGATCAACCCGCCATAATAAACGCCGCCCGAACGCAAGAAATCGAGCGTAAAAAGCTGTACGTTATCCTCGACAAAAAAGAGCAAGATCTTAGATCCAAGCAATCCGCCGACGAGCGTCCAGAGGCCTAGATCGTAAATGCGTTCGCGCGGCAACCCGTCGCGGGCCGCCAGCCGCGAAGCCGCAAACAGCGCGATTAACATCCCCGCCGCCAGCCAAATGCCGTAGCTGGTTATAGGAAAATCGCCGATGCGGAAAAGTTCAGGGTACATGGGTCAAGAAGTCAGAATTCAGAAGCCAGAAGTCAGCATCCGGAGCACTCGAATCGTATTTCAGCTTCTGACGTCATTTCGAATTTTGCTCATATAGCTCGTTAACATCCGGCTTATTTCCTCAAGATTGCTTCGCAGCTGCGCAGTTTCGACATAGCCCAGATCAGACGCCAGCCGAAGATAATATCGGCACTCTTCGAGCGAGCTGATGGCGATACCGTAAAACCGAAGTTTATCTGGTTTGGTTGACTTGCGGAAACCTTCCGCAAAGTTTGCCGGAATCGAGATCGCAGCACGCCGTAATTGAGATGTGAGGCAGTATATCTCATGCTTCGGAAATTGTTCCGTGATCTTGTACACATCGAGCACAAACTGGTGAGCCTTCTTCCAGATCCCGACATCCTCAAAGCTCCTGGCCATTTCAGTTTGCATTGTATTCACGGCTCAATTTTCGCAGGCTTCTCGTCATCCACTTCTGAATTCTGAATTCTGAATTCTCGCTTCTTAAAACACGTATCTCATTACTATCTCGCCGTGCTCGATCTCGCCTGTCCGTGCGAAGCCAATGCTTTGATAAACCCCTTCGGCGGCCGCGTTACCCGGAACGAGGCTCAAGAATATCTCGCCGCATTCCTGCTTTGCCCGCAGCTCTTCGATCAGGGCGAGCACCGCGGCACGCCCGTAGCCTTTCCCTTGATGTGCGGCGTCGACCATCAGCCGTACGATCCAATATTTGCCGGTCTCAGGATCGCGGCCGTAGAGCGTAAAACCCACAAGCTCATCGTCTGCATAAACCGCCCGCGGTTCGAGGTACGGCGAGACCTTTGACTCTGCAATCGAGAAAACGTTTGTCGCAACAAACGTATTCTGGCCCGGCCCGACATCCAGCCCGACGACCGGCCTAAAATTCTCCTCATTTATCGGCCTGAGTTCGATCTTCATTGTGCTGTCGCGTTCTCCGTCGGCGGATCAGCCTTCTCCTTCTTCGACCAAACCATATCAAGGATCAACAATCCGGCGCCGATGACGATCGCCATATCCGCGACGTTAAAGGTCGGGTAGTGCCATGAGCCGAATTGTACATCGATGAAATCGACAACGAACCCGAGCCGCACCCGGTCCGTAACGTTGCCGATTATCCCGGCAAGTAGGAGAGCAAGCGCTCCGAGAACGCGGTCATCCGAACGCGGCGTTCGCCAAAAGTAAAAGAGCACCAGAATGCCGGCGACGATCGCCACGGCCGAGAGCCCCCAGCGTCCGGGGTCGCCGTAATCGTCGAGCATTGAGAACGCAACGCCTGTATTTTGGGCATATGCGAAATTGAGAAACCCCGGAATGACCGAGATGTCGTCCCCAAACCGAAGACGGCTGACCGCCCAGGCCTTCGTCGTTTGATCGACCAGAAAAACCCCGCCGGTAATGACGAGGTAAGCGAGTTTCCAAAGTATGTCGTTCTTTTTCACGGCTTATTCAGTATACGGAAACACGGCCTTTGGTGCCCGGTATCGCCGCCACCAGTCGGCATAGCAGACGTCCGTGCAGCCGATCGCGGTCGTCGTCACGCGCCATCGCGAGCCGGTCTTCTTGACCAGGGCAAAAAAGTTATTCTCAAAGAAATCGGCTTCCTCTGCCCATGCAGTTCCTCTAAGGTCAGGCTGACCGCCATCGGGCGTCTGGAGCGTTCCGCCGACGAACGCCCAAGTGCCCTGCACCCGGAACTCGCTGGTCACGAAGACGATCTTCTGCTTCATATCGCGTTCGACCGGGACGCGGATGGCATCTAGGATCGCCTTGCGTTCGGCGGAACCGCGTTCGGGTGTGCGGACGCTCTGTGCCGCAGCCGCAGCCGCAAGCAGCACCAGCATTAAAAATGTCGCTACGAATCTTTTCATATTGATCCTCCTCTAAGCGGCCGCTGCCTTTTCTATCTCACGAAGAGCTGCGATGCACCGCTCGCAGACCGTCGGATAGCTCTCAAATTCGCCGACGCGTGACGAATAGTTCCAGCACCGTTCGCATTTCTCGCCGTGTGCTTTTTCGATCTTGACGGCAAACGGCTCGCCCTCGTGCACCTCGACCTGTGAAACGATAAATATATACCGTAGCTCGGTGAAATGCTCCATCAAAAACATCGTCGTCGGCTTATCTGTCGTCAGGATGACCTTTGCCTCGAGCGATGAGCCGATCACCTTTTCGCCCCTCGCCGTTTCGAGCGATCTTAAAACCTCGTCGCGGATGGCGAAGATGCGTTCCCACTGCGAAAGCAATTCCGCCTCGGCCGCTTCGTCAAGACGCGTTGCGGCCGGGAATTCGGCCATGTGGACCGAGGCCTCGCGCTCGCCCGGCAGGTTCTCCCATGCCTCGTCGCTTGTAAAAGCGAGCAGCGGCGCCATCAGCCGGCAAAGCGAATCGGCGATGCGGTAGAGCGCCGTCTGTGCCGAGCGGCGCTCAATCGAACGCGGGGCGAAGATGTAGAGCCTGTCCTTGATGATGTCAAAGTAACGGGCCGAAAGCGTGACCGTACAAAAATTGTAAAGCGCTCCGTAGGCAGCCTGAAAGTCGTAGTCCTCAAACCCCTTCTGCACCTTTGCCGAGACTACCTCAAGGCTTGCAAGTGCCCAGCGGTCGATCGCAAGCATCTCCGATTCCGCAACCGAATCCGCCGCCGGGTCAAAACCATCAAGGTTTCCAAGCGCGTAGCGGAGCGTATTCCGCATCTTGCGATAGGCATCGACCACCCGCGAAAGGATCTCGTCCGAACAGCGAACGTCCTCGGTGTAATCGACCGCCGCCGCCCAGAGCCGTAAGATCTCCGCACCTGATTTATCGATGATCTCCTGCGGAGCCGTCACGTTGCCGACCGATTTCGATTGCTTTTTGCCCTCACCATCGACGACCCAGCCGTGGGTTATCACCTGCCGATACGGCGCCGTGCCGTGTGCCGCGATGCCGCAGCTCATCGACGAATTGAACCAGCCGCGGTATTGATCGCCGCCCTCGAGATAAACATCCGCCGGAAAGCGGAGCGTATCGCCGCGGGTCTCAAGCACCGCGACGCACGATGAGCCCGAGTCGAACCAGACGTCGAGAATGTCAGTCTCTTTGCGGAAATCGGTACCGCCGCATTTCGTGCAAGCATAGCCCTCGGGCAGTAGCTCGCTCTCCGTCCGGGCGTACCAGGCGTCGGCGGTTTCCTTGGCAAAGATGTCCGCAACGTGATCGACCACACTCGGGTCGGCGACCGTTTCCTCGCAGCCGCTGCAGTAAAAGACCGGGATCGGAACGCCCCATGACCGCTGCCGCGAGACGCACCAATCAGGTCGCCCCTTGAACATATTTGCCATCCGCCCCTGGCCCCAGGCAGGATGCCACTTCACCTTTTCGATCTCCGCAAGAGCGGAGGCTCGGAGAGATGCGTCGTCCGAGCCGGCTGAAGCCGGTACTCCAAACTTTTCGTCCATCGAGATGAACCACTGCGGCGTCGCCCGAAAGATGACCGGGTTCTTGCACCGCCAGCAGTGCGGATAGCGGTGCTGATAGGGCTCGGAATATAGCAACGCTCCGCTCGCTTTCAGAAACTCGACTATCTTCGGGTTCGCCTCAAAGATATTCATCCCGCCGAAGTGCTCGACCTCGGCGATGAACTTGCCAGCGGCATCGACCGGGTTATAAACCTCAAGCCCGTACGCCTTGCCGATGTGGAAGTCGTCGGCGCCGTGGCCGGGAGCCGTGTGGACAAGGCCGGTGCCGGACTTTGCCGAGCCCTTGCTTTCAAACCGGACGTCGAGTTCCGTTTCGGCATCTGCCTCGCCGAGCGTTACGTGCTCGCCGTTCATCACCAGCGAAGTGCGGTCGATCCAGGGATGCTTTGCCTCAAGCCGGTCGAGCTTTGAGCCCTTGAACAGGGCAAGCTCGCTCGAAGCTTCAAAGCCGCACGTCTCGGCTAGCGAGCCCTTTAACTCCGATGCAACGATCAGGACCTCATCACCGACCTCAACGGCCGAATAATCAAATTCCGGATGGACCGCGATGCCGAGGTTTGCCGGGATCGTCCAGGGAGTCGTCGTCCAGATGACGAGAAATACGCGCTTTCCGGAAAGCGCGGGGTCGATCGCGGCAGGGTCCGACGTAAGCGGAAATTTTACGTAGATCGAGGGCGACGTGTGCTCTTTGTATTCGACCTCGGCCTCGGCAAGCGCCGTCTGGTCGTGGATGCACCAATAGACCGGCCTTAGGCCCTTATAAACAAACCCACGTTCGAGAAAGCGGCCAAAGAGCCGTGCCGTCGCCGATTCATACTCGGCGGACATTGTCAGATATGGGTTCTCCCATTCGCCCAAGATGCCGAGCCGCTGAAAATCGCGCGTCTGGTTGTTCATCGCGGTCGAGGCGTGCTCGCGGCAGATGCGGCGAAAGCTCAGGACCGGAATGTCAGCCTTGTTCTTGCCCTTATCTGTGAGCTTGCGTTCGACGTGCGTCTCGATCGGCAGGCCGTGGCAGTCGTAGCCCGGAACATAAGGCGCGTCAAAGCCCATCATCGACCGGCTCTTGACGACAAAATCTTTCAGGATCTTATTGAGCGCCGTGCCGATGTGGATATCGGCGTTCGCATAGGGCGGACCGTCGTGGAGAATGAACTTTTCCCGGCCGCGTCGCGCCTCGGCGATGCGTTCGTAAAGCCCGGCCTCTTTCCACTTCTTGAGCCGGGCCGGCTCGCTCTGCCCAAGATTCGCCTTCTGCCCAAAATTCGTTTTCGGCAGATTTACTGTTTTCTTTAGTTCTAAGCTTTCGGTCATTGTAAAAAATCAAAAAGCCCCAAGCCGTTAAGTAAGCTTGGGACCCTATAAAGGCAAAATTTCGCCACCGCTCAACTCCGGGTTGAACTTAAGTCCCTATCCTCGTGCGTATAATGGGCGATGGCCTCCGCATATCTGCAGTCAGATTAGCACATAAAACCAGTTCTTTTCCAGATAGGACGGCAAGACGACAAGCAAGCCCGACAGGTGAATTCTATCGGCGTTTCGGATCACTCTTCTTCAATCGTCACGAGCAGCGGGTATTCGCGGGATTTGGCGAGGTTCATCGCCTTCTGCTGCTTCATATAGGCGACCTCGTAGGGGAAAACGCCAGCGACGCCGATGCCGCTGTAGTGGACGCTGAGCATTATCTCCAGAGCCTGGGGCCGCGTTTTTTTGAAGACGTGCTCGAGCACAAAAACGACGAATTCCATCGTCGTAAAATCATCGTTGTGAAGGATGACCTTAAAGAGCTTGGGCTTCTCGAGCTTCGACCGCCGCTCGGTCAGAACATCGCCGTCATTTTCCGGAAATTCTGCCATTTTGCCGCCGCCCTGCATTCAAAGCGGAAAAATAATTATAGACACCGCGGCTAAATTCTGCTAACTTTCGAATGCGCTGTTTACTTAGTATTCAATTTTTGCATTTTAGGGCGATCGGCCCGCTGAAAAAGCGGCCTCATTCCGGCCTTGCCCGGAACCGAAAACGCCAATCAAATGAAACGCTCTCCGCTCATCAAACGCGGTCCGCGAGCTGCGGCTCCCGGCATCGCGAAGGAACGCCGCGATGTGCCCTCGCGCGAAGAGCTCGACGCGCTCTTCTCTTCTATCGGGCAAAAGCTCCGCGAAGGGCTCTCGAGCGAAGCCGAGCGAATCGTCGTTGACGCGATCGCCGCTTTTGGCCATACGGACGACGACCTCGCAAGCCTCAAACGGCTGCATTCCTTTACGCTCGAGACCGTCGGTAGCTACAAGGAATCGCTCGAGGCGATCCGTCCATATGAGGACCGCGAGAACCTCGACCGCTTGAGCCAAGAGATCCGCATCCGGGTGATGACGCAGCTCGCCATCGCCTACAACAACCTCGGCGACCACCCGAAGGCAGTTACGCTCCTCAAGGAAACGCTCGAAACGGCGAAATCCGCCGAACTTCCGCAGCTTAATGGCCAAATCCACATCGGGCTCGCCCGCGTTTACCGCAAGCTCAACGAATCGAGCATCTGCCGCGACCACGCAAACGCCGCCCTTGAGCCGCTCCGCGCCGTCGGCGATTGGCTCGGGCTCGCCGAGGCCTATCGCGAGATAGCGATCAGCTACCACCAGGAAGGCAACAGCGAAGAGGCTCTGCAGTATTTTGATCTCGGCATAAAGATCATCGGCGACCGCTCGGCCCCGTTCATGCTCGGAAAGCTTTATACCGATATGTCCGGTGCATATTGGTTCCTTCGCCGGCCGCAGGATGGCATCGAGTGCCTTGAGAAATCGATCACCTTTTTTGACCAGACCGAGCACGTTCTCAATTCCGTTATCGCCTACAACAACCTCGGCATTCACCTGATGCACGTCGGCGAATGGCACCGTGCCGAGGAGCGGATAAAGCGGGCGCTCGACCTCGCGATCGAATCAAACCACGCCCACATCGCCGGCATTCTCGACAGCCTCGGCGAGATGAAGATCCTCCGCGGCGATCTGAATGAGGCCCGAAGCCTTCTGACCCAAGCCGTCGCTGCCGCCCGCGAACACAAACGCGAATGGTACGAGGCACAGGCTCTCCGCAATCTTTCGCGGTGCCTGCTCGCCGAGGGTGAATATGAAAAAGCGGCAGCGACGGCCCGCGAGACGATCGAGCTTAGCGGCCGGATCGGCGACAAGCACTACGCGAAGATGGCCGGCCTCGTGCTCGCCGAGGCATTGCTCCGGCTCGACCGCACCGCTGAATTTGAGAACGCCATCGCGATGGTAGAGGCAAACGATCCGGAGTCGGACTTTTTTGTCTTTGGGAACGTTCAGCGGATCCGCGGGCTTGAATCGGCAAAAGCCGGCGACCCTGAAATGGCCGTTCATCATTTCAACCGGTCGCTGACGATCTTTGAGACCGCTGAAGATATCTACCACATCGGCGATGCCCATCTTCTGCTTGCCGAGCACCTCCCAAAAGGCCGCAGCGAGCAGGCGATGCGTCACCTTGAGGCCGCCAAAGATATCTTCAAAAAGCTGGGCATTGACGAACGCCTGAAGCATGCCGAATCGATCGCGGCGACGAGGAAGACCTTGCCCGCCCGCAGCGAACCGGCCCGGTCGAATTCCGTTGTTTCGCAGCTTCTGATGGTCCGGCTCGCGGAGGCAACCGCCTCGCGTGAGCTGCTCTTCCGCGAGCTGATGGCCGTGCTCCAGCAAGAAACAACGGCCAAGAAGATCGTCATCGCCGAGATGAATGAGAAGAAGCAGCTTCGGCCATTTATCACGCACGGCATCGCACCCTCGGACAGCGCCGAACTCGTCTCGCAATACGAAAAAGCCGAGCGCGAAGGCAAAGCAAAGGCCTTCGAGCGTTCAAAGAACTTCGCGGTTCTCGACCTCAAGCCCGCCGGAGCTCCGGCCGCCGCGGTGCTAATGAGTCCCACGGGCTCGGCAAAGCTCTCTGACGGCAGCCCGCTCCAGCCGCTGATCAAGGTCGTCGAGCTCGGGCTTGATGTCATCGACCTTCGCTCGCGCGAACGCTCGCGGCCGGCCGAGCAGGAAACCGGCTCGCACGCTTCGACCAGCGTTATGCCCGGCTTTATCCATTCCTCGCCCGCGATGACCTCGCTTGTTGAGGAGATCTACAAGATCCGCTCTTCAGATGTAACGGTCCTCGTCACCGGCGAATCGGGCACAGGTAAGGAGCTCGTTTCGCGAGCCATCCACTCGCTCTCGAACCGGAAAGACAAGGTTTTTATCCCGTTCAATTGTACGGCGGTTCCGAAAGAACTCGCCGAAGGGCACCTCTTCGGTTATAAACGCGGGGCATTTACCGGAGCGGTCACAGATTCGCCCGGCATGATCCGCTCGGCCGATGGCGGAACACTTTTTCTTGATGAGGTCGGCGACCTGCCGATAGATGTTCAGCCAAAGCTGCTGCGTTTTTTGCAGGAAGGCGAGGTGCAGCCGATCGGCGAGAAAAAGCCGATCAAGGTCGATGTCCGCGTGATCGCCGCGACAAATATGCCGCTTGAGGAAAAGGTCGCCGAGGGCAGCTTCCGCGAGGATCTTTACTATCGGCTAAACGTAATCCGGCTGCGGGTGCCGCCGCTCCGCGAGCGCCGCTCGGAGATACCGCCGATCATCAACTACTACGTCAACCACTACTCTGAGAAATTCCACAAACGCGACGTCACCTTCACGCCGCAGACCGTTGACCTGCTGATGGTCTGCAATTGGGAGGGAAACGTCCGCCAGCTTTGCAATGAGATACAGCGGGTCGTGGCCCGTGCCGAGGATGGCGACGTGATAACGCCCGATCACCTCTCGCCCGAACTGCGGCGTTCGGCAAAGCCGATAACTACCTTTGGAGAATCGCCAAACGACGCAAAGCCGATAACGTCATTCTCAAGCCCGATAATGCCTTTCGCTAATCTCTCGACCGGCACCACGCTCGATGAAGCCGTTGGCGAGCTTGAAATGCAGATGATCAAAGCCGCGCTTTCACGCCACAATTGGAACATCTCGCGGGTCGCAAGTGAGCTAGGCCTCACCCGCCGCGGGCTTTACCTCAAACTCGCCCGCTACGGCATCGAAAAGGCCGTCTAGGCCGCAACTCCTGCGAGCTTTCTGAGCCGTTCGACCGCGTCAACGGTCGCGGCAATCACCTTTTCCACTTCTTCGTCCGTATTGAACCTGCCGAGCGAAAACCGGATCGAGCCCATCGCTCGCGAATAAGGAATCTCCATCGCCTTGAGCACGGTCGAGGCTTCCTGCTTTTCCGCGTTGCAGGCCGAACCGGTCGAGACGCAGATGCCCGCTTCATCTAGCAGGGCGAGGATCGATTCACCATTCGTATCGGCAAATGAGATGTTTGCGGTGTTCGGAAGCCGCTCGCCGGCCGCACCGTTGCGAAATGCGTTCGCGACGCTGCCGAGCAGTTTGCGCTCGAGCCGGTCGCGAAGCTCGGCGATCTTGCTCATCGGCGAAAGGTCAGCCGCGAGTCTTGCCGCTAATCCCATGCCGACGGTCTGGTGCACGGCTTCCGTTCCGGCTCGGCGGCCTCGTTCCTGTCCGCCGCCGATGGCGATGCCCGGAAGCTCGACGCCGCTGCGGATATAAAGCGCACCAACGCCCTTTGGCCCGTGAAATTTATGTGCTGACACAGAAAAAAGATCGACCGCCGTTTCCTTGATATCTATCGCGATCTTTCCCGCGGCGTTTACGCCATCTGAGTGAATAAGCGCATCCGATTGCGAACGAACGGCGGCCGCGATCTCCGCGATCGGAAAAATAACGCCCGTCTCGTTGTTTGCCGTCATCACCGAAACGACTGTCGTATCCGGCCGCAGGCTTCGCTTCAGCTCGTCTATATCAAGCCTTCCCACGCCGTCCACCGCGACCCGCGTCACTTCGTATCCATCAAGTTCAAGCCGGTCGCAGAGCTTTCTTACGGCTTCGTGTTCGACCGCGGTCGTAACAATATGCCTACGTTCCGGCATCGCCCTCAATGCACCGAGGATCGCCCAATTGTCGCTTTCCGTCCCGCCCGACGTAAAAAAGATCTCATCTGTTGACGCGGCTCCGATCAGCTCCGCAACCCCTTCGCGGGCATCGCCGATCGCGTCGCGAACCACCCGTCCGATGTGGTGCGAGGACAACGGATTGCCGTAGTTTCCGCCAATAAATGGCAGCATCGCCTCCACGACCTCGGGAAAAGGCTGCGTAGTCGCGTTGTTGTCAAAATAGATGGTTTCTTGCATCGATTTTTCGGGGTTGGCAATATCGGCCGCCCGTCCGCATTTAACATTTGCCGGTTAATCCTTACAATTACAACAGACGTGGCTGCATACTTAAAGATAACAGAACCGACCGGCGACATTCGCGAGTTTCCACTCGTGGCGGGCGCCGTTGCTACCATCGGCAGGTCAAAGGACAACGACATTGTGCTTAATGACCGCCGCGTTTCCCGAAAACACGCCCAGATCGTTGGCGAGGGCGACCGCTTCAAACTCGTCGATGGCTACATCGATAACGGCAAACTGACCCGCAGTGTCAATCACGTTTTCGTCAACGGCTCGCCGATGCTTGAGAAGATACTCGAGCCCGGCGATTCGGTTATGATCGGCGAATCGCGGCTCGTCTTTGACGATACGGCCGCCGAAGTATCGATACAACGTCCCCCGATGCCCGCCGGTTCGGTCCAGGTAAACCGAAGTGTCAACCTAAGTGCTGTTCAAAACGCCCCAACGGTCGCAGACATGCCCGGCGGCGTGGCGTTCGGCGATGAACCGCTCGGGCAGACACAGCTTCTCATCTCGGCAAAGGAGATCATCGGCCGGCAATCGCATCTCTCGATGGAGAGTGCGGTGGCGACGCCTGATGAGATCAAAGACCTTCGCCGCAAGGCCAAGATGCTCGAGCTGCTCTACGAAATGAGCAAGACGCTCGGCAGCGTTTTTGACCTCTCAGACGTTTTCGAAAAGGCGACCGATCTGATCTTTCGCGGAACGCCGGCCGACCGCGTCGTTGCCCTACTTGCGGATGAAACACTCGATGGCCGCATTCTCGATTTCAGCCTTAACCCCGTCGCCGTTCAGACCCGCGATGAAAAGATCGCGAAGCTGACTGAGAATATGACCATCAGCCGGACCATCACGCAAAAGGTGATGAACGACCGCGTTGCGATTCTCTCGCAAGATGCCCGTGCCGATGAACAATTCTCCGGGGCCGAGTCGATCGTCTCGCAAGGCGTCCGTTCGACAATCTGTGCTCCGCTGATAACGGAAAACAACGTACATGGCGTGATCTACGCCGACCGGCTCGATCCCTTTGCCGCGTTTACCAAAGATCACCTGGAGATGATCGGAGCCGTCGCCGCGCAGGCCGCACTCACCGTCGAGACCGTAAAGGCACACAACCGGCTCGCCCGCGAAGAGGTCGCCCGGGCAAACTACAGCCGCTTCATGCCGGAGTACGTCGTTAAGCAGCTTCTTGATAATCCGTCGTCTTTCCGGCTCGGCGGCGTTAATCAGCAGATCACCGTGCTCTTTGCCGATATCCGCGGCTTTACGGCGATCTCTGAGAAAGAAAATCCCGAGAAGATCGTCTCCTTGCTGAACAGCTATTTCTCGGCGATGACCGAGATCATATTCGAGCATGGCGGAACGCTCGATAAGTACATCGGCGACGGCCTGATGGCCCTTTTTGGTGCTCCGAATGTTTCCGAAGAAGACGCTCTCAATGCAGTAAAAGCGGCGGTCAAGATGCAAAAACGCATCCGCACGCTTAACGACGAGCTCCGCCACGAGGGCCTGAGCGAGATCTCGGTCGGCATCGGCCTCCACACCGGCGTCGCGACGGTCGGCTATATCGGCTCGGAAAAAAGGTCGGAGTACACAGCCATCGGCGATACCGTAAACCTCGCCGCACGGCTCCAGGACATCGCCAAAGGCGGGCAGATAATAATGACCGAAGCGGCCCATCAGGCGAGCGGGGGACGAATTCCGGTAAACGTTTTGGACCCGCTTACCGTCAAAAACCGGGTCGAGCCCGTGAAGGTGCTCGAGGTCCGCTGGGCGTAGCGGGCCGCAAGATTTCTCTTTACGTCCCGGCCACATTACCCGTATAATCTTTCAAACGCCGCAAGTATGCTCAAGATCTCGTCACTCAAAAAGCTCGTGACCGATTCGATGGCTATCGACCTCGGAACGGCAAGCACGATCATAGCCGTCAAAGATCGCGGGGTCGTGCTTGATGAGCCTTCGCTCGTTGCGATAAACGAGCTGACCGAAGAGATCGTTGCCTTTGGCCAGGAAGCTGCGGATATGTCCGGCCGCGAGGGTCGCGATATCGTGGTCCGGGCTCCGCTGATCGGCGGCGTTGTTGCGGACTTTGAACGCACCAAAAAAATGCTCGCCCATTTTGTCCGAAAGGGAAAATCGGGCGGCTCAAATCTTGCCATTCAGGCGGTAATGAGCATGGTCTCCGACGTTACCCACGTCGAACAGCGGGCGCTTCTCAATGCAGCAGGCGAGGCAGGCATCGGCAAGGTCTTTATGATGGAAGAGGGCCTGGCGGCGGCCTTTGGTGTCGGCGTTTTGCCGAGCGATAAACGCGCCTCGGCGATCATCGACTACGGGGCCGGCTCGACCAATATCGCTATCGTCGCCAAGGGCTCAGTCGTCACCTCGACCAGCGAACGCCACGGCAGCTTTGAGATAAATGAAGCCATCGCCACGCACCTTCGCCGCCATCGCGGCATTCAGGTCGGTGATGAAACGACCGAGATGCTCAAGACCTCTTTCGTCTCGACGTTCCTACCCGAAGACATCTCAAAATCGATCGAGGTTCGCGGCCGCGACGTGCAGACCGGAAGCCCGGCGGCAGTTGAGGTGACGATCGGCGAGCTTTACCCGGTGGTCGAAGGCGTTGTCCGTCGGATCGCTCAGTTGATCAAAGACACGCTGACCGAACTCCGGCCCGAGGTCGCCGCAGACATCTACGACCGCGGCGTGATAATGACCGGCGGCGGCTCGCTGCTCGATGGGCTCGACCAGTACCTCCGCTCGTTCATCAACCTCCCCGTAACAGTCGCCGATGAACCGCGGTACGCGACCGTCAAAGGCCTCGTCAAGATGTTTGAGGACCAAGAGCTTCTCGAGCGCGTCAAGGCCAACGAGATGAACGTCCTCCGCGACGCTGAGATTCCGTTCGAAGCCTAGATTCCTCGGGTCCTAAACCACAACCCCTTTGAATGAAAGCCGGTGAAGCGGGCATGGCCCGTGTTGGCGGAGAGCGGCGAAGTGCGAGGCGGCGCCGTAGCCTTTATGGCCACCGAAGCCGTATTGCGGGAATTCGAGGTCAAGCTCTTTCATCAAATTGTCGCGGTAGGTCTTTGCGATCACCGACGCTGCGGCGATCGAGTAAGAGATAGAGTCGCCCTTGATCAGGGCCTTTTGCGGAAGGCGAAGAGCGCGAAGCTGCAAGGCATCTATCAACAGGTAATCGGCGGCCGGTTGGAGCGCCTCGATCGCGAGCATCATCGCCTTTTTGGTCGCCTCGAGTATGTTGATCCGGTCGATCTCGTCTGCCTCGACGGCTCCGATGGCAAAGGCGACGGCACTCTCGCGAAGCTCCGCGGCGATCGCCTCGCGGCGTTTTTCTGTAAGTTTTTTTGAATCGTTGAGCCCCTCGGGAACAGGTTTGGCAGGGTCGAGAATGCACGCCGCGGCAACGACCGGCCCGGCCAGACACCCGCGGCCGACCTCGTCAACCCCGGCGATCAGCCGATAGCCCTCCTCGCGAGCCAGCTCCTCAAAATCAAAACCGATCTGCCACTCGAACCGCTCGGCCTGAAGCTTGAATCCATTCACACGTGCATTATAGGAAGTCGCGGTCCGAAACGCGACCTGACGAAACACACGTGAACTTGACCCATTACGCGCTATAAAAGGGCGGCACGAGCTTGCGGGTGCAAACTCGCGACGCCCTATCGGTTCAATAGGCTTATACGAACGCTGACTACTTAGCGGCCTTGGCTTTGTTCCGCGTATCCTTTTCCTTGATACGTGCGGCCTTGCCGCGGAGTTCACGCAGATAGTAGAGCTTTGCCCGGCGGACGCGGCCGCGGCGGACGACGTCAATGTGGTCGACGACCGTTGCGTGAAGCGGGAAGATACGCTCGACCCCGACGCCGAAGCTTACCTTGCGGACCGTAACGGTTTCGCGGGCACCGCCGTGCTTGCGGGCAATTACAACGCCCTCAAAGATCTGGATACGCTCCTTATTGCCTTCCTTGATGCGGACGTGCACCTTCACGGTGTCGCCGGACTGAAAGGCCGGGATGTTGTCCCGGAGCTGTGTTTGTTCAATTGCGTCTAGTCTGTTCATATCGTTTCGGCAAGAGGTCAGTAGTAGTTGTAGATTTTCAGAGTTATAGAGTTTCAGAGTGCGGAGTTTCGGACCCAGCCTCTGTAACTCTGCAACTCACTAACTCTCCAACTAACGACTGACGTTAACCATTTTCTCCTTCTAAAAGATCGGGACGAACTTTCTTCGTCTTTTGCATCGCCATTTCGCGACGCCATTTTTCTATCTCGGCGTGGTCGCCACTTAATAAAACTTCCGGGACCTTCATTCCCCTAAACTCCGCCGGCCGCGTGTAGTGCGGGCAATCGAGCAGCCCGTTTGAGAACGAATCGTTCTCTGCCGAGGTCTCGCTCCCAAGTGCTTCAGGAAGCAGCCTGACGATCGCATCGGTCAGCACAACGGCCGCCGGTTCACCGCCCGAGAGCACATAATCCCCGATCGAAATCTCGTCCGTGACCAGTGCATCATTGACCCGCTCATCTACACCCTCGTACCGCCCGCAGATAATGACGATCTGCACCGCGTCCTCTGCCAACTCGCGTACGATCTGCTGGCTGAGCGGCCGTCCCTGCGGGGAGAGCATTACGACCCGCGTTGCGGCCGGATATTCGGCCCGCTCGGCTGCGCCCGTCAGGTGCTCGACCGCCGCAAAGATCGGCTCGGGCTTCATCACCATTCCGTCGCCGCCGCCAAAGGGCCGGTCGTCGGTCATCCGGTGCTTATCGGCCGCAAATTCGCGGATATCGTGGACGTTTATCTCAACGATCCCGGCGAGCTTTGCCCGGCGAATTATTCCAAAATCAAAGACCTGTCCAAAAAACTCAGGGAAAATTGTAAGAACATCAATCTTCACCTAAAACTCCAATAAGCCTTCCGGCGGATCAACGACGATCCTCTTATTCTCAATATCGACCTCAACGCAGATCGCCTCGGCAAATGGCACGAGAAACTCTTTCTCGCCGCCGCGGATGATCAAGATCTCGGTCCCGCCCGTCCGCATCACCTCGGCAACCGTGCCGAGCTCTTGGCCCGCGAGCGTCGCAACGCGGCAGCCCTCGAGTTCCCAATCAAAGTATTCGTCCGCTTCAAGCTCGACCGCATCTGCCTCATCGATGCAGATCTCGGCGTTGCGGAGCTGCTCAGCGTCCTCGACCGTATCGATGCCCGCAAATTTCAACATCACGCGGTGCTGATGAAACCGGAACTTCTCGACCTTCAACTCCGCCAGGCTCGAATCGGCAAGCTTTGCAGTAACGCTTTCAAGCTCCGCGAACCGCTCGGGAAAATCCGTCAGGATGTCAGCCGTCACCTCACCACGGATGCCATGCGGCCGGGCGACCTTTGCTATTGTGACCAGATCGCTCATCTGATCCGTCCCCTCAGCCTCAATCTTCGAGCAGGTCAAGCTGATAGCGCTTGCCGTGCTTCTGGCCGGCGATGAAAAGCAGGCTGCGGATGGCCTTGATCGTGCGGCCCTCGCGGCCGATCACACGGCCGTAGTCATCAGGCGCGACCCGGACGGCGAGCCGTATGGTCTTTCCCGGAGTCTCTTCGACCTCGACCGCATCGGCGTTGCCGACCAATGCTTTCACGATCTTTTCAACAGCTTCTTTCATCACGCTCCCATGACTTCCAAGACTTCCAAGACTTCCCAGACTTCCTAGACTGTCTCGACTGTTTCCGCCGGGTTGTGCTTGATCAGGCTCGCGACCGTCTCGGTCGGCTGTGCGCCGACTCCGATCCAATACTGGATGCGGTCGTGCTTGAGGCTGACCACGGCCGGGTTCAACATCGGGTTATAGGTGCCGAGATTCTCGATGTATGCACCGTCCCGCTTTGAACGCTTTTCCTTGACCACAACGCGATAAAACGGTTTGCCCTTCGCGCCCATTCTCATCAAACTAATTGCTAACATATCTTCCTTTTTCCTGACTTCTTTCTAATTCATCCTATGTAGAAAAGTGGCCCAATTTACCTTCTGATTCTCGACACTCGCCACTTGTCACTCGTCACTGATCTACTTCCTCTTCTTATGTCTCTTCTTCTTTTTTGCCGAACGTGCCGGCGTTTCCGGCCCGTCGTCATCCATTCCGGAGCCGAGCATTCCGCCCAAACCGCCGAGTCCGCCCATGCCGCCCGAGCCGAGCATTCCGCCCAAGCCCCCCGAAAGCCCTCCGAGCATCTTCTTTCCTAACCCGCCGAAGAGCCCGCCCTTATTCATCTGGGCCATCATCTTTCGCATCTGATCATATTGCCGAAGCAATTGATTGACCTCGGCGATCGATGAACCCGAGCCGCCCGCGATGCGCGTTTTTCGGCTGGCGTCGATGATGCGATGGTCGTTGCGTTCGGACTTGGTCATCGAATCGATGATCGCCTCCGTCCGCCGCATTTGCTGATCGACCTCGGCCGATTGCTCTTCTGAGAGCGAGAGCCCGCCGGTCATTTGCTCCGGGAGCATCTTCATCAGCTTCGACATCGAGCCGAGCTGCTTGAATTGGCGAAGCTGCGAGCGGAAATCCTCCAGCGTAAACTGGTTCCGCGACATTTTCAGGAGCTGGGCCTGAGCTTCGTCTTCGTCTATCTTGCCCTGAACCTCTTCAATGAGAGTCAGGACGTCGCCCATTCCGAGTATCCGTTGTGCGATTCGGTCGGGATAGAAGGGCTCGATGGCGTCGTATTTTTCACCAACGCCGACAAATTTTACCGGCTGGCCAATTACCTGTCGGATCGAGAGTGCCGCACCGCCGCGGGCATCGCCGTCCATCTTGGTGAGGACAACTCCCGTAATGCCAACCCGCTCGTGAAAGGTCTGTGCCGAGTTTACGGCGTCCTGGCCCGTCATCGCATCCGCGACGAAAAGCACCTCGATCGGCTTTGTTTCCGCCTTGATCTCCTCAAGCTCGGACATCAGCTCATCATCAATGTGCAGACGGCCGGCCGTATCGATCATCAGCGTATCAAACCCAACGTCCTGAGCGTGCTTCATCGCTCCGCGGACGAGCGTCATCGGGTCTGACGTCTCTTTGTTCTCGTAAACCGGAACGCCGACGGCACCGCCGACGACGCGAAGTTGCTCGCGTGCGGCCGGGCGATACACGTCCACCGAAACGAGCAGCGGCTTGCGTTCTTGATTGGCCGCGAGCCACTTTGAGATCTTGCCGGTCGAGGTCGTCTTGCCCGAGCCCTGCAGTCCGACGATCATTACGACGTTCGGGATCTGCTTGGTGAAAACGAGCCGCGACGAGGTCCCACCCATCAGGCCGACAAGTTCGTCGTAAACTATCTTGACGACCTGTTCGTGCGGATTAAGCCCCTGCCAAACCTCTTGCCCCTCGGCTTTAGCCCGGACAGATTCGACAAAATCCTTAGCAACTTTGTAGTTTACATCGGCCTCGAGTAGTGCCATCCGTATCTCGCGAAGGGCCGCGTCCACGTGCTCGGGCGTAAGTTTGCCGAGCCCGCGAAGATCGCGCAGCGTTTTCTTGAGTTTGTCGGACAGCGACTCGAACATAAAGGCACACTTCGGCTACAAGAGTCGAAACTCATAGTCTATTTGCGCAAGATGTTAGTGTCAAGGAATTAGCGGTCATTCATTGCCGCGGATGGCAATTCAATGGTTTGTGGGAAAAGCTCTAGGTCAAACAAGGACAAAATCAACGACAAGCTTTTGACTGCCTACAGCAGGTACATCAAGACCAAGGGAAATGCGGAACAGCAACCACTCCTCAAGCACTTCGGCAAGTTCCTCACGGCAACCCTCGAGCGTTGAGGCATTGGCCCAGACCCCCGGAAAGCCCGGGATCTCGCCGTAGAAACTTTGGTCACCCTCTAGGATCTCGTATTTGGCCTTGCGCATCGCAGCCTGAAGATACTCCGTGATCATACGACGATAGGATACCCCAAAGAGAAAGGATTTTTCACTAAAATAGACGGCTGATGGTGCCTCATAAGATCAACGTCGCTATGTTGAAATAGAAGACCAGAGTGAGCACATCGGTAGTTGCGAGCGTTATCGGGCCGGCGGCTATCTTCGAATCTTCATGAATGGCGTGGAGCAGCGTTGGGATGCTCATCCCGATGATGCCCGCGGCGAAGACCGATATGAGCACGCTAAGGCCAATAACGAGAGCGGCCAGCGGTTCTCCCCGCCAGGCCCAGGCGATGCCGCCGACCGCCGCTCCGCAGGCAAGTCCGAGCAGGAGGGTCGCCGAGCTCTCACGCCGTAGCCAGCGGAAGTATCCCTTTAGGTCCGGCGTTCCGAAGTGCAAATTTTGCAACGCGACCGTCATCGATTGAATACTTACACTCTCACCAAGCGCCAGCACGAGCGTTATGAAAAATGCGAGCACGATCGCCTCGGCAAGCGTCGCCTCGTAGAAACCGGTCAGCAAGGCGCAGATCGTCCCGCTTGCCATGGTCGCCAGCAGCCACGGAAAGCGGAACCGAAAGATACCGAAGGCCGACTTTCCCTTGATCTGCTGAATGCCGAAACCGATGATCTGGAAAACGTCGTCGACGTGGTGCCGCTCGGCGATATTGAGCGTTTCCTTTGTAAAAAGCCCGGCATCGACAACGCCAAGCATTCGTCCATCTTCGTCAACGACAGGAAACGCCAAAAACTTGTACTCCAAAAACATCTCACACGCCTCCAGCACCGTGGCCGAGGCCGGTACGGAAACGATGTCCGTGCTCATAATATCGCCGAGCCGGACCGAAGGCATTGAGGTGAGCAACACGCGTGTAGAGAGAATGCCGCGGAGATGGTTATCCGCATCGACCACGTAAAAATAGATGATCCGCTCGCCAAGCCCCTCGAGCCTGATGAGCCGAAGAGCCCCCTCGACCGTGATCGATTCATCGAGCCGCGGAAAATCCGTCAGTGCATAACGACGAACCGGCTCCTGCAGGTGGCTCACATCGTTCGGGTTGATGGTGCCGTGTATGTCTTCTGAAATATTGCTCAATGGAGGAGATTTTAACTCATTCGCCAAGCAAACGCTCACAGGCGGCGACGACACGCTCGGGCGGGATCGAGAGTATACAGCGTGGCTCGCCAAAGGCCTCGCAGCGGTAGCCGGGACAAGGTTGGCAAGCAAATTCTTCAAAGACGATCTCATTCGGCGTCGGGCCCCAGGGGCGCCAGTGGTCGCGGTTGGAGGAGCCAAATATGACGACTGTTGGAGTTCCGACCGCCGCCGCGATGTGGGCGATGCCGCTGTCGTTTCCGACGAAAAGTTTCGCCCGCGAGGCAAGTGCGATGATCTCCGGCAGGCTTAGATCGTCAAGGCCGACGATCGGGACCGCAGCGGCTTCGATCAGATCTTTGAGCACGTCCGATTCATTCTTCGAGGTGACCGCGACGACTGCGATACCCTTTTCAGAAAGATGCTCGGCGAGCCCGGCGAAGTTCTCCGGCGGCCATTGCTTTGTGAAGAAAGCGGTCGAGGGATGGAGGAGGGCAAATGCGGAATTCGGAATACGGAATTCGGAATCCGCAAGACGCCGCTCGATCGATTCGATAGCTGCAGTAGCTATCGGGAGGCGGCTCGGAGGACGGTCTTCAACCGGAATGCCCGCGAAACCGAGCAACGCGAGTTGCTGCTCGGCGGAATGTGTCGGCGTTCGCAGCCAGAAATCTGACGAAGAAGTCAGCAGCTCGGTGTAAAATTTCGCGTACTGATAATTCGCGTAGCCGATGCGGTGCGGCGCACCGGTCGCACGTGTGAAAAAGGTCGAGGTGGTTCCGCCGTGAAGATTGAATACGACGTCGTATCGCGCTCTGCGAAGCCGGCGGGCGGTGCGCATCCGCTCTAGGCCCGTGCGGCCGACGGCGATCACGTTATCTATAGCGTCAAAACCCTCGAGCAGCGGCGAGACCCAATCTTCAAGCAGTATGTCGATCTGCGCCTCGGGCAGGTGGCGGCGAAGGGCATCAAGCGAGGGCGTCGCGAGCACAGTATCGCCGATCGAGCGAAGCCGTATGACGAGAACGCGTTCTACTTTCTGCCAGTCAATGCTCATTCGGTAAGTGATAAATGAGAATTGATAAATGAGAACGCCTTAGCAATTATCACCTATCAATTATCATTTTTCATTCCCCAACTGTTGCCTCATCAACCAGCATCACCGGTATCTCATCCCGCACCGGATAGACCAACCGGCACTCCGGATTCTGGCACGTGATCTTGGTCTCTTCGTCGTCGATCTTCACTTCCGCCTTGCACTTTGGGCAGCGGAGTATCTCTAGTAATTCTGGGCTTATCGGCATTTTCTCGCTCCTGAAAACATCTCTATCTTCGCGCACTTTAGGCGAAAAACTCAGCGTCCTCCGCGTTTAGTTTTGGTCAAAACGCGGAGGACGAAAGAGTTTACTGCAATTTAGGCGAAGGCTTATGCGGCCTCGGGTGTTTTGGTGCCACACTCGGGGCAGAACTTTGCACCTGCCGCGAGCTCGGCCTGGCAGCCCGTACATTTGGCCTTTTCCTGCGTTGAACCGCACTCCGAGCAGAATTTCGCACCCTCGCGGAGGTTGGCTCCGCATTTAACGCAAGGCACCTGAGCTATCTCCATCTTGCCGCCGCAATCGGCACAAAACTTTGCACCCGCCGCGTTCTGCTTTCCGCAGCTCGGGCAAGCAACTCCCGCCGCCGAAGCTCCGCCGCCGCCCGGACCGCCGGGCTGATTTGCGGTGAACGCGTTTGCCATATGGCCGCCGACGGCAAATCCGGCGCCGAGCCCGGCACCGAGTCCGGCACCGCCGCCTTCATTCTGGGCCGCGTCACGCATTGCGTCCGCCGCCTGAAACTGGGCGTAAGTTTGAACGTTGCCAAGGGCACCCATCGAGGCACGCTTGTCCATCGCCGCTTCAACCTCGGGCGGAAGCGAGATGTTCTCGACGTAAAACTTGGTGACCTCAAGCCCCCATGAATTGAAATCTTCGTTGATCTTCGCCCGGATGGCCTCGCCGATCTCTTTATACTGCGCCGCAAGGTCGAGGGCCGGTATCTTCATCTCGCCGATGGCGTCAGAAAACTCCGAAACGATCGCCCTCTTGAGCTGCCCGTCAATGTCCTCGGTCTGGAAATGGCCGTTCGTTCCGGCGATCTCGCGAATAAAGCCGGCCGGGTCCGCAACCCGCAGGCTATATGCACCAAAGGCACGAAGCCGGACAATCCCGAAGTCAGCATCGCGGAGCATTATCGGGTTCGAGGTGCCCCACTTCATATCCGTGAACTGCTTCGTGTTGACAAAATAGACCTCGGCCTTGATCGGCGAATTGAAGCCGTATTTCCAAGCCCCGAGCTTCGAAAGGATCGGCGTATTGCCGCCTTCTACCGTGTATCGGCCGGGTGTGAAGACGTCCGCCACCTGGCCTTCGAAAACAAAAACGGCCGCTTGCGATTCGCGGACGATAAGCTGGGCTCCGTTCTTGATCTCCTGCTGATAAACCGGAAATCGGTAGAGCAGCGTATCCCTTGATTCATCAAGCCATTCGATGACCTCGATGAACTGATTCATCGCGGCTTCCTTTACCTTATCAACTATGCTCATTCAGACGTCTCCTTATGATATTTCTAACGTCAAACTATGCCACAAAGTTCGATCAATTGGAAGTAATTCGGCGCTCACCGCCAATGAATGGCCGCCTGTCGCCGGTAGATAGTTTCGCCCGATCAGCCGCTGCCGATAAGTTTTTTTATGAACGGGCGGTTTAGGAGGAGATAGATGATGCCGATGGCGGCGGCTCCGCTTACGGTGTCGAGGGCGACGTCCCATATTGAGCCGGTGCGTGTGCCGCCGGAGTAGCTTTGGTTCAGTTCATCGAGCGAGGCGATAAGGAAGACCAGTCCGATGGCCGCCGCGGCCCAGCGTCGCCGGATGGCTGCCAGCGAAGTCCCCAAAAACGCCCGGGCAGTGAGAAAGGCGAGGATTGAATAGACAAAAACATGAGCCGATTTGCGAACCAGCCCGTGGAGCGTCAGGATTGTCTCCTCGCTCGCCTCGGGGAAAAGAAAACGTAGGATCGGGCGGACGAACCGCGAGGTCTCGCTCATCGCCCCCGAATCCGACGAGAGCCAGGCGATCACCCCAAGCCAAACACAAAGCGGCGCGTAGCGGAAAAACCGCTCGCGCCACCTGTAAGACAACTTATCCGACAAACTCATCCTATGGCATCGTGCTCATGATCTCGCCCATCGAGGTCGTAAAGCCGTAACCGTAAAGCACGACGCCGAGAATGCCGAGTATCATCGGCACCAAGCCCTGTTTCTTCACGAAAAAGAAGATGATGCCGGCGAGCGGCTGAAAGAAGAAATTGACGATGGCCCAAACGACCTTCTCGCCCGTGCTTGCACCGAGCTGAACACTCAAAACTATGAACCACACTGCACAGATAAACATCAACAAAGCGCCGATTCCTAGAAACATAGGGTCCTCCGTTTTTTTGTCTTTTGAGTAACGAAAATGCGAAAAGCACGCTTAGCATATGCGAAAACGACCCTGATTTCAACAGCCTCTCGTTTGTACATCAGGCGACACACCGGGCTAAGGCCATTCAGAAGAGAAAAAGAAAAGCTGCCCCGAAAGACAGCTTTTCTGATGAAAATAAAGGCTGCGCTAAAGCGCCGCGGCGCCGGAGACGACCTCGATGATCTCTTTGGTGATCGCCGCCTGGCGGATGCGGTTCATGTTGAGCGTTAGCGAGTCGATGAGTTCGCCGGCGTTCTTTGAAGCCGAATCCATTGCCGTCATCCGCGAGCCCTGTTCGGAGGCGACGGATTCGAGCATGGAACGATAGATCTGCGTCTCGACCTGCTTAGGCAGAAGCTTGCCAAAGATCTCGGCCGGCGACTGCTCATAGATATATTCGGCCTCGCCCGCTTCTTCGCCCGCGCCTTCCGAAGCGATTTTTGGAATCGGCAAAAGCTGCTCGACGATCGGCTTCTGCGAAAGTACGGTTTTGAACTCGGTAAAGATCAAAAAGACCTTGTCGATCGTCTCGTCCTCGGTAAAGGTCTTGATCACATCCTGGCCGATCTCGGCCGCGTCGGTGTAACGCACCGTTCCCGCGCCAGTGATGCCGACGTATTCCGAGGTCAGGTCCATCTCGCGCCGCTTGAAAAAGTCGCGACCCTTGCGGCCAACCGGCATCATCCGGATATTCTTCCCGGGGTTATCGGCGATGAATGCCTGGGCGGCCTTGATGACGTTTGCGTTAAAAGCACCGGCGAGTCCCTTGTCTGCCGTAACGAGCACGAGTAGATAATTCTCGTCGCCACGCGCTTCCAAGAGCGGATGCGAAAAATCATCCGAAACTCGCGCACTCAGGCTGCCGAGCACCTCAGACATCTTCTTGGCAAACGGGCGTGAGGCGATAACGCGGTCCTGCGCCCGCTTGAGCTTTGCCGCCGCCACCATCTTCATCGCCTTGGTGATCTGCTGCGTGTTTTTGACCGACTTAATTCGCCGGCGCATGTCCAAAAGACTTGCCATATCTCAGTTTTTAGTGACGAGGGACAAGTGACGAGTCTCAAAAACGATCATCCCGTCTTTGATCTTACCGATCGGTCAAGCCCGGCAAACGCAGGAACTTTCCGCTCGTCCCTCGTCACTCAACACTCGTCACTTACAATTATGCTGCTGCCGCTCCGGCTTCTTCCTTGCCCCAGCGGGTCGCCTTGAAGTCTTCGATCGCTTCCTTAAGCTCGGCCTTCAGAGCGTCGTCAAGGGCCTTCTTTTCCCGCAGGCCGTTCATCACACCCGGCTGCGTGTTCTTCATATAGGAATGAAGCTGGGTTTCAAATTCCTTCAATTCATCGACCGCAACGTCGTCGGCAAAGCCGTTCGTCACCGTCCAGATGATGATCACCTGGTCCTCGACCTCCATCGGCTGATATTGTCCCTGCTTAAGGATCTCGGTCAGCCGCTTGCCGCGTTCGAGCTGCGACTGCGTCGATTTATCGAGGTCCGAGCCGAACTGGGCAAAGGCCGCAAGCTCGCGGTACTGTGCGAGGTCGATACGGAGCGTACCGGCGACGGACTTCATCGCCTTGATCTGTGCCGAACCGCCGACGCGGGAAACCGAGTTACCGACGTTGATCGCCGGCCGGACGCCCGAGTTGAAGAGGTCGGACTCAAGGAAGATCTGCCCGTCCGTGATCGAGATAACGTTGGTCGGAATGTAAGCCGAGATATCGCCGGCCTGTGTTTCGATGATCGGAAGCGAGGTCAGCGAACCGCCGCCGCGTTTGTCCGACATCTTTGCCGCACGCTCGAGCAGGCGTGAGTGTAGATAGAAAACGTCGCCGGGGTATGCCTCGCGGCCCGGAGGACGCCGGAGCAGAAGCGAGATCTCGCGATATGCGGCAGCCTGCTTCGAAAGATCGTCGTAGATCGTCAGAGCATGGCGGCCATTGTCGCGGAAGTATTCGCCCATCGCGCATCCCGAATAAGGAGCGAGGAACTGCATAGCTGCCGGATCCGAAGCCGAGGCGTTGACGATGATCGTGTAGTCCATCGCACCGTATTCTTCGAGCTTCTGGCGGACCTGCGCAACGGTCGAGGCCTTCTGGCCGATTGCGACGTAGATACAGATAACGTCCTTGCCCTTTTGGTTGATGATGGTGTCGATCGCAACGGCGGTCTTGCCCGTCTGGCGGTCGCCGATGATCAGCTCACGCTGTCCGCGGCCGATCGGGACCATCGCATCGATGGCCTTGAGGCCAGTTTGGAGCGGCTCTTTAACCGGCTGGCGGTCGATGATGCCGGGAGCGATACTTTCGACCGGGTAAAACTGGTCGGTCAGTATCTCGCCCTTACCGTCAATGGCGTTGCCGAGTGCATCGACCACGCGGCCGACCATTGCATCGCCGACCGGCACGCTCATGATGCGCTTGGTGCGCTTGGCTTCGTCGCCCTCTTTGATCTTCTGGAAATCGCCGAAGAGCACGCAGCCGACCTTGTCTTCTTCAAGGTTAAGGGCAAGGCCGCGGACGCCGTGGTCAAACTCAAGAAGTTCGCCGGCCATTACCTTTTCAAGGCCGTAGATCTCGGCAATGCCGTCGCCGACCTTGATCACCGACCCGACCTCGTCAACCTTCATGCTTGCATCGAAATCTTCGATCTGGGCACGGATGATCTCACTGATCTCGTTAGCTTTTATCGCTTCCATATAAGTTATTTATTTCCGCCCGCTGGGCCATGAAGCCTCGAACGCCGGAGAATGCCTACCTTTCTAAAAGTCTTTCTCTTAAAGTCGCAAGCTGGGTCTTAACCGAGCTGTCATAAACCGTGGAGCCGATCCGGGCAACGACGCCGCCGATCAGATCCTTATCATTGCTGTATGTAAGATTAACGGTCTTGCCCGTTACCTTTTCGAGAGCCGCCTTAAGCTCGGCATTTTCGGCCGCTGAGAGGTCGTGGGCCGAGGTAACTGTCCCATTGACGATCCCGCGGCGTTCCTCGATCACCGAATCGAACTTCGTACCGACCTGAGCAAGTTCATTGATCCTGCCGTTCCGCAATAGAACGCGGAGAAAATTCGAGGTCGTCCGCGAAGGCTTTGCTCGTGCGATCAGCTTTTCGAGCACCGCTTCCTTTTTCAGGTGTGCGATCGACGGATTGCCAAAGGCATTGCTGAGGTCCGCATTTGAGGCGATCATTGCCTCCCAGGTCCTCAATTCCGCGCGGATCGAATCGGCCTCGCCGGTCTTTTCGACCACATCGGCTAGGGCTGTCGCGTAGCGGCGTGCAACTGTTTCAACACTACTCATTTCAGTTCAACCCTCCGATCGCGGCAATTCCTTCCTTGACGAGCCGGTTGTCGGTCTCGGGCGTGACACGCTTGCGAAGATTCTCTTCGGCAACGCGGAGGCTTTCCTCGGCGGCAAAGCGGCGAAGCTCGAGCTGTGCGACCTGATGAACACGAACAGATTCGTTCTCGGCCTGCTGCTTAAGCTTCTTGGCTTCGGCCTCGGCCTGGGCCATCAGCCTCGTCTTTTCGGCCTCGACGTCACGCGTCGCTTCGCGATTGATCTGATCGATCTCGGCATCCGCACCGGCAAGCTTTGTTTCAACTTCGGTCAGCTTTGCGAGAGCGGCCTTCTTTGCCTCTTCGGCTTTGATCAATTCGGCCCGGATCACCTCGCGGCGAGCCTTAAAGGCCTCAGAAAGCGGCTTCTTGAGCAGGTAAGTCAAAACTCCGACGAAGATCGCCAAGTTTACAAAACGCCAGATCTCAAAGCCCGGGAAATTGATGTACTTATCCCACCATTCGGGCGAGGCACCCGTGCCGCCACCCGCGAAAAGTAATAAGCCTGTAAGTAAAAAGGAAAACATACTATCCCTTCAGGATCGTCGCGGTTATTTGTTCCGCCATCTTGTGAGCATCAAGAGCGACGGTGACCTTCGCCTCTGCACGTTCTTTGTCGAGATCGGCATGCTCCTTGTTGAGATAAGCCGAAGCCTCGGCCCTCGCACTGTCGATCGCCGCTTGGCGCGCCGCAACGGCCGCTTCGCGTTCCTGCTCGATCATCTCGTAGCTCTTCGAACGTGCCTCAAGCAGCTTCTTGTCGTATTGCTTGTTCTTTTCCTCAACGTCGCGCAGAATGTCATCGGCCTCGCCGCCGCGGCCGGCCTTCTGGCGCATTCGCTTGGCGATCACCTGATTGATCGGCTTGAAAAACGTGCGGTTGAGCGCCCATATCATCACGAGAATGAGCGCGATGTGGATGAATAGAGTGCCGTCCGGAAAAAGCTGGATCGATTGGGCAAAGGCCAGCGTGAACATATTATTTATTAAAACGAACTATTAAAATGCAGGACAAAATCGCGTCCGTGTGCTCAAAAGAGTTAAGACTATCACGCGCCCGAAACAGGGGTCAAGGACACTCTGACCGATGATTCGCCCTTGATTATCGGGTGTTCGGTGAGGTCCCGATATGTGATAGATTTCTCATGTCCGCAGAATCAGATCTTGAAGCAGCGAGCCCCCAAAAACCGCACAATATCTATTGGTGCGTCTGAACGCGACCACCATATGAAGGGTTTTCGGCGTTTCCCAGACCTCGATGGCCGGGACGACCAGAAAGATCTTCTCATGCATGGAGATGCGTTTGAGGTTTTGACGACGCTTCCGGCCGCGAGCTTTGACCTGCTTTTTGCCGATCCGCCCTATAATCTGACCAAAACATTCGGGTCCGAGAGATTTCGCGAAACGTCAGGCGAAGAATATGAAGCATGGCTCGATTCGTGGCTCGGGCTGGGGGCCCCTCTGCTGAAGCCGACGGCAAGCATCTACATCTGCGGCGACTGGCGGAGCTCGGCAGCGATACAGCGGGCCGGTTCGCGGTATTTCAAGCTCCGGAACCGCATCACCTGGGAACGCGAAAAAGGCCGCGGAGCCAAGGCAAACTGGAAGAACGCCGCCGAGGACATCTGGTTCTTTACCGCCTCGGACGAATACACATTCAACCTCGATGCGGTCAAGCAACGTCGCCGCGTGCTCGCTCCTTATCGGGAAAAGGGGGAGCCAAAAGACTGGACCGAATCGACAGACGGGAACTTCCGCGACACGCACCCCTCAAACATTTGGACCGACATCACCGTGCCATTCTGGTCAATGCCCGAGAACACCGACCACCCTACTCAGAAACCCGAGAAATTGCTGGCAAAGATCATTCTCGCCTCGACCAATGAAGGCGACCACATCCTCGACCCCTTTGCCGGCAGCGGCACAACAGCGGTAGTCGCCCGCAAGCTCGGCCGGCATTTCACGGCCATCGAATCCGACGAAGAGTTCTGCCTCCTCGCCGCCAAACGCCTCGAAATCGCCGCCGCTGACACCTCAATACAAGGCCTCACCGACGGCGTTTTCTGGGAACGCAATTCGACTCCGGGAAAATCATGATAAGAGCCAACTGGCGTTGTTGTTGTCGCCATTCGGCATATGGTATTATTCTCTTGTGATGGAAAAACAGACGACAAGAGGTTCAGCAAGGTTCTCAGAGGCGGGCCTGCTTGGCCTGAAATATCGGAACTCGCTAGAGCTTGCGAAAAAGGTCGAGAAGGGCCTTTCTTATTCGTCATTCGAAAAGGTCAGCAAGGCAACGGGCCTGCCGCTCGAATCGCTGCGAATGGCCGTCGGCATCTCGCCGCGAACAATGTCGCGTCGCCGTGTAGAGAAGAAGCTCTCGCCGGCTGAGTCGGACCGTTTGGTTTCGGTCTCGCGTCTATTGTCGCTGTCGATCGACCTTTTCGAGGGCGACGTGGAAGGGGCGATCCGCTGGTTCACGAGGCCAAATCGAGCACTCGGAAGGATCGCGCCGCTTGAGGCCTCAGCAACCGAGGTCGGTGCTCGCGAGGTGGAAAACGTGATCGGCCGATTGGAACACGGAGTCTTCAGCTAGACGGCCGATGCACACGGTTTACCGAATTTTCAAAACGAAGCATGTTGCCAGTTGGTCAGATGGCGAGGGAGCTTTCCGATTTGGCGGACGGTGGAACTCGCCTGGCACGCGAGTACTCTACACCGCGTCAAGCCTGGCGCTCGCGACGCTCGAGATGTTCGTTCACCTTAATTCAGAGGCCCTGCTCAATGCATATTCGTTTGCTTCGGTCACGTTTGATGAAGCCGCGGTCAAACGGGTCGAGAAATTCGCCGGGCTCCCCAACAACTGGAACGTGTTTCCGCCGCCGGAAGAGACACAACGGATCGGCGGTGATTGGGTTGGGTCGGTGTCCGGCCTCGTTTTATCGGTGCCTTCGGCCGTCTTGCCGGTTGAGCGAAACTATCTTATAAATGTCGGGCACCCGGAATTCAGCAAGATCGCTCTTTCGGCCCCGGAGAAACTTGTGATAGATAAGCGACTTGTAGAAAAACTTACCCGATGAAAATAGCAACCTGGAATGTGAACTCGATTAACGCGCGAATGGAGCATCTGCTTGATTGGCTGGAGCGTGCGGGGCCGGACGTTGTTTGCCTGCAGGAGACGAAGTGCGTTGACGAAAATTTCCCGCTTGCCGCGATCACCGAGGCGGGATACAAGGCCGAGTTCTTTGGCCAGAAGTCTTACAACGGCGTCGCGATCCTCTCAAAACACGACATCTCTGATGTGGTCAAGGGCTTTCCGGATGACGACGAGGAATCGCCAAAGCGCTTGATCGCCGGTACCGTTAAGGGTGTCCGCATTGTCAATACATACATCCCGAACGGCACCGAGCTCTGGACGGATAAGTTCACCTTTAAGCTCGATTGGCTTCAGCGGCTTCGCCAGTTTTTTGACGAGACATGCTCGGCCGAAAACGATGTACTTCTTTGCGGCGATTTCAACGTCGCGATGGAGGACCTCGACGTCTGGAGCGTCCAGCAATGGGAAGGAAAGCTTCACTTCACCAAGCCCGAGCGGGCCGCTATGTACCACGTAAAGCAATGGGGATTTGTCGACGCATTTCGCAAGATCAATGGCGATGCGCAGGAGTTCTCATGGTGGAACTACCGCGAAGGGGCGTGGCAGCGGAACCGCGGCCTTCGGATCGATTACATCTGGACCTCGCCTGCCCTCGCCGCAAAATGCACTGACTGCGTGATCGACCGCTCGACCCGCGAACTCGAACGCCCAAGCGACCACGCGCCCGTCGTCGCTGAATTCACGATCTGAGCGTCTGATTTTCGGCAAAACCTAGCGGAGTACTCGTCTCATTTTTGACCAAATTCTACGGAGGACAGCTATGGGATTCAGTATTTTTGCGGCAGGCACTAATAACTTTCATTACACTAGGGACGATTGCATCGACGACAGCGATTTCAAGGTCGTCGAGGTACTCGGCAAACTACAGGCCATGGAGCCGACCAAAATGGGTGCGATAGCGACCGGCATCGACATCGCGCAGCCCTCAGTGGGGATCATTGATGCGATGAACGCAATGGCGACAATGCAGTTTTTGCATCTTTTGAACAACGCCGTTTCGTTTTTGGCGATGAAGCCAAAGGCACGCGAGGGGTGGATCTTCGTCTCCGCCCGCGAATCGCACCTGCTCTGGCCGGATACCGGCGGCAACGGCGAATACAAGTTCTATCCCGGCGATAACCCGGGTCACGAATTTATGAAGAAGATCGGCCCGGCATTGAAAGAGGCCGACATGGCAAACTGGGGCGTTTTGCGAGAGCTTGTACTTTGTCTTTCAAAGTTTGAACGAAAGGTCGGCAACGCGGTTCCGGCGATCACGATCCAGCTTTCACATTGATGGCATGATCCGTTGAGGCCGAATTTAAGGTTTAAGGAAGGGTCAGCCGGAAGATCGGCTGATCTTTTCATTTCCGCGGGTTTGTTTGTTGGTACTTCCTACAAGATCGCCGGGAGCGACCACAGAATTCTCAGACCAAAGACGCAGGTGCGTCTACAGGCGATCGCGTGTGGAATCAAGTTACCGTCTTTCGTTGTAAAACGGATGCTCTTGGGCCTCTCCGCGGCAGTTCGTTCGGACGCTGTTTTCGCAATTTGTTAGATTATCGAGTATCAGCGAACTGACAAACTCCACCGTCCGGAAGACGGCCACGCCCAAAAGCAGGCAAAGCGTGATCGAGATCACGGAAAGTACAAGGTTTTTCTTCATTTCTCAGGCTCCTCCTTCCCTTTCTGAATATATGAAAAAGATTGCGGGGCAGTGCTTCGCCTGAGCTTTGCGTAAGAATTGTCGCTATCTTAGTCCCGCCTGCCCCGAAAAGTCAACCATTTTCACGTATAGAATGAAACCAAACCCCGAGCAGCTTCGTAAACACACGTTAACTATTGCGAGCATACCCTTTAAGGTGCTATATCTTGCTTCACCCGCAAAGAAGCCTTGATCCTGCAGCCTTAATCCTTCGGAACCAGAACGTGAGGAGGCCGGGCGGTATGCAGCATCACCACCTAAAACTAGAAGGAGCATCATTAATGAAAAGGTTCACACTCGCTTTTCTGCTTATTGCGACCCTTACGGCATCAAGCAGTATCGGCGTAATTGCCCAAGACCCGCCGCCGACACCGGCCGAAACGCCCGCCGGCCCGCAGCGTCCGGGAATGCCCGGAGCGCGTCCGGGAGTTGACCAGGACCCGAAACCCTATGACCAGGTAATTACCAAAGATGCCGTGTCGAAAGACGGCGTCTTCAAGGTTCATAAGATAAAGGACAAGTTCTTTTATGAGATCCCGGCCAATGAGATCAACAAAGAGTTTTTGTGGGTGACGCAGATCGCCCGCACGACGCTGGGCGTCGGCTATGGCGGCCAGGCACTTGGACGCCGGGTCGTCCGCTGGGAACGCGTAGATAACAAGATCAATCTCCGCAGCATCAGCTACGACATCGTCGCCGACCGCAATCAGCCGATCGCACAGGCCGTGGCCGCAGCAAATGAGGATGTCATCCTGATGGCGTTCCCAGTTGCGGCCTGGGGCCCGAATGAAGCCGCCGTTATTGACGTAACGCGGCTCTTCACGACCGACCTGACGGAGCTTTCGGCACGCCAGCGTCTGCAAGCAAATACGCTTGATGCCTCGCGTTCTTACATCGAACGCATTGCAACGTATCCGACGAACATCGAGGCTGTTGCGACGCACACTTACGTCCGCAATCCCACGCCGGCCGGTGCTCCCGGCGGTGGTGGCGGCAACGCTTTCACTCAGGGAATGCGGCCGGGCTCGGCGACCGTTGTGCTCAACCACAGTATGGTCAAGCTCCCAGATAACCCGATGCAGCCGCGGCTCTTTGACGAACGCGTCGGCTATTTCTCGGTCAGCAACATCGACTACGGCCGCCCCGAACACAAAGCAACACAGCGGCGGTTCATCACCCGCTGGCGGCTTGAGAAAAAAGACCCGAACGCGGCACTTTCAGAGCCGGTAAAGCCGATCGTTTTTTACATCGATTCAGCAACGCCGAAGTGGCTTGTGCCCTTTACCAAAAATGGCGTAGAGAAATGGCAAAAAGCATTCGAGGCCGCCGGGTTCAAGAACGCGATCATCGCAAAGATGGCCCCGACGCCCGCAGAAGATCCGGACTTTAGCCCCGAGGATGCTCGCTACAGCGTTATCCGCTGGCTGCCCTCGACCATCGAGAACGCCTCCGGGCCGCATATCAACGATCCGCGGACCGGCGAAATTCTCGAGTCGGACATCCAGATGTATCACAACATCATGAACCTCCAGCGTTCGTGGTACTTCCTCCAAGCAAGCCCGAACGACCCGCGTGCACAGCGGCTGCCGATGCCGGACGACCTGATGGGAACGCTCGTCGAGTACGTCGTCGCCCACGAGGTCGGCCACACGCTCGGCTTCCAGCACAATATGAAGGCGAGCTCGACCTATCCGGCCGAGAAGGTTCGGGACCGAAACTGGGTCAAGCAGTACGGCCACGTTTCGACGCTGATGGATTATTCGCGGTTCAACTACGTCGCTCAGCCTGAGGACAAGATCGACGTTGCGGACCTCGTTCCGGGCATCGGGCCCTATGACGTATGGGCGACGATGTGGGGTTATAAGCCGATTCCGGCCGCCAGCAGTTCTGACGCGGAACAAGCGACGCTCGATGAATGGGCACGCCAGCAGGACGCGACACCGTGGTATCGCTTTTCGACCGCAGGCTCGGCCGGCAGCGACCCCGGCGAGCTTACCGAAGCGGTCGGCGATGCCGATGCGATCTATTCGACCGAGCTCGGCATCCGCAACCTAAAGCGGGTTGCGAGCTACATCGTCCCGGCCACGACCACTCAGAAGGGCGATCCCTACAACGACCTTTCGGAGATCTACGGGCGTATGCTTGGCCAATGGACGCTTGAGCTGAACCACGTTGCGGCCATTGTCGGCGGATACAATTCGCGGCAGCGGCACATCGGTCAGGTCGGCGTTCGCTTCGAGCTTATCCCGAACGTGCGGCAGAAACAGGCCGTCGCTTTCCTGAACAACAACGCGTTCCAAACGCCGACCTGGGCACTCGATAAGGAGATCCTCCGCCGCATCGAGCCGCTCGGAGCTCTGAACCGCGTCCGCAATGCACAGAACAGCGTGCTCAACAATCTGCTCTCAAGCTCACGGTTCGCACGGCTCATCGAGCAGCAGGCGCTTGACGGAGCGGCAGCCTATCAGCCGGCCGAGTTCCTGGCGGACGTCCGCAATGGCGTCTTCTCCGAACTCAACGGGCAGAACGTCGTTGTCGATGCCTATCGCCGCAACCTCCACCGTGCCTATCTTGATATCGCAAATAACAAGATCAATGGCACGACTACGGTTCCGGCAAACCTCCCGCCGGGCTTTGCCGCGATGTTTATGTCGAGCGGCGATGAGCGTGCGTTCTATCGTGCCGAGCTTCGCGAGATCAGCAAGATGGTTGATTCGATCATCTCTGAAGGACGAGTCTCCGACCGGACGACCCGCGTTCACCTCGAGGGCATTCGCGACCACATCGCGAAGATACTCGACCCGAACCAGCCGGTCGCCTCAAACACACGGGCAAACGCTCTTGCAATGGAAATGCTTGAGCTTTACCTAAACCCGACCTCCTGCTGGCCCGATTACAACATCGAGCCGTAGTTCGGTTTGGGCATCAGAAGCCAAAGCGCGGGCGGATCATTTCCGTCCGCGTTTTTTTGTGCGAAACTGCTGTTCGATGAGCGAGACCTTGTTTGACTTGCACCTCAGCAATGCCGAGATCGAAGCCGGCATCGATGATGTTCTGGCCGCTCCAAATACCGAAGGACGGCTTGAGATGATCGTCCGCCGGCCGGCGGTCAATGCCCGCGAGGTCATAAAGGAAGCAGAACTCGACCGCGAGCAAGGCCTTATTGGCGATAACTGGCTAACGCGGGGAAGCTCGCGGACCGAAAACGGGCTCGGCCATCCGGAAATGCAGTTGAACGTAATGAACTATCGCTTCGCCGAACTGATCGCGGGCAGCCGCGAGCGCGTTCCGCTTGCGGGAGACCAGCTCTTCGTCGATCTCGACTTGAGCGGCGCGAATCTCCCGCCCGGAACCCGACTCAAGGTTGGTGACGCTGTCATCGAAGTGACCGCCATTCCGCACACCGGCTGCAAGAAATTCGTCGAACGCTTTGGGCTTGATGCAATGAAATTCGCCAACTCCGAGTTCGGCCGCCGCCATAATCTCCGCGGCATCAATGCCAAGGTCATCGAACCCGGCGGTGTCCGCACCGGCGACGCCGTAGTTGTCACCTCGCGGCCGCTTGCCGTTGGTTCGAGCTAAGGTGTATATTTTCGGCACCCTTTGTTCTGGAGAAGAATCACAATGACAACAGCTTCGGCACAGTCCGGCGACCGCGAAGCGATCGCACGAGTTCTTGAGACCTACATCAGCGGCGGCATTTCGGGCAAGAGTTCCGACATGCAGCCCGCCTTTCACCCGACCGCGACCATCCACGGCTATCTCGGGCCCGATCTGATCGCCGGGCCGATCCAAGGCCTCTTTGATTGGATCGACGGAAACGGCCCCGCGGCCGACCTCACCTTCGAGATCGCGAACATCGACGTCTTCGAAACCGTCGCCACTGCACGCGTCGAATGCCAAAACTTCGGCGGCCACCGTTTCACCGATATGTTCACTCTGCTCAAAACCGGCGGCGAATGGAAGATCGTCAGCAAGATCTTTTACCTGCATCCGGAGAGATAGGACAGGCGGGATCATTTTCGGGGGTTGTGTGCGGTCGGCGGTAAGGTATCGGAACCGTGGGTGCAGTAACTCATGAATAAAGGTTCGAACGATGAGAACTTCATCAACGTGATTATTCCGGGCACGGGCCCGCAGACGAAGTTGAATGCGGTTCAGATCGGGGAGTGTCCCCAGATCCTGTTCGTGCATGGAGCAAATTCGACCCACGCAGTTTGGCGCGGGATCATGCACGAGCTTTACCTGGCCGGCATTTCAAGCGTCGCTGTTGAGCTTCGAGGGCACGGCGAAAGCGGCGGCAGGCAAGATCTGCAGAGCTTCGGGATCAAAGACTACGTCGATGATGTCTCGTGGGCGCTCGAGCATTTTCCTACCGCAAACTTACTCGTCGGGCATTCGATGGGCGGGCTTGTGGCACAGCTCGCGGCAGCTCGGAACGCTCTGGCCGGGCTCGTCCTGCTTGCCTCGTCGCCCGTAGGCGGGATGCGGCGCGACGGAATGCGTATGTTCTTCCGTCATCCATTTCGCTTCATTGGGGCAATGCGGCGGCAAAGCTTCGCACATCTGTATCGCGATGCCGGCGTGTGCCGCTCGCTGCTGTTCTCGCAGCATACTCAGGAAAGCGTGATACGTGGCTTCATGGCAGGGGTGGTCGAGGAATCGTGGCGTGCCGGAAACGAGATGAACACTTTGCTTCCAGACCCGCAAGCAGTGAAATGCCCTGTACTTGTCATCGGCGGCGAGGACGATTTCATGGTCTCTGCGGCATCGGTGCGGGCAACCGCAAAGGCTTACGGCACAGAGGCGGTCTTCTTGCCGCGGGCCGGGCATATGGTCCAGCTCGAAGGAGACCCGAGTTCGCTCGCTCGCCTGATCAGCGATTTCAGTGCTCGGGTCAGATCCGAGAATCAGAACGCATAAGGCGAGAATGTTCGTCCGGATGCTTCGGTGCGACCTTTATGTTCCTACAACGAAGAATGGGCTAGATGACCTGCATTATCTCGTCGAGCGGTTTGCGCGTGATGTCCGATGCGCGGGCCTCGCAGGCGGGGCAGCCGAAAGGGTGGGACAATGGAACATCGATGAACGTGCGGTCGATTTGATATCGATACTTTTCGGCCAAAGGGATGCGCCTGAGCATCGTGAGTCCGATCAGTGTTAGGCAGTGGACTGCAGATTTGCGGTATTCCATATTTGCTGGCAATTATCGAATAATTGTGGCGGATGTGACGACCGTCATATTTTTTCTACTCGTTTCTATGGCGTAATTGATGCTGGCGAAACCGGTATCGAAATGCGCGGTGAACGAAATGGACGTTGCTATTCCACAATTGAACCGAGATCCGGATGTCGCCCCGACCGATCTTGTCCTAAATGAACTTCTGAGGATCCGCTCAGAGATCGTCGCCGAAGCCGACCAGTCGGCAGGGCTCCTTGATAGAGTCCATCCGAGCTTCCGGGAAAGCTCTAAGAACCTTCTTCACTATCTTGCGCTCCGCCGCCGCGACATTCGCCCGCTGCAGCTAAGGCTGGCGGCACTTGGCCTCTCATCACTCGGACGGTCGGAATCACACGTGCTGGCCAATATTGACGCAACACTTGAGGCAGCACACAAACTTGCGGGCAAAACGTGGGATAACGACTCGAAGAACAGCAATTCGGTGGATTTTTCGCAGGGACAGGAATTGCTTAGCGTACACGCCGAAGATCTCCTGGGGCCTACTAAGGCCCGGCGTTCGGTGCGCATAATGGTTACGCTTCCAAGTGAATCTGCCCAGAATTATACGTTGATCCACGATCTACTGTCGGAGGGTATGGACTGCGCACGGATAAATTGTGCACACGACGATCCCGGCGCTTGGCTGAAGATGATCGAGCATTTGCGTCGGGCAGAGGTGGCGTTAGGCAAATCATGCCGCGTGGTCATGGATCTGGCCGGTCCGAAACTTCGCACTGGTCCGCTCACAGCCGGCGCGAAAGTGGTAAAGGTAAAACCCAAACGCGACGTTTTTGGACGAGTGACTCTTCCGGCTCGCCTCTGGGTCACATCCGAATCCGCCCCGGTTCTGCCGCCGAGTTTTGCCGACGTAACCCTTCCTGTTTCTTCGGTCTGGATTAAGAGTGTGCGGGCCGGCGGGACGATCCGTTTTACAGATGCGCGCGGCGCTCAGCGATCGTTCTCGGTGGTCGATGTAATTGATGACGGCTTTTGGGCGGAGGCAAGAGATACCTCGTATTTAGTTCCCGGAACGAAGCTCTATTTCTCAAAGCCTTTCGTTGAGACGGCGGAAAACGTAACCGAAGTTGGCGAGATCCCGCCGCGTGAGAGTTTTCTTACACTGAAAACCGGAGACGAACTGGTGATCACGCGCGATATCGTACCCGGGCGCGAGGCTACACGGGATAGCGGCGGCAGGATACTGACCCCCGCGACGATCGGTTGTACGATACCGGAGGTGTTTGACGATGCCCGCTCCGGCGAATCGATATGGTTTGACGACGGCAAGATCGGCGGAGTGATCGAACGAATTGAAGATCGCAAAGTAATGGTTCGGATCGTTCATGCCGGGATCGATGGTTCAAAACTGAGAGCCGACAAGGGGATCAATCTCCCCGAAAGTGCTCTAAGGCTCAGTGCTTTGACTGAAAAGGACATTGAGGATCTTGCCTTTATCTGTGAGAACGCAGATGCGGTCGGGCTCTCATTTGCAAATTCAGCCGCAGATGTTGATTCGATCCATGGTCAAATTGACTGGCTCGGTACCGGCCATCCGGCGATAATTCTCAAGATCGAAACCCAGCGTGGATTCGAGCATCTCCCCGATATGCTGCTTGCCGCGATGGAATCACCTTGTTGCGGCGTGATGATCGCGCGCGGCGATCTTGCGGTTGAGTGCGGGTTCGAACGGCTGGCTGAGGTGCAGGAGCAGATTCTTTGGATATGTGAAGCCGCCCATGTGCCGGTAATATGGGCGACACAGGTTTTGGAAACGCTAGCGAAAGAGGGAATGCCATCGCGAGCCGAGATCACCGATGCGGCAATGGGCCATAGAGCAGAATGTGTAATGTTGAACAAGGGCCCTCACGTTTTGCACGCAGTTAGATCCCTTGATGATATACTCACGCGGATGCAGGCCCATCAAACAAAAAAACAGGCGATGCTTCGCGAACTTCATCTGGCGCACACGATCAAGAAAGACCGATAGGCCCGGAGGCCGTTCGAAATTAGGATACGATGGCCGTAAGGTCTCGTGCTTCCGGCAAAGAGACCGCAGTATCGCCCGATCCAGTTTGTCTCAACGATCAGCAGTGAACTGTCGTTCCTCCCAATTACACTCGCAAACTAGACGATCTCACTGATCTCATCTAAAAGCTTTCGTTTGATGTCAGGAACACTGGCATCCTCGGCCGGGTAACCGACCGGGACGAGGACGAAGGGCACCTCGTTGCGAGGGCGGCCGAGTATCTCCTGCAAAAACTTCATCGGGCTCGGCGTGTGGGTCAGCGTTGCGAGGCCCATGTTGTGAAGAGCGGCGAGCAGCAACCCGACCGCGATGCCGACCGATTCCTGCGAGTAATACGTGGGCTCCGTCTCGCCGTTCTCCTCGACCGAGGTGATGCGGAACACGACTATCAGGTAAGGTGCGATCTCCAGGAAAGGCTTGCGCTCGTCCGTGCCCAATGGGGCAAGCCGCCGCAGCCATTTCTCGCTCATCCGACTGTTATAGCTTTCGTGCTCTTCCTTCTCAGCCGCCTCGCGTATCTTCCTTTTCACCTCCGCATCGCGGACAACGACAAACCGCCACGGCTGCATATTCGCCCCCGAAGGCGCAGTTCCGGCCGTCGCGACCGCCTTTTCGATCAGCTCGATCGGCACATCGCGATCGGAGTATTCGCGGACCGTCCGCCGCCGGTTCATTAGTTCAAAGAACTCCGAGGCCCGGCTGGCCTGTTCCGCCGAACCGAGTTCGAGCGGGCTCAGAGGCAAAAAGTTCGGTGTCATTGCGTCTTGTGGCATATATCGATTTAATTTTTCGCGTTTAAAATTGGTATAATCTCCGGAAGCAGCGATGGATATCAGAAAGGCAATACTGATCTTTGCGGGCACCCTCTTCGTCGCCCTTGGGGTGCTGGGCATCTTTTTGCCACTGATGCCGACGACCGTTTTCCTGCTAATGGCGGCCTACTGCTATTCGCGAAGCTCCGAGCGTTTCCATTCTTGGCTGCTGAATAATCGCTGGCTTGGCGGATACATCCGCAACTACCGATCGGGCGGCGGAATGTCCGTCCGGCAAAAGGCAAGCACATTATCCTTATTGTGGGCCTCGATGGGATTCAGCATCTGGATCATTTCGGCAAAGCTCTGGGTCAGCCTTCTGCTCGCCGCCATCGCCCTCGGCGTCACCATCCACATTCTCTGGATAAAAACATACCGCCCGGAAATTGCCGAAGCAACCCCCGAACCCGCACCCGCCGGCGAGATATCGTAGAACGTTTAACCTAGCACCGATTTAAGGAACTGTCCGATGGTTACGGCTTCGGGGACGGCGGCCTGCATTATGAAGCCGGCGATCGCAAACAGTATTAGGACGACGAGGGCCGGGATTCCGGTCTTCTTTAGCGCCGTCAGCAGCCAGTGCGTACGCTCGATGTTTTTGACCGGCTTGTAGAGCGAGCCGACAACGGCCGCATCTACGAGCAGCTCGGCAAAGAGGATCGGAGCGATCCAGACAACGTAGATGATCGCCGAAAACGCGATGATCAGAGTGGCCGCGACCAACAGAAGCGCTAGGCCATCGTCGAGGTCAAAGTCAAAGCTCCCGAGCCCGCCGCCCGAGCTTGAACCGCTGGAAAGCGACGACGAGCTTCCGCCCGATGAAAAGCCGACCGGCATCGGAACAACGGACTTCGCATCGCCCCAATCGCCTCCCGCACCGGCACCGGCAAAATCACCGCCGCCGCCAAATGTTCCCGAGCTCGCGGAGCCGCCGATACGGATATCGTCGAGCCCGTCCATCACCGCGAGCGTCAGGTCGCCGCCGCCATCGAAGTCCGGGTCGCCGAGCGGCTCTTCAGTATTGAGCCAGATCCAGATGCGAAGCAGAGCGAGAAAAGTGATGTATCCGGCAATAACGGCGAGCGGATAGCGGAGGGCCATCTCGGTCACATCAAGCCGCAATAAAACGGCCGAAACCATAAAGGCGGAGCCGGCCGTTAGAGCAAGAATTATCGAGATCTGCACCCGCGGCATCGAGAGCCGCTCCGTGATCTCTTTAACTATCGCCGATCTTTTTCCCATCTATTTCTTCAGCTTGCGTGTCCACTCGACGAGTGCAGCAAGCTGCTTCGCCATTATCTTCCGCGTTGCATCATCGGTCAGATTGCCCTCGTCGTCAAACCGCTCGCCGCTGTTCCCGATCATCACCTCCGGCCGGTTGATCGGAAACATATTCAGGAATACCATCACTTTACGCAGGTCATACTGCATTCTTGCCGTCCCGATCGCACCGCCTGAAACGCCCATTATCGCCGCCGGCTTGCCCTCCCAGGCACTGTCGCCATAGGGCCGCGACGCCCAGTCAATGGCATTCTTGAGCACGCCGGGGATCGAGTAGTTATACTCCGGCGAGACGAAAAGTATCGCGTCCGCATCGCGGATCGCCGCCTTAAAGGCAGTGACAACCGGCGGCGGGTCGGCCTCTTTATCTTGGTTGAAAGGCGGTATTTCGTCTATCTCGAACGTCGAAAGCTCTGCACCCTCCGGCACAAGCTCAGCCGCCGCCCGAAGCGCCGCACGGTTGAGCGAGGCCTTCCTAATGCTGCCTGCAATTCCGAGTATCTTTATTGTTTCCATAATTTATCTCCCATTACTCGAAAAATTCATTATACTACGCTCGCCGCGTGTCCGCTTTAGGTAATAGAAAGCGTCTTTCGAGGCATCGGGATCAAGCACGATGACCCGGCTGATGGAGAAACAAGAATGAACGCAAACAAAGCACTTTGGGAGAAAGGTGATTTCACACGCATCGCCGCCAGCATGCGCGAGAGCGGCGACGCCCTGGTCGAAAGCCTCGGCATCGGCAACGGAATGAAGGTCCTCGACCTCGGCTGCGGCGATGGAAATACCGCCATCCCCGCCGCCAAACGCGGTGCCGATGTACTCGGCGTCGATATCGCAAGCTACCTCGTCGCCGCCGGCAACCGCCGGGCAGAAGAAGCAGGCCTCGCGAACATCCGGTTTCAGGAGGGCGACGTATCCACGCTTGGCGAGGTCGCCGACGGCAGCTTTGACCTCGTTATGAGCGTCTTCGGCGCGATGTTCGCACCGCGGCCCGGCGACGTCGCGAAAGAAATGTACCGAGCCGCACGGCCCGGCGGCCGCGTCTTTATGGGCAACTGGATCCCCAACGACCCGACGCTGGTCGCACAGATACTCCGTATCTCTTCGGCCTATTCCCCGGCGCCGCCTGAGGGCTTTATCTCGCCGATGACCTGGGGCGTCGAGGAAAACGTCGTCGAACGCTTCACCGCCGCCGGTGCTGCCAAAGAGAACATTTCGTTCGAGCGGGACACGTTCACATTTCGTTTCGACGGCACGCCGGCCGGATTTGTCGATACCTTCCGCCGCTACTACGGCCCGACGATGAACGCCTTCGAGGCCGCTGCCGCAAACGGCAAGGAAGAAGACCTGGCCGCCGAACTCACCGAACTCTTCGAGAAAGAGAACCGCGGCAACGGCTCCGGCAAGACCGTCATCCCGGCAACGTATCTGCGCGTATCGGTCGCAAAATAACCGGTCGGCTAACCTCGGCGAAGCTCCTTGATCCGTTTCCACAGCTGCGGCAGGAGCGTCGCGGTCTTGAGCATTGAGCCTGTGGCAAATTTGGTTGCAAAGCCGCGGAAGGTCTCAAGTGCCGTTGGCGAGTAGGGCATCCACCAGGCGTCGGGCAGGAGCGTGATGCGGTTGGTGTGGATGTGCTGCGGCTGAACAAGCTCGAGCAGGCCTTCAAGTCCATGCGTCCGCCCGCGGCCGGAGTTTTTAAACCCGCCCCACGGCGTCTGGCCGATGCCGTGGGTGTAAAGGTGTTCGTTGATGCAGACGGTGCCGGCCTCAATACGTTCGGCGATGCGGCGGCCGCGGGCGATGTCGCGTGTCCAGACGCTCGCCGTCAGGCCAAACTCCGTATCGTTGGCAAGGGCGATAGCTTCTTCTTCGGTCACGAAAGTGCAGATCGGCAGCGTCGGCCCAAAGGTCTCTTCCCGCATCGGCCGCATGTCGTTCGTCGCTCCCGCGATCACCGTCGGCTCAAAGATGAGCGGAGCGCGGACACTCCTGTCCGCATCGCCGGTTCCTCCGGCGAGATCATCCGTGCCCACAGAGGCTTCTTCGCAATTAGCGCTTGTTCGCGTCGAAGCGACGCTCATGCGGACAAGAGTGTCCGCTCTCCTTTCCCCGCCCGTGAGTATCTCCGCTCCCGCTTCGCGAAAGTCATCAACGTGGCGCTCGACTATCCGGATCTGCCGCTCGGACGACATCGGCCCGACCGAGACATCCGGGTCGCTGCCCGGTCCGATCTTAAGCTTCCCGGTCTTCTCGACGATCCGACGGGTCAGGTCCTCGGCGATGCTTTCGTGAACATATAGCCGCTCGACCGAGGCGCAGTTTTGACCGGCGTTGCTGAAGGCTCCCCAAACGGCCGCGTTGGCCGCGGCCTCAAGGTCGGCATCGGCGAGGACGATCATCGGGTCCTTTCCGCCGAGTTCGAGCACCACCGAGGTCAAATTCTTTGCCGCCGCCTCGGCGATCTTTCGCCCGGTCGCAACCGAGCCTGTAAAGGCGATCTTGTCGGGGGCCGCTTCGACGAGTGCGGCACCCGTTTCGCCCGCACCGCTTACGACCTGAACGGCATCATTCGGAAAGCCGGCCCGCTCAAATATCTCACCGATCTTTACGCCGGTCAGCGGCGTCAGCTCCGAGGGCTTTATCACGACCGTGTTGCCGGCCATAAGCGACATCACAGCCTCGCCGAGCGGGATCGAAAAAGGATAGTTCCATGCCGGAATGATTGCGACAACACCGAGCGGATGATAGACGACCCGCGACGAACGCCCGAGCAAACCGAAAAGCCCGATGCCGACCCGCCGCGGCCGGAGCATCTTTTCCGCACTTCGCGCGATCCACTGCATCAGGTCAAGCACCGGCGCGATCTCAAACGCGATCGCCTCGCCCTTCGGCTTGCCCGATTCGGCCGAGATCAGCTCGGCGATCGATTCCATTTCATCGAGAATCACCTCGCGGGCCCGCATCACGAGCCGCCGCCGCTCGGCAAAGCTCGTAGTTTTCCACATGTGGAAAACCTGCCGCGAACGCTCTACCGCCTGGCGAACCTCGTCGGGCGTCTGTTTGCGAACCCGCCCGACCTCGCGGCCCGTTGCCGGATCACTCGAAATGATCTCTCCTGCCGCAGCTTCCTGTGCCTCAGCCTTTGCCATATTCGCTTAGCATATCCCAATAGCGGCCCGAATTGTAAGCCACTTTTGCTTCGGCGGTTGGTGCAAAGCGGGCCTTCGGTTAAAGTGTTTCCATCGAGAACCTGCACCCGAACCGATCAAAACAATGAGCACCACAGCAACCGAAACAACATTTTCGCTTGATGCGATCCGCAGTCAGTTTCCCGCACTCGCCCGTACACACAACGGCCACGCCGTCGCCTATTACGACGGGCCCGGCGGCACACAGATCCCGCGGCCGGTCGTCGAGGCGATGAGCGATTACCTCTACAACCACAATGCCAACACGCATTGGGGCTTTCCGACCAGCGACGAGACCGATGCGATGATCGCCGCTTCGCGTGCGGCGTTTGCCGACTTCTTCAATTCGTCACCGGATGAGGTCGTCTTTGGCCAAAATATGACGACCCTAACGTTTCACCTCGCCCGTGCTCTCGGCCGCGGCTGGCAGGCGGGCGATGAACTCGTCGTTACCGAACTCGACCACCACGCGAATGTCGATACCTGGCGTTCGCTCGAAAAGGACCGCGGCATGGTCGTCCGTGTGTTGCCGATGGATATCGAGAGCGGCACGCTGCTCCTCGATGAACTTCCGGCCCTGCTCAATGAAAGAACACGTCTCGTCGCCATCGGCGCCGCTTCGAACGCCATCGGCACTATTACGGACGTCGCCGCCGTCTGCCGGATCGCACGCGAGGCGGGAGCCCTGAGCTTCGTTGATGCTGTTCACTTCGCTCCGCATAAATTGATCGACGTCAGGGCAATCGGCTGCGATTTCCTTGCCTGCTCGGCCTATAAGTTTTACGGCCCGCACATCGGCATTCTCTTCGGCCGGCGTGAGCTTCTCGAGCACACCGATTTCCCCAAACTCGCACCTTCGCCAAACAACTCGCCCGACCGTGCCGAGACCGGAACGCAGAGCCACGAATCGATAGTCGGTGCCGGAGCGGCGGTCGATTTTATCGCCTCGCTCGGCGGTGGGGCGACGCGGCGGGAACGCCTTGCCGATGCATTCGATAAAATGCACGCCAAAGACGAAGCCTTGACGAAGCGGCTCTGGCACGGCCTTGCCTCGATCAATGGCGTCCGCGTTTACGGCCCCGGCCCGGAGGCGGAGCGGACGTCGCTCGTCTCATTCACGGTCGGCGATAAACCTTCAAGCGAAGTCAGCCGGCGGCTGATCGACTCGGGCATTTTTATTTCACACGGAGATTTCTACGCATCGACGGTCGTCGAGCGTTACGGCGTTAGCGAACAAGGCCTGGTCCGTGCCGGCATCAGCCTTTATACGACCGAGGAAGAGGTCGAGCGGCTTCTTGCAAGAGTTGCCGAGATAGCCGATTAAGATCGCTCACGTTTCCCGCCGCGGACCCGTCGTTCCGAGACCTCGGCAGCTTCACGCAGGCCGTCTTTGATGAGGATCAGGTCGTTATTAATGCTCCCGCGTGCGACGAGCAGCTCGCGGCCGTCCGCCGACCAACTGAAATTGAAGATCAGCCCGGAGCTGAAATCTGTGATCGGCGTCGCCGGCGAGCCATCGATCGGCTGCCGCCAAAGGTTCATCGCTCCGCCGCGGTTTGTCAGCACCGTTAGCTCCTTACCGTCCGGCGACCAGACATAGTTGTTGATCAGGTTATACTCGATGTCCCGCTCGATCGCTTTCAGCTTTCCGTCCTCGATCGCGGCAATGTGCAACCGCTTTTCAAAGTTCGCAAGGTCGTAAGTTACGAACGCCATCCGCTTGCCGTCCGGCGACATCCGCGGATGGAAAACGCCTCGCGACTCATGCTCGTAAAAAAGCTCCGAGGCTCCGCCCTCGATCGGCACCCGCATCAGCTTGAAACGCTCCTCGCCCTCCGCCTGCCGTTGAAAAATGACGCTTCGCCCATCGGCCGTAACCTGCGGCATCAGGTCGAGCGTGTTCGCCTCATCCGCCGTCAACTGTGCCGCACCCGAGCCATCGGCGTTCATCCGCCAGATGCGCGAACGCCTGTCCTTCTGCAGATTGAACACGATCGTCCGGCCGTCGGGCGAAAGTGCAGGATCGACCGCGAAGCCGGTATCTGCAAAAAGCACGGCCGCGTTCTTTCCGTCGGCATCCGCTTGCCAGAGCTGGGCCGTTTTGCCCTCGTTGCGGGTGTAAATTATCTTGCCGTCGCGGGTCGCGAGCACGCCGGCCTTGCCCTCAACGGCGCGTCCATCGGAGGTGATCTGAGCCGGCGCATTAGCGGCTGCAGGAATTCTCCAGAGCGAGCCCGTCGCATCGCCCTTGATGGTCACCATCGTCCGGCCGTCGCCTGAAATGCCGAGATCGGCGTAATCATTCAGGTCATTCGTCACCTGGTGCAGTTCGCCCTCAGGATACGAAGCAAGCCAGATCTGCACCGGGTCGTTCTGGGTCTGGCGGCCGGTGAAAACGTAGCAGGAGCCATCGCCCAACCAGCCGAAATTCGTCACCAGCTGAAACTCGCGTTGATTGAGCTTGCGGGTCGCCTTTGTCGCAACGTCTATCTCAAGCACGTCAGTTTTCATCAGAAAGCCGCTCTGCCGAATGCCGCCGCCCGCAAGAAGCTTTTTGCCGTCGGGCGAAAAGGCCAGCCGGAAAACGAACATGTTATAGTCGGTCGCCGAGGTCGAAAGAAACTCCTCAAGCTCAAGCGTCTCTGCATTAGCAATAAATATCGTGTCGCCGTTCGTCTTCGGGATATGCCGGATAAAGGCGAAACGCTTGCCGTCCGGTGTGAAGGCGACGGGGCTATCAACGTCCTCCACCGGCCGCTTGGGTGTGCCGCCGAGCGTCGGCACCTGATAGAGCGTGCTGATGCTGAAGTCGCTGCTCGTCTGCGTAAAGTAAACGTGGTCGCCGCTTGGCGAGAACGAGATCGATTTCACAACCAGGTTCGTTGCCGGGACAAGCGTTATCGTGCTGTCGGTCGCGACCTGCCTTACTACCAGGCTGCGGTTGCCGATCTCGCCGCTAACGTAAGCAATATATTTCCCGTCGGGCGAGATCGCCGGAAGCGCGACGCGGCCGTCCGTATTGATCCGCGAGATCTGCGGCTTGATGAACGCCGTTTCCGCCTGCCGCTCTTCGTTGCCGAGATATGAATAGAACCCGGCCGCAATTAGGGCCAGCAGCGAAAGTGCAGCCGCAACGCCCGCAGTCCGCTTGAGCGAAAAGCTACGCTGCGGACCGCCGCCATGCGAGGGCACGCTTGTTAATACGGTCGCGTTCCCGGTCGGGTGATTGCCGCTCACCGTCCGGTGGAGCATCGTCGGGTTCTCATTAAAATCGGGCGAAGATGTCGTGTGTCCGCTCCGCCGGCCGCTGTTCGTGTGCTCAATATCGTGAAGCAATTCGCGGACGTCGAGCGCAAAGTCCTTAACGCTCTGGTAGCGTTCCTCGCGGTCTTTCTGCAACGCCTTACGGACGATCCGGGTCAGTTCCGGCGGTATGTTCGGCAGGTGGTCCGAAAGCGGCACCGGCTCTTTGTAAACCACCGCCGCGATGGTGTCAGCGGTCGTTTCGCCATCGAACGGGGCCGTGCCCATCAGCATCTCGTAAAGCACGACGCCGAGGCTCCAGATGTCCGTCCGCTCATCGACCTCGTGGCCGCGGGCCTGCTCGGGCGACATATAACGGGCGCTTCCCATCACGGTTCCCGGAAGCGTCTTGTTCGCGTCGGCGCCCTCGCCGAGAGCGTATTTTGATTTCGCGAGCCCAAAGTCGAGCACCTTTACGATCGAATCCTGCCGGACCATTATGTTCTCCGGCTTGATGTCGCGGTGGATAATGTGCGCCTGATGTGCGGCAACCAGAGCATTGGCCGTTTGCTCGATGATCTTGAGCATTCGCACGAGCGTCAGCGATTCGGTCTTGAGAACTTCACGAAGCGTTTTGCCCTCGACGAGTTCCGTCGCCAGATAGCTACCGTGCTCGTCCTCGCCGATCTCAAAGATGGTGATTATGTTCGGATGATTGAGGGCGGAGACGACCCGGGCTTCCTGGCGGAAGCGGTTGCGGCGGTCTTCGTCCACTGTGAATTCAAAGGGTAGCAGCTTGATCGCAACGTTGCGGTCAAGCTCGTGGTCGAGCGCCGAATAGACCTCGCCCATTCCACCCTCGCCGATCTTGGAACGGATCTCATAACGCCCGATCTGTGTTCCCGCATACATCGTTCACTCTCCGACACTTCTCCCTAGAGACAAAAACACCGCGCTTCACGCATTTATGACAGCTAGCGGTGAGGCGCGGCGATCAAAGAACTTCGCTACAGTCTTTAAACGTTCGTATGCGGCAAAAAGTTGCCTCGGACGGGAAATTTAACGTTTGTTAATTTGCGGGATAGGTTTTATGGCCGGCGGATGCGCTCGTAAACACTTCCCGTCTCCACTAGGTTGGATGGAGTGACAGAGGTGAGCTTGAGATCGTTGCCCGAGCTGAAAAATAGAAAGCCTCCTGAGCGCGTAAATTCCATCACGGTCGCGTCTCCGCGTTGGTCAGCCGGCGGGAAGGAAACGATGACTCGTCCGCGTGCTCGCGTCCAACTGCCAACCAAAGTAATGCTTCCGCGATTTTGATAGCTACCGGTAAAGGTCGCCGAAAGGTCCTCTCTCAGATCGAGCATTTCTGACGAGAGCCCGGACGGGCCGGTGAACTCCCGGCGATAGGTGCCGACAAATTTATCGGTTGCCGCGAATGCCAAACCGGCATCGATCGAGGGTGAGTATGTAACCGCTTGAATGCCGCCGATCATCGAGAACGAGACCGCCGCAATAAACAATGTTCTAATAATAATTTTCATTAATTCTTTCCTTAAAAACGAAGGCCACTAAATAAGCAGGTTTATAAAAATGACGCTGCTGTGGCTCCAAACGTTGCAAAGAAAAGAATTACGCCAACATCTGCTCGATCGAGGCATAGGCCGCATCGATCGCTTCGCCGAGTTTTTCGGCATCGGGCCCGCCGCCTTCGGCCATATCGGGACGCCCGCCGCCGCGGCCGCCGAGCAGCGGCACGATCTCTTTGACGATGTTGCCGGCCTTGACCTTATCTGTAAGGTCCGCGGAGACGCGAACGATGATGCTCGCCTTGCCCTCGTCCTTGCGGCCGAGCACGACGACGCCGGATTTGAGCCTCGCAAGGAGCGTATCGGAAAGCTGCCGCTGGCCATTTGCATCAAGCCCGTCAACGATCTTTCCGAGTACCTTTACGCCTCCGATCTCGCGCGCCTCATCTCCGCCCGCCGAGCCATTACCGGCCGCACCGGTCGCGATCTTGAGCTTCAGTTCCTCGATCTCCTTCCGCGTCCGCTTGACCTCTTCCTGCAGCCGCTCGATCGCCGCCGGCAGATTGTCACGCTGCGTCTTGAGTGCTTCGAGCGAGCGGTCGATCAGCACCTCGTCCTCGCGGAAACGCTCAAAGGCATCAAAGCCGGTTATCGCCCTGATGCGCCGAACGCCCGAGGCGATCGCCTCATCGGACGTGATCTTAAAGCTGCCGATATCGCCGGTCGCCCGGACGTGCGTCCCGCCGCACAGCTCCATAGAGAACTTGCCGTCGCCGACGCTTAGAACGCGGACCTCCGAGCCGTATTTCTCGCCAAACATCGCTACCGCCCCGGAGCGCATCGCGTCCTCGATCGACATCATGTTCGTCGCAACCGTCTCATTCTGCAGAACATAGCGATTGACAAGGTCCTCAACCTCGCAGATCTCCGCCGCGGTCATCGGCTGATAATGCGTAAAATCGAACCGCAGATAATTTGGCGCAACTACCGAGCCCGCCTGCTTCACATGCGTGCCGAGCACCTCTTTTAATGCTGCGTGGAGAAGGTGCGTCGCCGTATGGTTCCGCCGCGTCGCATCGCGCTTTCCTTCATCGACGATCGCCATCACCGTGTCGCCTGCCCTGATCGAACCTTGATCGACCCTGACCTTGTGAATGATCAACCCTGCAACCGGCGAATAAGTATCGGCAACCGTCGCCCTGAAGCTCCCCTCCTTACGAAGGAGGGGTGTCGGCGTTTCGCCGACGGGGTGGTTCTCCGGCAGCATACCGACCAAGACACCCGTATCTCCGACCTGCCCGCCCGATTCGGCATAGAACGGCGTCTGATCGAGAATAACGCTGCCCTGCTCGCCTTCGTTCAGAACATCGACCTGCCTGTCACCATCGAGAATCCCGACGACACGAGCCTCCTCTAGCCGCGTCACTTCATAGCCATGAAACTTATTCGCCCCGACCCGCTCGAGCATCTCAGCATAGATCGGCGAGATCTCGCTCTTCCGCTGCGTTTGTCCGATGCCGGTCTGCTTCTGCAGTTCCTGCAAAGCCGCGTCGAACCGCTCGTTGTACTCGTCCTCTTCAATGACAAGCCCCTTTTCCTCAAGGAAAACGCGGATCAGGTCACGCGGCGTACCGTAGGTGTCGTATAGCTTCGCGATGGCGAGAAACAATTCGTCGTTCGGCTCGGTTTCCGGCGTGATCGCAAGCTCACCGAGCCTGCCCAAGCCCACGGTCATCGTGTTGCCGAACCGCTCTTCCTCAAGCCGGACCATCTTCCCAATGAAATCCCGCTGGACGCCGAGTTCGGGAAACGCGGCGTGCATCTCATCGACGACAAAGTCACATACCTTGTAGAAAAACGGGTCGGTATAGCCGAGGTGCTCGCGGCCGTGGTAGATCGCCCGCCGCATTATCTTGCGGAGGACGTAGTTGCGGCCCTCGTTCCCGGGCAAGATGCCGTCCGCAATGGAAAACGCCGTCGAGCGGGCATGGTCCGCGATAACCCGGCAGGCAAACTTCTGCGTTTCAGATAAGCTTTCGTACGTACTCATTCTTTACAATTGTATAACAGCCGAAACCCGAGCGTGAATCTATGCCGATCAACGCTTCACAATGAAAAAGAGTTTTCAACGCAAAGTCGCAAAGAAGCAAAGCCGCAAATTTCTGATCAACTGCCTGATCGCATTCCTCACTGTCCACTGTCCACTATCCGCTGTCCACTATTAACAATCCACTATTCACTATTCACTATTCACAAACATTATCGGATAAAATCCTCGGCATGAGATTTTTGATTCCGCTGATCCTGATCACCGCTGCATGCTCTTCGCCTCCGAGTGCAGGCAATGCGACGAACGACCGCCCCGCACCGGCAACCGCAACTTCCGGCCGCACCGAAGAGGCGGGCACCGTCGCCGAGCAAAGCCCGACGCCGAAGGACGAAGCCCCGGTGCAGAAGGACGACTTTGAGGGCACCACGGGCATCATTGATAAAAAGAAGACGGTCAAAGATGCCGCCGTGCTCAGGGCCATCCGAACCGGCCGCCACGAGGGCTTTGACCGCATCGTCTTCGAATTTGCCGGCGATGAGGTTCCGGGCTATCACGTCGAGTATATTGATAAACCCGTACGCGCCTGTGGCTCGGGCAATGTCGTCCCGCTCTCGGGCGACGGCTGGCTTCAGGTCCGCTTTGAACCCGCCCGTGCCCACACCGATGAAGGCAAGCCGACGATCGGCTCTCGCGAGCTTGCGCCGAAGCTGCCGAACTTGCTTGAGCTGAAATCAACTTGCGACTTCGAGGGCCAGGTCGAGTGGGTCGCCGGCGTCGGCTCGCCGAACAGCTATCGCGTCCTCGAGCTCGAAAAGCCGTCCCGCTTCGTCGTGGACATCAAGCATAAGTAAGCCAACACTGAAGAAACAAAATGAGATCGATCACGCTCGCAATTTTTATCTTGATTACAATGACGCTCGGACACGCTCAAACAGATACCGTAGAAAAGCTCCGGCAGGGCTTTCGCAGCGAACTCGAAAAGGCCGGCGTCGCGGGCAGCAGCCTTGTCGTGATCCGCGAGGGCAAGCCTATCGCCGAGGAGCACTACGGCCTCGCACACATCGAAAAGAAGCAGCCCGCGAATGCCGAGACCATCTACCATTGGGCCTCGAACACAAAGCCCTTCACCGGCATTGCGATAATGCAGCTCCGCGATCGCGGCCTGCTCAAGATCGATGACCCCGTAACGAAATACCTGCCCGAGCTTCGCAAGATACACAACCCCTTCGGCTCGATGGACGAGATAACCATCCGCCATCTGCTGACGCATTCCGGCGGCTTCCGCGGCGGCACGTGGCCCTGGCGAAATAACAAACCATGGGAGCCCTTTGAGCCGACCGAGTGGTCGCAACTTGTCGCGATGTTTCCCTTCACCGAGGTGCTCTTCAAACCCGGCACCAAATTCAGCTACTCGAACCCCGGCATCATCTATCTCGGCCGCATCATCGAGGAGGTCTCCGGCGAGCCCTACGAAGCCTACATCGACAAGAACATCCTGCGGCCGCTCGGGATGCACCGCAGCTATTTCGACACCACGCCGCCGCATCTCCTCCCGCACCGCTCGCACAGTTATTTCATCCGCGACGGCAATCGGACCGAAGGCCGCTTCGACGCCGACACCGGCATCACCGTCTCAAACAGCGGGCTCAACGCCCCGGTCGCCGACATGGTGAAATATTTGAATTTCTTGGTTGGCTCCCCTCCTGCCCGAGGAGGGGTGGACGCCGCTTCGGCGGACGGGGTGGTGGGAGCAGCGGGCGGCCAGTTAGTCAGCGGCCGCACGCCTTACGACACCGTCCTCAAACGCTCATCGCTCGAAGAAATGTGGCAGCCCGCGCTCAAAGCCGAGACCGACGCCAACGGCAACTCCGGCTTCACCACCGACATCGGCCTCATCTTCTTTATCGACCAGCGAAATGGCCAAAAGCTGATCGGCCACGGCGGCGACCAGAACGGCTTCCTCAGCTACATTGAATTCAACCCTGCCGCAAAAACCGCCTCGCTCTTTGTGCTGAACACCGACGTCGGCGGCACGCGGGGCTCGGACCTGATCTCCGGCCTGCGGCGATCGCTACGGATGGTTTCCGCGAAATAGGAGGAATTGAGAATGACCGAGGAGAATGAGAACGCCGATGACCCGTATAACCTTCAACGCTTCGTCGTGGCCCAACGCGGCAGCTACGAAAAGGCTCTTGGTGAGGTGAATAACGAGCGAAAAATAACGCACTGGATGTGGTACATCTTTCCTCAGGTGAAGGGCCTTGGGTCGAGCTACGAGGCAGATCTTTACGGCATCGTTTCGCTTGACGAAGCCCGCGAGTACCTTACCCACTGGGTGCTCGGCCCGCGGCTTCGCGAGATCTCCGCGGCCTGCCTCGCTCACCGCGACAAAACGGCAAAGGAGATCTTCGGCAGCATTGACACACTCAAACTTCGTTCCTCGATGACGCTCTTTGCCCAGGTCGCCGAACTGGGCTCTGTCTTCGTACAGGTCCTTGATGCCTTCTTTGACGGCGAGCCGGATGAGAAAACGCTCGAGTTGCTTGCGTTTAGTTCGGCCGGTTCTTAGCCGCCTCGAGTTCGCGGACCTTTTGTTCATCCGCGGCGGCAAGCTTAGTCTCTCCGAGCAGACGGTACATCTTCGCCCTCTCGGTATAGAGGATGGGGTAAAAGTTGGCAAATTCGATCGCGTTGGTTAGTATCTTCACCGCTTCCGTAAGGTCATCTCGTTTCTGCTTTGCGGATTTGAAAGCTTGTGTGCTGGCGAGGTTGTTCGCACGCGACGTATGAACCTTGATGCATATCTCGCGGACGGTCATAAGATCGATCCCCGCCTTTATACCGACGCGGTCTTTCGGCCTGGTTGCGTTCGCCGAAATACGCCATTCGTCGGCCACCGCGACACCTTTCCGGCAGACTCCAAGGGCCTTATTTAACTCGAAATCGGACATCACCATAGCGGCGATACCGAGTCCCTTCGGATTCTTTTCAAAGACCGCGTTCGAATCGTCCAAATGCCGCAAGGTTCCGTCTACCGAGGCTCTTACGCCGCGCGCGTAGTCCGCATCCGATGCCGTAAAGTCCTTTGTGGCAGCATATGCAGCAGCCCGCATTTGCCTGAGTCGAATATACGCCAAGTGTAGATTCCCGTCCTGGGGCAAGCCATTTGCCTGTACCGGGATGAGCTCGAGCCCCCGCGTTGCGTGAGCAATAACGGCTTTGTGATCGCCGAGCTTGGCCGCATCCTCAGCCTTCTGTTGGGCCTCGTAAGGATGCGTCGCAACGGCGGCAGCTTGCGGCGTCGGCTTGGTGACCGGCGGCGTTGTACGAGCGATTGTGCGGGCCGGCGTCGAACGCGGAATTGGCTTTGGTGTTCGACCGAGTTTCACATCAGCCGCTGCTTTCTCGGTCGGCGTTAGAAGTGCGTAAATCGAGTTGCGTGCGCTCTGCACCTCTGCCGAGTCGAGATGCGAGAGCGACGCCGTATATGCGTCAAAGGCCATCGCGGCTCGGCCGCTCCTGCCGAGTGCCTGGCCTTTCTTGAAATAGAGATCGGGCAAGGCGGATGCACCCTTCGGCTGTCCCCGACGGAGCGGCGGCGCCGTTTCGATCGCACGGTCAAACGCCGCGACCGCATCGTCGTATTTGCCTATCTTCAATGCCACCTCGCCGCGAAGCCTGTGCTGCTCGAAGCCTGTCGCCGCAATGTCTTTTGTCCGGTCGAGATCGTCGAATGCCTCTGCATTCCGGCCCAGAACAGCGAGCGACGCCGCACGCGCATTTAGGCTCGTCACACGCGGCGTGACGGCGATCGCGGCCGTCAGATCGTCGACCGCTTCTTTGTGTCGGCCGAGCCAGCGATGGCATTCGGCACGGCCGGTGAATGCAGATTCGGTCTTGTCACCTCTCGTGATCGCGACTGAGATGTCCTCAATGCATTTCGCCCAATTGAGCGCTTTGCTATATGCGATCCCGCGTTCGCGATAGGGCTCGGACCAATCGGGCCGCAGGCGTATCGCCTCATCGTAATGCCGAATTGCATCAGCAAAACGGCCTTGTCCGCGACGTGCGAGGCCCATATTAAAGGCGCAATGTGCGGCCTTTGGATCGATGCGAAAGCACCCGGCGTAGTTGTTGTATGCCAGCTGGTACTCCTTTTTCGCATACAGCTCATTGCCGCGACGGACAAATTCCTCAGGACTCAGGCTCGGAAGCCGCGCAGGCGTAGGCGTCGGCGATGCCGTTCCGCCCGAACTCTGAGCCTGGGAAACAACAGCAAAAGTTGTGCAGAGCAACGTTGCCGTCAAAACGCCGAGGTATTTCGAAACGCTCTTTAGATTTCGCATCGTTCAAACGAAAATTTAACCATCCACATCACACGTCTGCCGATCCTAGTTCAAGTGCTCAGATATCCAACTCGGATCGCGACGATCGTCGATAACAGCGAAAATGCGAATAACATCTTCATCGATCCGATAGTAGATGGACCAAGGAAAACGTCTCGCGACCTTTCTGTAATACTTTTCGAAATAGATCTGATGAACGCCCGCGTGAATGTGCAGAGCTCGAATGTCCGCCATTATCGACAATTCGAAATACGACCCGAGGCCTTCCCGGTGTTTTTCGTAGAACCAATAGCCGTTGTCGATGTCGTGGTAGGCGGCCTCGGTAAATTCTATGGTCCTCATCGAACTCTTTCACGAAGTCGCGCTTCGACCTCATCGAGTGTAAGAAATCGATCTGTGCCGTTCTTTATCGCCTCTTCGCGTTGGCGCAATATCTCGCCATGCCAGGCGGGTGGTTCCTCGCGTTCGCTGCGAATAGATCTCGCCTCCTGTAATGCCTCGATCAACTCATCTAGCTGAGCGGTCGTCATTTCATTCACAGGTGGAACGGTCTGTACAGTCATAGCTCTCTGATTATAACGCGGGCGTTCAATTTCGCACAGAAAAATCCTGAGCGTTTACTTCAGCTCGATCACGCGATTAGCCAATGCCTAAACAAGCTTTTTCGCCATCTTTATCACGTTCTCGACCGTGAAGCCGTAGTCGCGGAAGACGTCTTCGGCCGGGGCTGATGCGCCGAATTTGTCGACCGTGAGCGTATCACCGTGGTCGCCGGTGTATTCGTGCCAGCCTTGCGAGACGCCGGCCTCGATGGCGAGCCGGGCCGTGACCTTTGCGGGCAAAACCGTCTCTTTATATTTCGCCGTTTGCTCGTCAAAAAATTCCCAACAGGGCATTGAAACGACCCGAGTCGGCGTGCCGGCGGCGTTCAACTTTTCGCGGGCTTCTATCGCCAGACCGACCTCGGAACCGGTCGCGATTAGGATGAGCTTCGGCTCGGCCTTTTTGCCGGCCTTGTCCGCGGCCTCGGCAAGGATGTAGCCGCCCTTGTGCAGGCCATCGGCCTTGGCAAATTTCTTGCGGTCGATGAGTGCAACCTTCTGCCGTGAAAAGGCAAAAGCGGTCGGGCCGTTCTCGCGTTTCAGAGCCGCACGCCAGGCCTCGCGAGTTTCGTGTGCGTCGCAGGGGCGGATCACAACAAGGTTCGGGATCGCCCGCAGTGCCGCCAGATGCTCGACCGATTGGTGCGTCGGGCCGTCCTCGCCGAGCCCGATCGAGTCGTGCGTAAAAACGTAAATCACCTGAAGGTGCGAGAGTGCAGCCAGGCGGATCGCCGGCCGCATGTAATCCGAAAACGTCTGAAATGTTCCGCCAAACGGTATCACGCTGCCGAACAGCGCCATGCCGTTCATCGCCGAACCCATCGCGTGCTCACGGACGCCGTAATGGATGTTGCGGTTCTGGTAGCTCCCGGCCTGAAAATCTTTCGAATCCTTGATGACCGTGTTGTTCGAAGGCGAAAGGTCCGCCGAGCCGCCGATCAGTGCAGGCACGGTGTCTGAAATGGCATTGATCACCTCGCCGCTATAAGCCCGCGTCGCCTTGGCGTCGGTGCCGTCAAATGTCGGCAAGGCCACTTCCCAACCCTCGGGCAGGTTGCCCTTGCGAATGGTCGCTAGCTGCTTCCCGAGTTCCGGAAATGCTTTCGCGTATTTCTTGATGCCCGCTTCCCAATCCTTTTCGAGCTTTGCGCCCGCCTTCACCGCCGAGCGGAAATGCGACAAGGCTTCCTTCGGGATAAAAAACGTCTTGTTCTCCGGCCAGCCGAGATTCCGCTTCGTCTCCTTTACGGCGTCGGTGCCCGGTGCGTCGGAGTGGGCCTTTGAGGTGCCCTGCTTCGGCATCCCGAAACCGATGATGGTCTTTACGCGGATCAACTTCGGCCGGTCCTTTATCTTTTGCGCCGCCTTTATCGCCGCCTCGATCGCCTTGAGGTCGTTGCCGTCCTCGACCGATGAAACCGCCCAACCACAGCTCTCGAACCGCTTCGTCACATCTTCTGAAAAAGCCAGATCGGTCGAACCATCGATCGTAATCCGGTTATCGTCGTAAAGATAGATCAGGCTGCCGAGCTGCAAATGACCGGCCATCGAGGCCGCCTCGTAGCTCACGCCTTCCATCAGGTCGCCGTCCGAAACAATGCCGTAAATAAAACCATCAATGACCCGATGGCCGGGCTTATTAAACCGCGACGCCAGATGCGCCTGTGCCATCGCCATCCCGACGCCATTCGCAAAACCCTGCCCGAGCGGGCCGGTCGTTATCTCGACTCCGGGCGTCAAAATATTCTCCGGGTGGCCCGGCGTCCGCGAATGGAGCTGGCGAAAATTCTTTATCTCGTCGAGCCCGAGGTCGTAGCCCGTCAGGTGCAGCAGCGAGTAGATCAGCATCGAACCATGCCCCGCCGAGAGCAGAAAGCGGTCGCGGCCATACCACTTCGGGTCCTTCGGATTGTGCCGCAGAAACTTGGTCCAGAGCACATACGCTGCCGGTGCCATCCCGAGCGGCAACCCCGGATGCCCCGAGTTCGCCTTCTGGATCGCATCCAGCGAAAGCGTCCGGATGGTGTTAATGCAAAGTGTGTCGATGTCGGTTTTCTTGGTCGGTTTGGTCGCGGTTGTCATGTAGTTTTGCTTTTATTGGCCGGCTCGTATTGCCGAAGATGCCGCTCTCTTGCCTTTTGGTAGATGTCGTGGCATTTCGGATGAAACGAAATAGTCCTTTTCGTCGCTGCTGCTTTTGCTTCGGAAAACTCTATTTTGCCAGTCTTCTCAAGTGCAAGCAAAACCGCTCCGCGCAATGAGGCTTCGGGCTCGGAATTTACCTCGATATCGCGGCCGAGGACGTCGGCGATCATCTGCGGCCAAACCGGCGAGGCCGTGATCGCTCCGCCCGAAGCGATGACCTCGCGGACCGGGCAAACGCTCTCGATGCGGCCGAGGATCTCCGCCAGCCGGTACACGACCGATTCCATCGCCGCCTGCAGAATGTCGATCGCGTCCGTCGCCATCGTCAGCCCGCGTACTTCGCCCGTGCGAAACTCGTCGTAGCCCGTGCTCCGTTCGCCGGCGAGGAACGGCATAAATGTCAGCCCGTGGGCGTCCGCACCGCGGCGGGCCATTTCCTTGCCGATCGCCGCGTCGGAGATGTCGATCCGCAGCAACTGCTTCAGCCGGTCGTAAAGTCCGCCGCCGTCTGAGATGGCTCCGCCGATTATGAAACGCCTCGCGTCAACGCGGTAGCACCAAAGCCCCTCGGGTATCCTTGCCGGCGGCTCGTCCAAAACGATCCTAACCGCACCGCTTGTCCCGAGCATCAATGCCGCCCGCCCCGGCACCGCCGAGCCCGAGCCGATGCTGTTCGCAACGCCGTCCGCGACCGCCGGCGACCAGAGCGCACCGGCAAGCCGCGGCCAACGCATGCGCCACTTTGCCAAGAGCGGAAAGGCCGCTCCATCGGCAGCGATCGGCGGCAGCATCGCCGACTTCAGCTTAAGAAAACCCGCAAGCTCGGCATCCCAGTTTCCCTCCCGCAGGTCGAGCATTCCGGTGCCCGACGCCATCGAGATATCGCTCGCCGCCTCGCCCGTGAACTGCATTTGCAGATGATCGCCGAGCGAGCACCAGCGGGCCGTCCGCCGCCAGCTGTCTTTGTGCTCGGCACTGAGCCACAGCAGCTTTGCCGGCCAAAAGCTCGAATGAAAATGTGCGCCCGTCCGCGAATGCACGGCCGCCTCGTCAAGCCGGCTGCGGAGCATGGCGACGTGCTCCCGGCTCCGGTTATCCGCCCAACCGAGCACCGCCGTTGTCGGCTTTCCCTTCGCGTCAATGCCCAAAAGGCTGTGCCAAAATGTGCAGGCCGCGATCTGCGTTATCTCGCCCGCGGGCGCCCGCTCAAGCACGCCATCGATAACGCCGACAACCTGCCGCAATGCCCTCGCCGCATCTATTTCCGCACCGCCCTCACGCGTCGCCGCAAGCCGCCGCTCCTCTTTGACGAACGTCCGCTTCAGCATCCGCCCACGCCCATCAAAAAGCGCTCCCCGCACGCTCGAAGAACCGACGTCCAAACCCAGAATGAGTTCCTTTGCCATCCAAAAAAATAGCTGCCGGCCCCAACGCAGACAGCACCAAAACCTATCAGCTAAAATTTATCACTTAGCTTTTAATTCCGACGACCTTTTTGAACCACCACCGAAGCCCGACGAAGAGAAAACGCCAGTCCTTGAAAAACTCCGGCGGCTTGCCTTCAAAGTAGTGCCCGACGAACTGCAGCACCCAGCCGAGGATAAATAGCCCGAGCGCGATCTTCCAAAGCCCGGCGACAAAGAAACACACCGGCACCATCAGGATCGCGATGGCGATCATCGGTATGCCAAAGCTATGCGTCAGCCGATTTACCGGGTGCTGATGCCCGTCGGCATATTCCTCGATCCAATCGTCCCAGCTTCTGCCTCCCATCATAATCATTCACCCCCACGCAACATTCGCCTAAGAAGTACAAAAACGCCGATCGCAATGCCGATCTCAAACAAAATGAAGATACCGCCGGTCAACATGCTGACCAGCGAATAGACGATCACCGCAGCCAAAAAAGGAAGAAGCCACGGCCAGACCGACTCGAGCCTCGCCAATATCGCATCGCGTCTCATATCCGGATACCTCCAAAACCCTACCCGAAAATGATACAACCCTTGTCAATCCCGAACGTAGCTGCACGCCCGCAGAGCCTCGCCGAGCTCGACCGTTTCTGTGGATGTGAATCCCCGCAGGAAATCCCGCGGCATAAAAACATCGGCGTCTTCGACTGTCTCGGGAATCTCCGTGACGATCCATTTATCTATCACATCGGCAAAGTTCTCGTAGGTCTGTGCCCCGCCGATGATGAACACATCGCACTTAAGATAACCGGCGAGCGAGAGCACTTCCTCCTTGCTCCGGAGCAGAATGACGCCCGGCTGTGGTTCGATACTGCCGCTGCGGCTGAGCACGATATTGAGCCGGTTCGGCAGCGGCCGCCCGATCGAGGCCCACGTCGTCCGCCCCATCACCACCGCATTGCCCGTCGTCGTCTCTTTAAAAAACCTCAGGTCCGCCGGGTAATGCCACGGCAGCTTCCCGCCCTTCCCGATCGCAAAATTCTCCGCAATCGCCACAATGCCGATGAGTGTCATAATCAGAAACTTTAGCCGATCTCCTGCAGGCGGCCTAGAATATACGCAACAGCCTCAACCATGCTTTCTGTGCTGCGGGCTTTGGCCGAAACAGGAAGCTCATGCCAGTCCTCTTTCGGCCACATCCCTTCGTTCTTATCCAAGTTAACGCAGCCGTCTCGGCCGTCGTAGATCAATCTGTACCGTTCCCCTTTGAACATGACTCTAGTGATCCAGGAACCGAACGAGGCATAAGCATACTTGTGTTCTAGCAACTGGACACCAGCTTCGTTAAAGCGCACCGAAATATCCAACATCATCCGAAAGTGTTCGAGATGGATATCAACTTCCGTCTTTCGTTCCTTACTCTGTGACAATGCTTTGACCCTTATAAACCGCGATCTCCGAGCCTTTAGCGAGGACGACCGAATACGGCTTTTCTTCGTTTAGGAATGCGAATTCGGGCCCGTAGGTGCAGCCAAAATCTACGTCGATGTGCGGCCGCTCGGCGGCAAAGAGTTCCCACTTCGGATGCTCGACCTTGTATTCGTCGGTTCGGCCGCCGCGGCGTTTCGTGTATCCCCAGTAGTGTTCGATTATGAATTCCTCGTGCGAGCCCTCGGCCGGCACACCAAGGTTTGCCCCGCTCTCAACGCTTATCGTATTCCGGCACTTGCCCTTTTCCCATGAATAACGGACGTGGAGAGCATCACGAAAATGCGACATCCGCCAGCGTTCGTAGGGCTCGCCGTAAAGCCGGCGGGCGATCATCGCGATCGCCGCCCGCGGCACTATCTCTTTCACAAAGACGACGCCGCGGCGGACCTCGCCCTCCGTCTCCCGCACGACGTAAAACCGGAGGTTCACCTCCTCAAAATTTACGTGAAACGGAACGATGAAATCGAGCACACGCGTATTGAGAAACATAAAGCCGACCAGGCTGACAAAGCAGCGGCCTTCGTGAAGGTCGAGCTCCGTTCCCGCGGGCACGCGGTCGGCAAGCAGTTCGGGCGGAACCTCGTAGTTCGCCATTATCAGGTCGCGCCATTCGGCCGATAAGAACTTTCGCATCGCCCTAAATATACACCACCTTTCGAGCGGATGTCTTGAATTTCACCGGCCGAATTAGTATTCTCTGAGTTCGCTCGTGCGGACGTGGCGGAACTGGTAGACGCGCAGGTCTCAGAAGCCTGTTGCCTTACGGCAGTGGAAGTTCGATTCTTCTCGTCCGCACCAAACTTTCAAAAGCCCGGCCGCGAAGGCGGGGCTTTTGCCTTTTTGCGGGATCGTTTTTGTGATAACAGCCGAACTAAAAGAGCACATACGGGCAAACGAGGCGGCCTTCGGGCTTGGGCTGACCGATGAGCAGATCGCGAGGCTTGAGACGCTCGCCGCTATCATCGCCGAGCACAACGAACTGCTCCACCTGATCGCGCCCTGCGACGCTGAGGAATTTGCCGTACGCCATATCCTCGAGAGCCTTTATCTGCTCACGTTTCTCCCCGCCGAAGCGCACGTCGCCGATATCGGCACCGGTGCGGGCCTGCCTTCGCTGCCTTGCCTACTCGTCCGCGAAGGTCTGCGGGCTACGCTGATCGAATCGAAAGAAAAGAAGTGCAAGTACCTGGAAGAAGCAGTGGAAAGGCTTGGTCTTGGGAATCGGGTCGAGATCGTAAACCGGCAATTTGAGGAAGCGGAGCCGAGCGAGGCAAGCGTCATCACGACCCGTGCGCTCGACAAGCTTTCGCGCAAGCTCCCGAAGCTGCTCAAGTGGGCCGCCGGCCGCGAGCTTGTGCTCTTCAGCGGGCCGTCGGTTGGCGAGGCTCTAAAGAAAAGCGGGACACGGCACACCGAGCACCTCATCCCGCTCTCCGAACAGCGATACGTTTTTGTGATTCCGCCGCGAGCTGCAAAACGCAAGAGCTAGCTTTTTCGATCGGCGAGAAGCACCGCGACGAGCGCGATCGCGGCGGGCAATGCTTGTGTGAAAAGTATCGAGCTCTTCGCCGTCGCCGCCCCGAAAACCCCGGCAATGACAATACATCCGAGGAAAAAGAGCTTCAGCTCACGCCTACCACTAACCAGTCCCCAGATCAATCCCGCAGCAAGAAAGCCATTGTAAAGCCCCTGATTTGCCGCGAGCGTCGCCGAGGCCGCCGAGACCTCCGGCGTCATCCCAAAGATCCGCCGCCCGACCGGATGGTCCCAAAAGAACATCTCAAGCACGAGTATCCCAATGTGCTCAAGAGCAACGACCGCCGTCAATATCACAGCAACGATCTTCATCACTTTTCTCCGCACGGAGTATAGCAGAGCACGGAAAACGTTGCTCGAAAATTTTGGGCGCGTCTCGGTGTTCAATTCTGTGGGCATCGTCTGTGGCTTCTGTGTTCTCCTCATTGCAATGAAGACATATCCACAGAGTTCACAGAACTAAGACACAGAAACGGAACATTGAAACAGGATCGTTGCCACAGGAGAAGTGGGAGGCGGGAATCTTCTCCTATGGCTTTCCGTTAGTTTAGGTCAAACAGCAGGAACTCCGTCCTATCGGCGTTTGCTTTGAGCTCGAGCGTCGTCTCTTCGCTGATGGCGGCGCCGTCGCCGGGCTTGAGCGTCTCGCCGTTGAGCGAAAGCTCGCCGGAGATGAGCTGCACCCAGGCGTGGCGGCCCGCGGCCAGTTCGTGCGTCACCGCCTCGCCCGCCGAGAGGAGCGAGGCATAGAGCCGCACGTCCTGATTGATGTGGACCGAGCCGTCATCGCCGCCGCGTGAGGCGACGAGCCGCAGCTTGCCCTGCTTTTCTTCGGGCGGAAAAAGCTTTTGTTCATAGCTCGGCTGCAGGTTCTGCTTTTCGGGCAGCAGCCAGATCTGCAGCAGATGCGTCTTATCGGTCGGCGAACTGTATTCGCTGTGGAGCACGCCGGTTCCGGCCGTCATCCGCTGCACCTCGTGCGGGCGTATCGTCTCTCCATTGCCCATCGAATCGCGGTGCGAAAGCTCGCCCTCGATCACATAAGTAACGATCTCCATATCGCGATGCCCATGCGTCGGGAAGCCCTGTGCCGGTTCGACGTAGTCCTCGTTAATCACCCTAAGCGAGCGAAAACCCATGAACCGCGAATCGTAATAATCCGCAAACGAAAAGCTGAATCGAGTATCAAGCCAGCCATGGTTCGCATGCCCGCGTTCATCCGAGCGTCTAATAGTTATCATGAAATTCCTCCTTGTTCTTGGCTATCTCAGATAGCCGAATTTGCCTTGCTGGTAATCGTCGATCGACTGGGCGATCTCGGCATTTGTATTCATCAGGAACGGCCCGTATTGAGCGATCGGTTCGTTCAGCGGTACGCCGCTCATCAGCAGAAAGATGCCGTCCTTAAGCGCCGCGACGCGCAGCGTTTCGCCGTCCCGTTCGAAGAGTGCGAGGCTGTTAAGCGGCAATTTCTCTTCACCGTTCAGCAGTGCCGAGCCCTCGATAGCAAGCAAAGCCGTCGTATAGCCTTCGGGATAAGACAGCTCCACCGATTCGCCCTGCTTCATCTTCAGGTTGTAAAGATGAACGGGCGTGAAGGTCGTCGCCGGGCCTTTCACACCGCCGAATTCACCGGCGATTATCTCCACCTCACCGCCGAGCGGCAGTTTCACGCGGCCCATTTCGGCATTCGTGATCGCCTGGTATTTTGGCTCGGTCATCTTATCCTTCGCGGGCAGGTTGACCCAAAGCTGGACCATCTGAAAAGGCCCGCCGAGCCGGTTCGATTCCTGCTCGTGAAATTCCTTGTGCAGCAGTCCGCTGCCGGCGGTCATCCATTGCACATCGCCCTCGCCGATGATGCCACCTCCGCCGCGGCTGTCGTGGTGCTCGACCTTACCTTTGTATGCAATGGTCACCGTTTCGAACCCGCGATGCGGATGCGGCCCGACGCCGAAAGGCTCTTCGCGTGGCGGAAACTCCGTCAGCGCGCCATAGTCGAGCAAAAAGAAAGGGCTCATCCGCTCACCTGTCAGCGGCCCGTGCGGGAAAAACCCGTGCACGTTAAATCCATCGCCTACCCAATGCTTAGGCGGCGGCGGAACGATCCTCTCAACCTTTTTCACCTGTCTGGCCTGTTTTGTCTCTGCAGTCATCTTTGATCTCCTTGAATTCGCTTGCGGCTTCGAGGCTTTGAAGGACAAGAATTTTTCCCGCAAAGTCGCAAAGCCATTACAAGAAGTCTATCGGTTCAGGCGCGGAATGTAACCATCAATTGCAGTGGGCGGGATCTAGTACTTTTGGGTGAGGTGTGTGACGGAACCGCTTGCGCTTTCGTACCCAGAACCTCACCTTATGTCAAAGGGTTGCATTGGTTCAACACGATATGCACCTAACTCAAAATAATGCGCAGCCATAGCAGATCCGAACCAGAATGCCGGAATTAGCAATACAGAAAGAAGAAAATAAAGAGCGATCGCAAATTTTTCTTTAGCGATGAAAGCAAACCCGCATATTATGCAAAGAAAACATACGGTCGCCATAAACGATTCGCGTCCTTTTTCATGTTCAGAGATTTAGAAGATTCGGATGATGGTAGCCACTTTTGCGAAGATGATCATTGATCTGCTTTGCAAGCCCAGTCTCAGAAATAGCGTTCTTTGAATAAACTTTCGGTATATCGACCAATTCACCTGATCTAAGTCTGAGATAGACCGAATCACTTGCTTCGCGTTCAATGACATCCACGATCTCCGCATAATGAAAGCATTTGTCTTTGCGATACCATCTTTTGAAACAAAGATGATTGTCAGTAAATTCAATGCGATTAAATAAAACAGATAGGAGAGATCCAAATTGTAAGATCGCGAATGCAATCACCAATGGTTTAGCTAGTCGATCTAAAATATTCTGGGTCGTCGATTCGATAGTTCCATCGCTTGCCACAATGGCCACCGTAAGAAGGCCCACTACGCAGGCGACGTTAATGAGTATGATCGTCCACCTAGAAAAACTATTCACCCGGAGCACGAAAATTTCTTTGTCGGAGGATCTAAGCTCAACCATAAGTTTCGTTTCTAACACGATAGATCAGTCAACGACTGTGACAGTAAAATTTGTGCATTTTCCTCGACCTTCAGGACAGGTTGGAGCTAGGACGAGTGCTCCTTTCGAATACGCTTGCGGACGTGGCTGTAAGGAGTAGAAGGGGAGGTACCGCATAACCGGCAACGTATCCATTGTCAGCACTTGCTAAGACCGCAGTTGGAATTGTTCCCGCCACTCCCGAAAGAATCACAGTAATTACAAAACCGATCAGAGTTGGTGGATTTTGCTTTTTTTCTGAGCTGGCCATTTTCGTCAAAACTGTCTCAGACACGCAAGCTATTCGGCTGATGTGGCATGGAGTTTAAGCCCTAGAGCCTGAACCACTTTCATAATGGTTGAAAACTCAGGATTTCCATTTGGCGACAGAGCTTTATAGAGACTCTCGCGACCAAGTCCGGTATCTCGTGCAAGTTGGGTCATGCCGCGGGCCCGTGCAATGTCGCCAAGCGCCGCGGCTACCAAAGATGGCTCGCCCTCCTCAAGCGCAGCCTCAAGATAGGCGGCCATTTCCTTTTCGGAATTTAAATGCTCCGCCGGATCCCACGGGGTCGTTTTGATCTTTCCCATACGTAACTCCCCGCGAAGCGCCCTGGCGTTGAATGTCTATCCGCATACACAAGCATTAATCAAGGTAAAGTGCCCGTGGGTTTCTGCGGGCGATCGCCAGGAGTCTTAGCGCCGCCCCGCTTGGCTTATTCGTGCCTTGCTCCCACGCCCGCACTGTCGCCGCCGACGTATTGAGGAGTACGGCAAATGCAGACTGTGACACATTTAGCCGACGACGTAGTTCGGCAATGTCAGTCTTCGTCATTGGCCGCGGCGGCTTAACTTCACGAACTACTTCGCGCACACCAACAACCTTTTTGCCCGCCGCGTGATCGCGCATCTGTCGGGCTCCGGCCAACAGATCCTTGAACATCTTTTCATCCATATCAATTACCCATACTGTTGTGCTTGTCCCTAAGCATCTCTTTCGCTTCCTTTATCACCTCACCCAACTGCTTTTTCTGCGTCGCCGTAAGCTCCGATTGCTCGCCTTTACCGTATAGGTACAGGAGATAGATTCGGTCGTATGCAACGAAATAGGTGTAAATATATCTGAGCCCACCGCTTTTTCCTCCCCTCTTTCTCGGGTCGGCAATTCTGGCTTTTCTTGCTCCGTTCGTGCCCTTTATCACGGCGCCGCGTTCCGGATTTTCGATCAATTCGTCCTCGATAGCCGTAAGGAGATCCAACCCTCCGAGCTCCTCGATCCGCTTCACAAAAATCGGCACCTCGACGAAAGTTAGGAGCTTTCCTTTCACTTTCATAATATACTATTCAATATTATAGTTTCAAACCTGAATCTCGTCGTCATCGGTACGAGGAATTGGTTAACTACTTCTTCCTCGCGACCATCAGCCCGTCTCTTATCGGCAGCAGAATGTTCTCGACGCGGTCGTCGGCTAGGACCATTTGGTTGAAGTCGTGGAGGGCTTGGGTGTCTTCGTCTTTTTCTTCTTCGAGCACGCGGCCGCTCCAGAGGACGTTGTCGGCGACGATGAAGCCGCCGGGGCGGACCTTGTCGAAAACGAGATTGTAGTAGTTCGAGTAGTTCGGCTTATCGGCGTCAATAAAGACGAGGTCAAATGGCCCCTGCATATGCGGGAGAATGTAGGCCGCCTCGCCGAGCCGCAGGTTGATCCGCTCGGCGTACTCGGTGCGGTCGATATAGCTTTGGGCGACGGCGTTCGTTTCTTCGTTGATGTCGAGCGAGATGACCTTTCCGCCCTCGGCCAGGCCCTCGGCGAGGCAGATGGTCGAATAGCCGAGATACGTCCCGATCTCAAGCACCGCCTTCGGCCGGATCATGTGCGAGATCATCGAAAGCAACCGGCCCTGATAAAACCCCGAGAGCATCGAGGAATCTTTGTAATGAACATAGCAATGCTCGCGAAGCTCACGAAGCACGTCGCTCTCGCCGGAGGTGAAGCTTTCCGCGTATTCCGTCAACGGGTTTTTTATCTCGTTCATAATTTATGGAACTGGCCGCCCGCTCACGCAGGCGGTTCTGACTAAAGGTCAACGCGGACCATGCCGCGTTTTATCGCCGTCGTGGCGGCCGAGGTCCGGTCTGAGACGCCGAGCTTGCCGAAGATATTCTGGATGTGCGACTTGATGGTGTTCTCGCTAACGTCGAGCGCAAAGGCGATCTCTTTATTCGACATGCCGCCGACTATCATCCGCAGCACATTTGCCTCGCTCCGCGTCAGCTCTTCCTGCCCGAGGTTCTCGCTCAAAATGCGTGCGATGTCGTCGGGAATATACTTTCGCCCGGCGGCGACCGCCCGGACCGCATCGGTCAGCTCCGCGGGCGTCACATCCTTGCAGATATACCCGGCCGCACCTTTCTTTAGCGCACGGCTTATCTCCGCATCGCCGGCGTGCTCGGCCAGTACGATCACCTTCGCCTTCGCGTTTTCAATGAAGTAGTTATCGAGGTCATCTATCGCGCACGAATCCGGAAGCCGCAGCCCGAGGACCGTCACATCCGGCCGCAGTTCGCTGAACATTCGAAAGCCATCCGCCGCATTGTCCGCCTCGCCGATGAGTTCGATCTCCGCCGCAACAGCAAAAACCGCCCGCACGCCGAGACGTGTGAGCGGTTGGTTTTCGATCAATAAGACCTTGGTCGACATTATGTCTCCGCGACTCAGCCTAAGCCTTCAAATTCGCCGCAAATTCCACGATCGGCCTGATCAGGTCCGTGTCGTAGTTCGTCTTTACGTTTTGCATTACCGCCGTGATCCGCTCGAGGCCCATGCCTGTATCTACCGATGGAGCCGGCAACGGCGTCAGCTTGAAAGTGCCGTCCGGTTCCTGCGTCCGGTTGTATTGCATAAAGACGAGGTTCCAGATCTCCATCGTCGTGTCGCCCTCGCCGTTGACCCAGATCGCCGAGTTCTTTTCCGGGTCGCCCGGCGCGTCGCCCATGTAGTAGTGGATCTCCGAGCAAGGCCCGCACGGGCCGGTGTCGCCCATTTGCCAGAAATTATCCTTGCGGCCAAAGCCGAGCACGCGCTCGGGCCGCGCTCCTGCCTTTATCCAAAGCTCGCGAGCCTCGTCGTCCGGCCCGACATCGTCGTCGCCTTCAAATACCGAAAACCAAAGCCGCTCTGTGTCGAGCCCGAGTTCATCGACCAAGAACTCCCACGCGTATTTGATCGCGTCTTCCTTGAAATAGTCGCCAAACGAAAAATTGCCGAGCATCTCAAAGAACGTGTGGTGCCGAGCCGTTTTCCCGACCTCGTCCAGGTCGTTGTGCTTGCCGCCCGCACGAATACATTTCTGCGAAGTAACTGCCCGTTTGTAGTCGCGTTTCTCATTGCCGAGAAAGACGTCCTTGAACTGGTTCATCCCGGCGTTGGTGAAAAGAAGCGTCGGGTCGTTCGCCGGCAAAAGCGGTGAGGAATGCACCACCTTATGCCCGTTCCGCTCAAAATAATCGAGGAATCTCTGCCTTATCTCGCTACCTGTCATAAAGAGAAGATTCTAGCACAAGCCCGGCGGCCACAAACAAAAATGCCGGGCACCCCCCGATGCCCGGCTTAAATTGGAGTATTCCTACTTGGAGAAAGTTCTGTCCTCCCCTGTGAACTTTTTTTCCCCGAATTATCGGCGGTGAGGGCCGAAAGGGAAAACTCTGCTCGCGGCCGCTGCTCTCGCCTTGTTTGTGTACGAGAGCAGGCGGCCAAGCGAGATTACATCTTCGGAAGCACGACGGTGTCGATGACGTGGACGATACCGTTCGAGGTCTTGACGTCAACCATAACTACGGTCGACTTGTTGCCATTTTCGTCCATAAGGACAACGTTCTTGCCATCAAGCATTGCGGTCAGCTTGCCGCCCTGAACGGTCGTAAGCACTGCCTTGCCCTTGCCATCTTTGATCGCCTTGGCGACTGCCTTCGAATCCAGCTTGCCGGCAACGACGTGATAGGTGAGCACACCCGTCAGGGCCTGCTTGTTCTCCGGCTTGAGGAGCGAAGAAAGCGTAGCCTGCGGCACTTTACCGAAAGCGTCATTTGTCGGAGCAAACACCGTGAACGGGCCTGCGCTCTTGAGCGTGTCAACCAATTCGGCTGCCTGAACTGCCGTAACCAGAGTTGAAAGCGACGGGGTTGCGACCGCCGTATCGACGATGTCCTTGTCGTTCTTCATCTGGGCCGAAACATTGGCGACACCGATCGCCATAACGAATGCGAATACTGCAAAAAGAATTTTTTTCATAACTTCTCCCTTGATCGTTGAATTTTTTTCGAAATTGTATCGAAAGGATTTTTTCCTTCTGGTGAGGTTTTCGGTTTCGGGGCGGTAACGGATTCAGAAAAATTTCGGGGCGGGCTTATTTTGTGGATGAGGCAAACTGAACTCTCCGGCTCATTCGGCGGCGTCCTCGGCTTCGTCCGCTGCAGGCAGATCGCGGAGCTTTTCGCGGATCAGCCCGTAGCCGAAGCCCTGCCGCATCAGGTGGTCGTAAAATTTCTTAAGCTCCTCGCGGGTCTCGGGGCGGCCCTTGATCCGCAGCCGCTTTGCGATCGCAAGGTCGATCAGCTCGCTTTCCGGGTGCTTCTCGAACGCGGCATCGACCGCGGCCGCGACCGTCTCGCGGTCAAGCTGTTTCCGCGACATCGCCTGCTCAAGCCTTCGGCGGCCCTGTGGCTTTTGCCGGAGCTTTGCGGCCGCCGTGTCGTGGGCGAACCGCTCGTCGTCAAGGTATTCGTATTCCGTAAGCTTGGCGATCACGGCATCGACGATCTCCTCATTCGTCCACACCTTTTCGAGCAGGCGGCCGCGAAGCTCCGCAACCGACCGCGGCTTGGCGGCAAGCAGCCTGACCGCGCGGTTCATCGTCCGCTCGCGCGAGCGTACCGCATCGCGGATAACGCGGTCCTCGTCCTTTATCTCGGTCGGCCTTCGTCGCACAGGCTCGAATTTTACACCCCGTTCGGCAAAAAGCTCAGCCCGCCAACGTAATTAACCCGTGCGGCACGAGCGCGCTTTTTCGGTTAGAATGATGGAAATGGACGGCATACTTGTTATAGATAAACCCGAGGGCATGACCTCACACGACGTCGTTGCCCGGCTCCGGCGGATACTCAAAACGCGAAAGATCGGCCACACCGGCACGCTCGACCCCTTCGCGACCGGCGTGCTCGTTATGCTGGTCGGGCGGGCGACGCGGCTTGCGCAGTTTCTTGATAAGGATGAAAAGGAATATGACGCGCTAGTCAGCTTCGGATATGAGACCGAGACCGGCGACCGCACCGGCGAACGGCGCGAGGCCGAGGCTCGGGCCGACGTTGCCGTAACGCCCGACGCGCTGATCGAGGCCATCGGCAAATTTATGGGCGAGATAAAGCAGGTTCCGCCGATGTATTCGGCAAAAAAGATCGGCGGCCGAAAGCTCTACGAACTCGCCCGCGAGGGCAAAGAGGTCGAGCGCGAACCCGCCGATGTGACCATCTACAAACTCGACCTCTCGCAGGACCGAATGCCCGCCGAGCCCGAAGAGGGAACATTCCATCTCCGCTTTCTCGTCCGCTGCTCGGCAGGCACATACATTCGCACGCTCGCCGAAGACATCGGCCGCGAACTCGGCACCGGCGCCCATCTTGGCGAACTCCGCCGGACCGCCGCGGGCAAGTTTAGAATCGAGACGGCCGTCACGCTCGATGATCTCGTCAGGGCAGACGACCCCTCGCGGTTCCTCCTGCCGATGACCGAAGCTCTCGGCAATATGCCCGAATTCACCGTCCGCGAAGACCGCGTCGCTCAAACGCTCAACGGCCTCGCAACCCGCATCTCAGACGCAAACTTCTCCGAAGGCCAACGCGTAAAAATGCTCAGCGAGACCGGCGAACTCCTCGCCATCGGCACCTTCAACCCCACCGAAAACACCATCCAACCAACATTAGTTTTAGCGGGAAATTGAAAACGGACCGCAGTTCAGTTGCCTTCCTTACACCGTAACCGATCTCTTTGTTCCTTGGAAAAACGGAATAAAGCGCCCACAAAAAACCATTCTGTTTTCTCAGGAGTTATTTGTTCCTGAACCCCAATATGAATACTGTTGTCTTTACTGAACAGTGTGAACCCGCCTTTCGCCGACCCCGAACTGTCCTCGTAGTATTGTTCTTTGTTGTAACTGATCGAACTCAACGGCTTGGCCTCATTCGGATTGTACGTATAGAAGAGAACCGTGCCGGGAGGGACGTCGTATTCGCCTCGACCAAACGGGACGTCCTCACAGCGGTGGGTTGAAAAATCAAATCGAAGGAACGCTGCGGTCGTGCGGAAAAAATAGAAGCCGTCAGAATCTCGTTCACCTTTGCCAAACGCCTTCTCCACATCTTCCTTGGTGCTCACGAGCGGGAGAATTCCCTCGATTCCATTCTCCATCGATTGGCCAACACAAGAACAAGCCACTGCTATCACTAAGGCGACTACCCTCAACGCTGCAATTCTCATAGATACAAACTTCTCGTGAGTTCCATTCCCGAATTTACCCCTGTCGGATTCTCGACGTACAGATGCTCCAGTTTACGCCGCTCTCTGCCCTTTGGTAATTGTAGCAATAGCGTCAAGTACCTCTCCCGCCGCTTTCTGGTCATGTGTTTACCGGCAATCATACCGGCAGAAAATGTCGCTTTGGAGATGGCAAAGCAGGTCAAAAACGCTGAAATGGTTGGACTTAACAAAAATTTTACCGGCAGAAATACCGGCAATGGCGCCGCAGTAAAAGGCCGGCTAACGCCGGAACCAGCCAAATGCGGAATGCCCTGTCAGTTGCCCGACCGTAAGGGAAGGCGCAACTCGAATGCGGAACCCACAGGCGGAAACCCGACCAGTAGGGAGGGTGTCTCTTGGAATGATAAATGTTGAATGATGAACTATGAATGTAGAGTCCCTGTTATGAGTTCCCTCTTTTGCCCAGATTCCGCATTCATCATTCCGAATTCCGCATTCGGGCTGTCCCGGCTTTAGCCGGCTTGCGGTGCGAGCGGGTTCCGCCGTCGCCGAAGGTGACGAAGATAATAGCCCGGGGTGAAACCCCGGGTTTGGTTGGCCACCAACCCGCTCCCTGAAAGGGAGCAAGATCTTCCACCCGCCCGTCTGTGTCGGAGGCCCGACGTCAGTAAGGGCTCAAACCCCAAGTCGGATCCTTGAACGCGGTGCCAGTACTTGTCAATGCTCTGATCGAGCGCGTTCTCGACCTCGACCTGCTTGTTCTCCGCGTCGTAGATGAACGAGCGGCCTTCGGCATCGACGGTCGTATTGCCAGCGGTGTCATATTGCCAACCGGTCGAACTCAGTCGATTATTCGCCGCGTTTGCCAAAGGATTGACGATTGGCCGTATCGCCTCGCAGACGACCGGGTTGCCGGATTCGGTGCACTCCATTGGCAGCGTTGTGGTGTTAGCCTCGTCGAATTTACAATTTCCGTAGCGGTCGAAATTATATGTCTGCTGCCACGACGGCGTTGGATTGCCGTCTATGTTCTCCGTCGCGGATTTCAAACGGTTCAGCGAATCGTAGATGTAATTCTGCTTGGCAACAAAGCCCTGAATCGCTCCGACTGTTGGGACGGTTATCGTTTGCGATTTAACATTGCCGTTGTTGTCGGTCGTTCCATAATCGAAATTGAGTTTGAGAAGATTCTGCGTACTTGCCGATGATCCGAGCCCAATTTGAGTCGGTTGGAGCCGCGAATTAAACTGCGCATTTTCAAACTTTCCATTCCTAAGCTTCATGCTCGAAACCGCCCCCGCCGCGTTGTAAACGAAATTGCTCACATAGGGACGGAAAATATCCGAAGCATTTTTCCTGCTCTGAACTTGCGACAGATCGCCTTCGTTATCTAAAACATTCTTAACGACCCTTCCGCTCGGATATTTCTGCTCGATCAACGTTCCCGACAGATTGTAGGTGTAGGTCATCGATTTCGTATCGTCCCCGTAAACCACTCCGTCAGTTGTCTGCCCGTGACTCTTTATATACGTCGTCAATATTCAAGTCCGCGAGATCGTCAACCCAAGTTACCGACGGCTCCGCTATTGAAAGAACATCGATACAAAAATTGGAAGTATAGATTGCGTAATGGATTATATTCGAATCGTCATATATACCACTCGAATTTTCATGAAATTGTCGAACGAATGCGGAATTGGCGACGGTGAAAAACGTAGTTCCCCATAATTCCTTTTCGATTAAATCGACGCCATTCAGAAACAAGCCCTCCGGCGTATTTCGAAGACACATGGCGCTGTCAAACTTGACCTTAAAGTAGCGACCATGAAAATCAAGAGGGCGCAGAATAATTATAAGGTCTGCCTCATCATGCCGCAGACTTACCATACAGTCTATTTGGGGCGAATCCGAAAGTATCTGCCATTTTTGCAGACGACCTTTAGATATGCTGTAATTTGTATCTAAATTTATCTGTTGGTCTTCCATTTTGTGTTTGAATTTCTATTGTCGGTTCTCCATTCGGACCTGAACTGCCCGGCCTGAGAACTACTTTTTGACCATACGAACCAACGGGGTCTGGCCTGCGATATTGCAATTGTCGTCAGCACCAGAGGGCTTCAGAAGGTTTGGCTTTAAGAGAGCTTGAACGCGGCTGAATGTTCATTTGAGTCGACTAATCCGCCGCAAGTTGCCCGAGGGCATTGTAGACCGCCCGGCCGGGAAATGCGTCACCAATCGGCAGCGTCGTCGTCAGGCTCTCGTTGAAGTTCCTGTTTCCGTATCGGTCGAAAGTGTAAGTCTGGTTCCAGTTCACCGTCGTTCCGGTCTTCTCCTATGGAAGCTTTCTGCAGAGTCAACCAAACACTACGACATGATTGAACGTCGAAAGTAATGAACCAGATGCAAATCTAACCTGCGATCCTCAATGACAATTCACATTAAACTACCGCGGTAAATCTACGTACAATCCACTTAACTGTAATGTTTGTAGCCTCGACGACAAAAGTGAAATATAGGGAAGCGGATCTCTCAGTTCCTCGCGCTTAGGCTTAAGACCCTGAATATTGAGGACATACCCGAATCCCACCAGAACAAGCATTGAATCGTACTGCAGTTTGTCGAGATCTGTTGCCGGAACACGCAATTGCCCGAGAAATCTAGATTTACCTTTGATTTCCCGAAAATGATAATCAAACTGCTCGTGTCCGTCTAAAAGAACTACTGGTCGTGGAAAGATCACTTTGTCATCTTCAATCACGAACTCGACCTCACTTTCCTTGCGAACAAGGTAGATTGATTTGTCGCTTCTATTAACAATCTTGTAAGTAATTGAAGCACTCTGTTCAGGACTCAATACGGAATTGTTAACCCAAGCCTCAAAACTTATGTTATCGGAAGTTGTCGCAGACGAACGAACTACTCGAGCATCCTGTGCGCTAATTTGAGTTGAGAGTACGAACCCGAATATGAAAGCTAACAGAATCTTTTTAGACATTTTCTAATTCCCCGTTTACCTCATTTTTGGTACAGATTGTTTTATAAGACCTCCAGCGAATCCGCCGGTAATTTTTAGTTCACGTCGGATAATTGCCTCCCGTTCGATAGCCGAATTGTGAGCGGACGTGTAATCCATCGATTCTCCTGCCTTAATTTGTCGTGCAAATTCCAGGTTTTCTGCCGCTTCGTGTATTGATAGGCTTACGGGTTGAACAACCTAACCAACGGGGTCTGGCCTGCGATATTGCGATTTCCGTCTGCACCCGCGGGCTTCAGAAGGTTCCGCTCTAAGAGAGGGTGAACGCCGCTGAATGTTCATTCGAGTCGAGTACTTCGCCGCAAGTTGCCAGATGGCATTATAGCCCGCCCGGCCGGGAAATGCGTCATCAAATTGGTGTAGTGCAGAGGGAGCCGCGGGCAGAGAACAGATCGGCTGCGAGTTCTTACGGCTACGCCGCTCTATTTGCGGTGAAGCTCTGCTTCACCGTCGCGACCAACACACCTCACGCGGCTCCGCCGCCGGCGGCATAGCCGCAAGAATGTTGGCGGCCTCTCGGAAAAGTGGAACTTTTCCGCAAATAGAGCGGCAGAGCCGCCGGGCCGGTCTATGTGGGTCGGTTTTGGTTCTGTGCTTTCTGTGTTCATAGGCCTGCAAAGCGAAAGACCAAAGAAACCACAGACGAGATCCACAGAAGCCACAGACAAGCTCCCGGTTTTCTTCTTTTCTTGTTTCGTGGTTCGAGATCTCCAGTGCAAATGCCACCGTCTTCGACGGTTCAGGCTTTGATCTGGCCGTGTCCCACATCTCACGATGTGGGCTACATCAATTCCGTCGTCTTCGACGACTCACGCAAGCCGGCTAAAGCCGGGACTCAAAACTCCGAAACTTCGCAACTCTGAAACTCTGTAACTCACAACTATCTATATCATCCATCTCTTCCATACCTCACGGATCGCCATTCACATTGCCCAAAAGGCCTAGGAAAATGGATAGCGGGAGAAAGTGGGCGGTGAGTTCTGGGAAAGCAGACCGAGGTCCCTTATTCTTACTAATTAGTAATTAGAAATTCGTAATTACTAATCAAACGGAGTTTGAAGATCGAGCGTGAAAATGAACATTTCCTAAAGCCAAGCCCATTGTCCACATTTAACCAATTAACGATGGTCCAATTAACAATTGACAATGCGAAAGAACGCCGACGATCGAAAACGACATTCCGATCGGTCAATGTCCAAAGACCGAAGACCAAAGGCCCAAGACCAGCCCGCGTGTTCCAGATGTTCGCGGTGTTCACGGCGTTTTCGTTGTTCGCGGCGTTCACGATGTTTCCGATGTTTCCGCGAACGCGCGATACTCGAAAAAAACAGAACAAGACGAAGTGCGGAATTTGGAATGCGCATTTCGGCTTGGCGATCCCTCGCGGCACCGAGCGTTTCACTTATTTCAGTCGTTTCAGGCGATTCATTTCTTTCATTCGTTTCAACCGTTTCAGAAACGCGCAGTCGGCTTTTGGAAATGAAACGGTGGAAATTTCGAATTCCAGATTCCAAATTCCAAATCGCGGATCATGAAATCTGGAATCTGGAATTTGGAATAGTAATCGGCCGGATGAAGGTGGGACTCAAAACTCTGCAACTCCGTAACTCAGCAACTTCGCAACTATCAAGGCCGGCAGGCGAGGGTTACTTTTTCTATGAGCTCGTTGATCTTTCCGTTCTCTATCCAGCGGGCGACGATGACGAGGTCGCTTTCGGGGTCGACGTAGATCAGGTTCGTGCCGTTGCCGATGTGTGCGATGGCGGTGGCCGGAGCGGCGGGGTAGAACTTGCGGTCTGTGTTGAGGAACCAGTTCATAAAGCCGTAGGTCGGCTGGGCCGAGGTCGGTGTGCGGGCCTGGCGGACGAACTCTTCGGAGAGAAGTTGACGCTCGCCCCAGCGGCCGCCGCGAGCGGTCAGCAGCCCGAACCGGGCCATGTCGTAGGCGTTGATGAACATCCCGCCGCCCCAGTGGCCGCCGCCGCTGACGGATTGGATTATGCGGCCATCGAGCACGACGAAAGAATTCTCGTAACCGAACCAACGCCAAGTGTTCGAAGCTCCGATCGGATCCATCAGATGCTCGCGCAAGACCTCAGGCAGCGGCCGACGCCAGACGTTGAGCGCAGCAAGTGCGAGGACGTTGACGCGGACGTCGTTGTATTCATAAACGGTGCCGGGTTCGTTCCGCTTGCGGGTAAGCCAGGTGGTCGCGTCGCGATCCGGCCGGTCGGCCCAATCAGGCTTGCCCCAGAGCGTGCCTTCCCAGTCGCTGGTCTGGCGGAGAAGATGCTCCCAGGTGATCTTGCTGTTGTGCGGGCCAGCAAAGAGGTCGATGTACTGCTGCTTGCCAAAATCCTCGGCCCGATCGAAGCGTTGGCCGGGTACGTAAGGCAGCGTGATCGTCGAGTAGTCCGCCGCGCGGTCTTGCAGCGAGCGGATCATCTTGCGGTCAAACGCGATGCCGACGACCGACGAAAGAAAGCTCTTCGTCACGCTGTGCGACATATCGACGCGGTTCGGCGAGCCCCATTCGGCCACGATGCGGCCGCCCCGGATGATGAGCCCGGACGCGTCGCCGCGATCTTTGAAAAGCCCGATGCCTTCGCCGAAAGGCTCGCGACCAAAGGTCTGTGCCTGCCCGAGTTCCTGGCTCCGCGGCGCCTTCGCGTCATTGGCGATGGCGAAATCGACAGCCTCCTTAAGCTTCGCCGCGTCAAATCCCGCTTGATCAGGCGAGCGGCGTTCCCAAGCCCCGGCCGGCGGAAAGTAGGCGCTCTGCGGGAATGCAAAACCGGCCTGAAAAAGCAACAAGGCCGGCAGCAGAAAAAGGATCGGAGTGATACGTTGTCGCTTCATCTATTCCATCTCGCTTTCGTCGATATCGAAATTCGCGTAAACCTTCTGCACGTCGTCATTGTCATCAAGCGCATCGTAGAGCTTCATCATCTGCTTGGCATCGACACCTTCGAGCTTGATGTAGTTCTGCGGGATCATCGAAACCTCGGCGGCCTGCGGCTCGATACCAGCCGATTTGACCGCTTCGAGCACGCCGTCGAAAGCGTCGGGAGCGCTGAGGATCTCGAAGACCTCGCCATCGTCCTGCATATCGTCGGCACCGGCCTCGATGGCGATCTCGAAAAGCTCTTCCTCGGTCTTCGCGGCCTTATCGACAACGATGTAGCCCTTCTTGTCGAACATCCAGGCGACCGAACCGGCCTCGCCGAGGTTGCCGCCGTTCTTCGAAAAAATATGCCTGATCTCGGCGACCGTCCGATTGCGGTTGTCGGTCATCGTCTCGATCAGGACGGCGACGCCGTTCGGGCCGTAGCCCTCGTAAGTGATCTCGTCGTAGTTGACGCCCTCGAGCTCGCCGGTGCCACGCTTGATCGCCCGGTCGATCGTGTCGTTGGGCATGTTCTGCCCTTTGGCGTCCTGAACCGCCTTGCGAAGCCGGGCGTTCGACTCGATGTCGCCGCTGCCGCCGGTGCGAGCCGCGACGGTGATCTCCTTGATAAGTTTGGTGAAGATCTTGCCGCGTTTTGCGTCAAGTGCCCCCTTCTTATGCTTGATTGTGTGCCACTTGGAATGTCCTGACATAACTGATCTTTGAAGGCCTTTGGGCCAAATAACGAAAAAAGAACTATATCACGCGGAAAATTTCGGTAACAAACGGGCCGCAGATTTCAAAATGATTTCAGTTCGCGGTCACAGCGAATTCATACCGCCGTTGTGAAATAGGAGACGTATGAAAAGAAACACTACGGTGCTTTTTCTCTGCGGGCTGTTCATCGTTGCCGATGTGATCATTTTTCGGCAAACAATGGAGCTCCGGGCAGATCTTAGTTGGGCGTTTCTTTCTTCGGTGCTTTTTATGGAGACGCTGGCCGCACTGCTGCTCGTATGGCTTGGTTATATCGTCTTTCGTAAGAGCTTCCGAAGACAGAAAAAGCCAGTTAGCTCAAGAGAGCGTCTCGCAGTCGCTCGGTCGTAACGCCGCTGACCCGAACGAGCTTGGTCCTTGAAGCGGAGCCCGAGACTATCTCGACCGCCGACCGAGGAACCGAAAGCCGCTTAGCGATCAGCCGAATAAGTACATCATTTGCCGCTCCATCCACCGGCGGTGAGGAAACTCTCACCCTCACCGCCCCGCCTATTTCACCCGCAATTTCAGTTCGCGAGGCACGAGGAATGACCCTTACCGAGAAGGTGACGCCGTCTTCTGATTCGCGTATCTCGATGGGCATCAGGCAGACCATTACCGCACGAAAATCGCCATCACCGCCGCCTGCAGCAGGAATATCAGGATAAGGACGACCATCGGCGAGATGTCAAACATACCGATCGGCGGGATCAGCCGCTGAACCGGAAGCATTATTGGGTCCGTCACCCGGCGGGCAAATGCGAAAAGCGTGTTGCTCGTATAGACGAACCACTGCGACACGAACCGCAAGACGATCATGAGCACGAACAAGCTGAGCAGGCCATAAAGGATATAGCCGATGGTCGCCTTTACGTTTCCACCGACGATGGAGGCAGAAAGCCCGTCGATGACGAAGAACGCATTGCCGATGATCTGCGTGCTCAAGTAAGTAAGGACGAGAGCGATGAAGATAACGACGAGCGGTGCGAGCTTTATGTCAACGCGATAATTTGCGAGTAAGCGAGCCGCAGGGTATACGAACCGCTCCGTGATCTTACGGATCTTGAAACTAAATCTGCCAACCGTGCCAAACGGATTCGGGTCAGCATAGTTAAAGATAAGTCGGAGGATCAGCAGTGCCAGAAAAAGGAGAAATGCTCCCCAGATGACAAGCCGAACGATAGGATAAACGGTCAATGAAAGCATCGCGTTACTCAAAATACTCAATTTCTTTCGCCGAAGATCGCAGTTCCGACGCGAACCATGGTCGCCCCTTCTTCGATCGCCACCTCAAGATCGTGCGTCATTCCCATCGAGAGCTCGCCGTCGCCGGCGGTGAAGGCCCCTTCATCCCGCAGTCGGTCGCGAATTGCACGAAGCCTTTGGAAGAAAGGGCGAGCATCTTCTGGGTCATCAAAGAACGGCGGCAGGGCCATTAGACCGACAAATCGCAAATGTTCGCACCGCTTCAATACCTCGACCAAGAGCTGAAGCTGAGTTTCCGCAACGCCGGACTTTGTCTCTTCGCCTGCAAGGTCGACCTGAATAAGAACGTCGAGCGTCCACTTGCCCTCCTCGCCGCAGATGCGTTCGAGACGATGGACAAGCTCCGGCGAATCGATGGAATGTATGACGTCGAAAAGCTGAACGGCAGAACGGGCCTTATTTTTCTGGAGATGGCCGATGAGGTGCCATTCGGCGCCTTCTTGGCCGATCTCGGAGATCTTTCCCTCAGCTTCCTGTACTTTGTTTTCGCCAAAGGCGTGGCAGCGGGCGGCGATCGCGTCACGCACCGCAGCGGCAGGTTTGGTTTTGCTTACGGCGATCAGCTTGACCTCGGCGGGGTCGCGTCCGGCACGTTTGGCAGCAAGCGTAATACGCCTTCGCACCTGGGTCAGATTACTTGCAATATCGGTCGTCACGGTTACATCTTAGCAAAAACTCACGCTGAGCAATCAGGTCCGGGCCGCTCGGATGATATCGGCAAAAACGCCCGCGGCCGTAACGTCGGCACCCGCACCGGCACCTTTGACGACCAAAGGTTGTTCGGAATATCGCGAGGTATAGAACAGAACTGCGTTGTCTTTTCCAGAAAGGCGGGCGAAGTCGTGCTCGGGGCCGATCGCCCGCAGCCCGATGGATGCATTGCCGCCATCGAGCGAGGCGATGAACTTGAGCATCTTTCCCTCGGAAGCGGCCGATTCGAAAAGCCCCTTGAAAACACTTTCTTGCTTGAGCATTTCGGAATAAAAATCTTCGACCGAGCCGGAAAGGCAAGTTTCGGGGAGAAAGCCATCGATCGCGACGTCTTCCATCTCGATGCTGTTGCCGGACTCACGGGCGAGTATCAGGATCTTTCGGGCGACGTCTGTTCCGCTCAGGTCAAGCCGCGGGTCGGGCTCGGTGTAGCCCTCGGCCTGCGCTCGCCGGACGACATCGGCGAACGGTTCGCTGCCGTCGTAATTGTTGAAGACAAAGTTCAACGTGCCGGAGAGAACGGCCTCGATTCGGTGAATACGGTCGCCGCTCCTTATCAGGTCATTGAGGGTGTTGATGACGGGCAGACCGGCACCGACATTCGTCTCAAACAGGAAGTTGGAATTGAATTCGGAGGCGAGCGACTTAAGCTCGCGGTACCGCTCAAAGCCGGAGGAGCAGGCGATCTTGTTGCAGGCGACGACCGAGACACTCTTTGCGAGCAGACGCGAGTAAACGCCTACAACATCCTCACTCGCCGTCACGTCGACAAAGACAGAGTTGCGAAGATTCAGGTCAATTATCTCATCGGCGAACTCCGATATCGACATCTCGCCGGCTTTCTCGATTCGCGAAGTGACGTCCTCGAGCTCGATGCCTTCATCGGCGACCACTGCCCGGTTGCTCCGAGCGATGCCGACAACGCGTATGTTGATCCGAAGCATTTCGGAAAGATGCTCGGCCTGCTGCCTGATCTGGCCGATCAACCGGCTGCCGACAGTTCCGACGCCAGCGATAAAGACATTGACCTGCTTGCGGCCATCGGAGAAGAACTCCTCGTGGAGCGAGTTGACTGCCTTGCGGACATCGGATGTTGTGATAACGGCGGAGATGTTCCGCTCCGAGGAACCCTGCGCAATTGCGTGTATGTTGATGCCGTTATGGCCGAGCGTCATGAACATCCGGCCGCTGACGCCGGTGTGTTCTTTCATATTGTCGCCGACGATGGCGAGGATGGAAAAACCGCTCTCGACCCGCAGCGGATCGATCTTGCCGAAGCTGATCTCGCCCTCGAACTCAGTGTCGACAACCTCCTTCGCGAGCGTGGCGAATCGCTCTTCGACCGCAACGCAGATCGAGTGTTCGGAAGAGCTTTGAGTGATGAGAACAACGTTTATGCCGGCCCGGGAGAGAGCGTCGAAGAGCCGCTTCGAGAACCCCGGAACGCCGACCATTCCGCTGCCTTCGAGGCTCAGGACGGTAATGCCGTCGATACTGCTGATGCCGCGGATAATGTCGTTTCGGTCAGTGGAAACTGCTTCTACGAGCGTCCCTGGATCGGCGGGCTGAAAGGTGTTCTTGATCCGGAGCGGAATGCCCTTCGCCATCACGGGCTGGATCGTAGGCGGATAGAGAACCTTCGCTCCGAAATGCGAGAGTTCCATTGCCTCGAGATAGTTGATGCTTGGGATCTGGCGGACGTTTCGCACGTAGCGCGGATCGGCAGACATCATTCCGCTGACGTCGGTCCATATCTCAAGAAGATCGGCATCCAACGCAGCGGCGACGAGAGCGGCCGTATAATCCGAACCGCCTCGGCCGAGCGTCGTGGTCGAGCCGTCCGCGGCGGAACCGATGAAGCCCGGAAAGATCAGGATACGGGATTCCGATGATGCAATATGCTCTTGTAGATTTGAATAGGTACGGTTGATGTCGACCACGGCCGAACCATACCGCTTATCCGTCCGGATCATCTTGCGCGAATCGACCCATTCAACGCTGAGGTGTTCGTTCGTGAGCCTTTCATAAAGAATGCGTGACGAGACAAGTTCGCCAAAGCTGAGGATGCGGTCGAGCGTCCGGCCCGAAAGTTCGCCGACGCGGCGGACACCCTCGCATATGCTTTCGACCTCATCAACGGCATGGTCTATGAATTCGCTTAGCTCGACCGGCACAAACGCGGGAAACAGCGTCGAAACCGCGGTTTCGGTTTGCGATGCGATCTCATGAATCTTCTCAAGGTATCCGTCGTCGCCGGATTCCGCGAGCCGGCCGGCCTCGATGAGCCGGTCGGTCGTTCCCTGCAAGGCCGAAAGCACGACGGCGATCCTGTCTGTTTCGGAAGCCGCTTTGACCAGCGTGGCTACATTAGAGATACGCTCGGCCCCGGCGACCGACGATCCGCCAAACTTTAGCACTTTCATAGCGACTCCTTGATCATTTCGACCATTTCTTCGTAACTGCTGGTGATCTCAACCGCCCTTCGCTCGAGCATCTCGAGTTTGGCAACAGACTCGGGCACTGAAATGTTATTACCAAGTATGTCCGCGACTGAATCGAACTTGACTGGATGAGCGGTTGAAAGAACAACGCCAACCTCATCTCGGGCCCGAGTGTGCGATCTCGTTAGGGCTCGGTAAGCAACGGCAGTGTGCGGATCCATCGTGTAACCGCAAACTTCGTGCACTTTTTTGATGGTCGCAGCCGTCTCTTCGTCCGAAATGCTGACCGCCGCCATATTCTCCCGAATACGGCCGATGTCATTGCCAAAAAGCTCACAAATCCTCGCGAGATTGCTGGGATCGCCCACATCCATCGCATTTGAGAGCGTCCTTCGGGAGGGCTCGGCATTGTAGTCGCCGGTCAAGAGATACCTCGGCACGACATCATTCGCATTGCACGCCGCGATGAAAGACTTCGCCTCCAACCCCGAGCTTTGTGCAAGCAAACCCGCGGCTATGTTGCCAAAATTGCCGCTCGGGACCGAAAAAACGACCCTTTTGCCTGCCAATTGCCGGATAGTCGTAAAATAATAGGTCTGCTGGGGCAGCCATCGGGCAATGTTTATCGAGTTTGCTGAGGTCAGGAAGTAATTGTGGCGGAGTGTCGGGTCCGCAAGAGCGGTTTTAGCGAGTTTTTGGCAGTCGTCAAACGAGCCCTGTACCTCCATTGTAATTACATTCGAAGCAGTTCGCGTTAACTGGAGCTCTTGAACGCGGCTTACCCGTCCTTTCGGGTACAAGATGACCACCGAAACACCTTCAACTCCGGCAAATCCGTGTGCCACGGCACCGCCCGTATCTCCGGAGGTTGCGACGATGACTACCGCACGCTTACCGATCGAATTGGAAAAATGGCCTAGGCACCTGCTCATGAACCGTGCTCCGACGTCCTTAAACGCAAGTGTTGGCCCATGAAAAAGCTCAAGAACGAAAACGCCTGGTTCGATCTCAATCAGCGGGAAAGGAAAATTGATGGCTTCTTCGCAGATGGCCCGCAGGGCGTCATCGGTGATCTCGCCTGCAACATAGGCGTGCATCAGACGAAATACGGTCTCGGCTTCGCTGCCGGGCGACCAAGCCGACCCGGAGAGTTCGGAGAGATCCGGAATTTGCGAGGGAAAATATAGTCCGCCGTCCTCCGGCTGGCCCATAAGTAGTGCTTCCCGGAAACCGACGACGGCCGCTCGGCCGTTTGTGCTAAAGTATTGCATTCAAAAATGAGTGGGTGGCGTCTGCTCCGGAACAATGATATTACGAACATCGCGGAATAGGGAAATATGAAAGAAGTAACGGTGCGAGCCCCGGCGACGGTCTCAAATGTAGTCTGCGGATTTGACTGCCTCGGCTTTGCGATCGACGAACCGTTCGATGAGGTGACGGTCCGCAGGAGGGACGAGCCGGGCATAGCGATCGTTCACAAAGACGAATTTGGGTTGCCGACCGATCCGCGAGAGAACGTAGCCGGAGTTGCCGTCGAGGCGATGCTGGCAGAGGCGGGTGCGGACTTTGGGGTTGAGATCGAGATCGAAAAAGCGATCAAGCCGGGAAGCGGTATCGGATCAAGCGGGGCAAGCTCTTGCGGAGCGGTGGTGGCGACGAACTGGCTGCTGGAAGAACAATTCCCAGCGGTGAAGTTGATCGAATTCGCGATGGAAGGCGAGCGGCTCGCCTCTGGTGCTCGCCACGCGGACAACGTTGCGCCGTGTATACTCGGCGGCTTTGTCTTGGTGCGTTCGATCGACCCGATCGATGTTGTTCGGCTCGATTTTCCGCCGCTGTTTGCGACTATCATTCATCCGCAGATCGAGGTCAAGACCGCCGAGGCACGAGCTGTCCTGCCCGACCTAGTGCCGCTCAGGTCGGCGGTCAGGAACTGGAGCAATCTCGGGGCTCTTGTTGCGGCGCTTGAGAAGGGCGATTACGAGCTCATCGGCCGCAGCCTTGTGGACGAAATCGTCGAACCGGCCCGGCGAGGGTTGATACCGCAATTTGACGAAGCAAAAGCTGCCGGGCTCGCGGCCGGGGCGATCGGCGGCGGTATCTCGGGTTCAGGGCCGTCGATATTCATGCTGAGCAAAACGCGCGAGCGGGCGGAAATAGTCCGAGCGGCAATGGCTGAGGCGTACGAACAGACAGGAATTCCGTTCAATACCTACGTCTCCGAGATCGGTCAGCAAGGGGCTTCGCTCCGGTAAAATGTTAGCGGTCGCATTTTCCCGTGATGATCGTGAGCGAAATTGGTAGACTATAGCTATAAGACATGTTGACGAAAGAACTCGAGAACACGCTCAGCTTCGCGGTCGATCAGGCGGTAACCCATCGCCACGAGTTCGTTACGCTTGAGCACTTGCTTTACGCACTGCTTCACGACGGTGCGGCCCAAGAAATACTTTTCAATTGCGGCGCTCGGACCGATGAGATCGCCAATGCCCTGGAAGAGTATTTCGAGGGCGTGTTGGAAAAGCTGCCCGAAGGCGTAAAGGTTCTGCCGGAGCTAACGGGCACATTTCAATCAACGATAAACTACGCGATCCTTCAGGCCGAAGGCAGTGGCCAAAGAGCGGTAGATGCGGGAAATGTTCTCGCCGCTTTTTATCAGGCCGAGCAGAGCTACGCCGTATATCTTCTATTGCAACAGGGTATAACCCGACTCGATATTCTCAACTACATCTCGCACGGCATCTCGAAGGTCGATACCTTTGGGCCAATGGACGACGAACCGGATTTTGACGACGACGATGATGAAAATCCGTTCGGTCCTCGGCGGCAAAAGCAGGCAAACCCGATCGAGAGCTTTACGGTCGAGCTCGTGGCGAAAGCAAAAGAGGGTGCCATCGATCCGATCGTCGGCCGCGAGGCAGAGATCGAGCGCACGATTCAGGTGCTCTGCCGCAGGAAGAAGAACAACCCGCTTTACGTAGGCGAACCCGGAGTTGGCAAGACCGCACTGGCCGAAGGCCTCGCACTAAAGATCGCAAACGGAGACGTGCCCGAGGTGTTGGCAGACGCAAAAATATTCGCCCTGGACATGGGAGCGGTCGTTGCCGGGACGCGTTACCGCGGCGACTTCGAACAGCGGTTCAAGGCAATAATAACCGAGCTCAAGAAACAAGAGAACGCCATCCTTTTTATTGACGAGATCCACACGATCGTCGGAGCCGGTGCGGTTTCAGGCGGAGCGATGGATGCCTCGAACATTCTGAAACCGGCTCTCGCCGCAGGCGAACTTCGCTGCATCGGCTCCACAACATTTGCCGAGTACAAAGCAGCATTTGACCGTGATCGTGCGCTTGCTCGCAGATTTCAAAAGATCGATATCGGTGAACCCACGATCGAGGAGACCTACAAAATACTCAAGGGCCTCAAGCGATTTTACGAAGAGCACCACGGCGTAAAGTATCCGAACGAAACTCTTCGAACGGCGTCTGAGCTTGCTGGCAAATATATCAACGACCGCTTTCTTCCTGACAAGGCGATCGACGTGATCGACGAGGTCGGCGCCGCCGTCAAGCTTTTGCCCGAGAGCCGAAGGCCGAAGCGCGTCTCCGTTCAGATGGTCGAGAACACCGTCGCACGAATGGCAAAGATCCCGCCGAAGACCGTTGTCGGCGACGAGAAGGAGCGGCTGAAGACGCTTCGAGAAGATCTCAGGCGACATATTTTTGGACAGGACGTGGCGATCGACCGTGTGGTCGATGCGATCCAGATCTCGCGAGCCGGGCTTGGTCATGAGACGAAGCCGGTCGGCTCCTTCCTTTTCTCGGGTCCGACTGGTGTCGGCAAGACCGAACTTTCGAAGCAACTCGCCGAGCAGCTTGGCATCGAGTTCCTGAGGTTCGATATGAGTGAGTATGCCGAACCGCATACTATCTCGCGATTGATCGGTGCTCCGCCGGGATACGTTGGATTTGATCAGGGCGGTTTGCTGACCGAGGCGATCATGCGGACGCCGCACGCCGTGCTGGTGCTCGATGAGATCGAGAAAGCACACCCGAACCTATTCAACCTTCTGCTCCAGGTGATGGACAACGCGACGCTTACCGACAACAACGGCAAGAAGGCGGACTTCCGAAACGTTATCCTGATAATGACGACCAACGCCGGTGCTCGCGAGCTATCAAGCGGCGGCATGGGTTTTAGGAATCAATCCGAAACGAAAGGACAGGGAAAAGGAGCGATCGAGCGAACCTTTACACCGGAGTTCCGCAATCGGCTCGATGCCTGGGTAGCTTTCAAGCCGCTGGATCTCGAGGTCATCAAGTCGATCGTTGATAAGTTCATCAAGGAACTGAATGGACAGCTCGCAGAGAAGCGCGTTGTTGTAAAGCTTGATGATGCGGCTCGTGAATGGCTTGCTAAAAACGGCTTTGATGGCCGCTATGGGGCGCGTCCGATGGCACGGCTGATACATGAAAAAATAAAGCAGCCGCTCGCGAACGAGATCCTGTTCGGAAAGCTTACCGAAGGCGGGAGCGTGATGGTCGGAGAAGAGGGCGGCGAACTGCTACTTACATTCTGATCGACGCCTGAAGTAAAAATAAGAATGCCCGGCGAAGTCCATCGTTCGTCGGGCATTTGTGTTTTCCTTGGGGTGAAGTAGCGAGCTACTTTTTCTTTGCGGCCGGCTTCTTGGCCGGAGCTGCCTTCTTAGCAGGTGCTGCCTTCTTCGGAGCCGCTGCCTTTTTAGCCGGAGCTGCTGCCTTCTTGGCCGGAGCCGCTTTCTTAGCAGGTGCTGCCTTCTTCGGAGCCGCTGCCTTTTTAGCCGGAGCTGCTTTCTTAGCAGGTGCTGCCTTCTTTGGAGCCGCTGCCTTTTTGGCCGGAGCCGCCTTCTTAGCAGGTGCTGCCTTCTTCGGAGCTACGGCTTTCTTGGCCGGAGCTGCTGCCTTTTTCGGAGCTGCGGCTTTCTTCGCCGGAGCTTTCTTTGCTGCTGGTTTTTTTGTTGCTGCCATATTTTCTTCTCAAGTCAAAGTTTGGATTAGGGTAAAGCAAAAACGGAACAGGTATAACGTAACATAAATTTATTCTTTTGTGTAAAGTTTTTCTTTAAGTTTTAACCCGTATGTATAACTAAAAACGTGAGGTTACGTCGCAGGCGTCTTCGTTTCATCTGTTGCGCGTCGGTCTTCTGTGCTATCACAATCTGATATCGTCAGGATCCGTCCGTTTTCATTCGTCTTCCTCGAGCGTCATCTCACTTATCCGGCCATCACTATCAAGAGAAAACCGCCAAAGCATAAGCCGTTTATCGGCTTCGGCAACGTACCGGTAAATACTTTTATTTTCAACGGTTTCCATCCCTATGAACCGCAGTTTCCGAACCTCGCCAAACCTCCCGATACGATCGTTTGCGGCCTTGGCCCGCGGCGAGGTGATCGCCCGAAGGAGCTCGGGCGTTAACCTCGAAGCATCGGGCCGGTTCGCAATTCGCGCGCCCAGTGCTTCAAGAAGAAATGCATTTCGCTTTTCATCGTCGCCAAGTGCCACGCGAATATTTTTTAGTGAAAGTGTTGGAATAAAAGTTTTCGCGATCGATGTTGCGATCAAGCCTCCCATTCCGAGTTCGCCGAGATTGCTGAGAACGATGACCGTTATGTCCGAATCAACGTAACGAAAAATGGCGGCACCGAAGCCGGCGGTTTGCCCCGTGTGTCCGATGAGTTTGTGTCCGCGAACGTCGCTGATGCGCCAGCCAAGACCATAGGCCGACCGCTCGCCGTTGTTGAAGGTGAACGGTGTCCACATCTCGCGTTTTGTTTCTGGACGAAGGAACACATCGCCACGAAGTGCACGCTCCCATTTGATCATGTCCTCGATCGTTGATGTGATCGAACCGGCCCCCATCAGATCGGTGAGGTTTCCGTCGCGTCCGGTGTAACGGTCGATGCGCCATTCGTATCCCGAAGCACGAAACGGAATGATGAATTGCGGGTCACGGTCGCCGGTCCGGTCCATCCCAAGCGGGCGAAAAATGCGCTCCCGCATGAAGTCCAGGTACTTTTTTCCGCTCTGTGTTTCGATGATGTAAGCAAGCAGGTTAAAGCCGCTGTTGCTATATACGTTCCTCTCTCCGGGGGTGAACTCAAGCGGGTGCGGTGAAAGCTGTTTTATGAACTGTGCCATCGAAATGCGTCGCGAAAGCTCGAAACCCGAAAGGCCCGTGTAACTTTTGATACCGGAGGTGTGCGAGAGCAGGTGCCGGACGGTTACGCCGTTCCACGCCTCCGGCGTTTCCGGAAGATATGCGGATATCTTTTCATCGAGCCCGACCTTGCCGTCCTGAACAAGCAAGAGAATTCCGGCAGCGGTCATTTGTTTTGAGACGGAACCGATCTCAAAGACCGAGTCGGCCGTAACGGGCGCCTCAAATTCGAGACTAGCAAGCCCGTAGCCTTTCACCTTTTCCAACTTTCCTTTGCGGATAACGGCGATGGCCGCCCCGGGAATATTCCTCTCCTGCATTCGCTCGCGAACGATGCGGTCGACCGCGTCCGCATTTACGCTTGCCGAAGCCAGCAACAAAAGGAATAATGCTCGAAGAACTGTCCGGGTTCTGATTTTGTTCGATACCATAATTGCATATAAGGATAAGGATTTTTTGCGTGCCGACAAGTGCACCCGCTGCGGTACGGTTCCAACAAACAACATGAAACGACTCACTTCACCCATACTTTTGCTTCTCGTGTTCACCGCTTTCGCGTCCGTTGCCGTTGCTCAGCGAGCATATACCGACGGCAAAGCTGCAGGACTCACCTCGGAGCAGATAGCGGAACTGAAAGGGCTGAATGCCGCAGTCGGCGTTCCGACTTACATTCCGGCGGGCTTCAAACTTGACGCCGTTGTTATCGAAGAACCTCCGGCACCAGAGATCGTCGGATACACTCTGACCTACAGCAATGCCAAGGGACGTTCGTTCACGATCCAGTCGGTCAATGACGGTATCGGCGACGTCAGCTCGCCGCAGGTCTATGGACGGAATTCTTATTTCGACGGACGCATCCAGGCAGGCTATTCGATGGACGAGGAGAAAAGTCTTTTTGTTTCCTGGGTCGGCTCGCTTGAGCGCTATCAGCCAAAGAACACGCTCCAGCAATGGTATTCGCTTGTTGCTGACCGGGGTGACATTACGCTCCGCGAGGCAGTGAAGGTGATGGCGTCTCTCAGGTACTTGAAACGCTAAGCGGGCAGAATGCAGTTCACATCCGAGCCATTTTTCAACGCGATCATTGCGACGCTCATCGCCGGGCTCGGAGCGACAGCTCTCGGTGCGGTCCCGGCACTTTTTCTCCGGAAACTAAATGAGCGTTTGAACAACAATCTGCTGAGTTTCGCAGCGGGAGTAATGCTTGCAGCGACAATATTCTCGCTACTCCTGCCGAGCATCGACGGTTTGCGAAACGCGGGTTCTGAAACAACGAGCGCGGTAACGCAGGCGATCGCCTTCCTATTTATCGGCGGCTTCGCTCTCTGGCTGGTCAACGAACTTGTACCGCACGAACACTTTGGAAAGGGATCGGAAGGGCCAACGGACGCCGGCCGACTGCGAAAGATCTGGCTATTCGTAATTGCCATCGCAATACATAATTTTCCGGAGGGAATGGCGGTCGGGGTCGCAAACGCTACAGAGAACGTTGGGACCGGGTTCGGAGCGATGATGGGTATCGGCCTGCAGAATCTGCCGGAAGGACTTTCGGTCGCCGTTGCTCTGCAATCACAAGGTTACTCGAAGCTCTATGCCTTCATTGCAACTGCACTTACCGGAGCGATAGAAGTAATAGGAGGCGCGATGGGTGGCTCGGTCGTGCTTGTTTCGGCCGGGTTGCTCCCTTGGGCCTTGGCGTTTTCGGCTGGTGCAATGCTCTTTATCGTCAGCGACGAGATCATTCCGGAGACACACCGGCCGGGTTTCGAGAACGGAGCAACGCTCTCCCTTTTTATCGGATTCGGGCTGATGATGTTCCTTGATGCCGCTCTCGCGACCTAAACCTACCGGCGAATTTCCAAGTCATATTCACGAAGCCTGCGATAAAGTGTCGAAGGCGAGATGCCGAGTATCTCCGCCGTCTTGCCGCGGTGCCAACCGGTGCGTTCGAGAGCGCTCAGTATCTGCTGTCGCTCGGAGTCGCGAAGGTTGACCGGGCTTGTGTACGTGAATGCGTTCGCCTGTGCCCCGTTCGAGCCATTAGAGCCGTTGTAGTTGACCGAGATCTGTTGACGCTCAACTCCGTGAGCGACCTCCGGGGGCAACTCCTTAAGCGTGACCCGGCCGTTATCAGAAAGTAACGAAGCACGCTCGAGTGCGTTGCGGAGATGGCGAACGTTTCCTGACCAACTGAAGCGTTTAAGTGCGTCGAGGACGGGTTCCGTAAGGATAGGTGCATTCGCACCGCCGATCTGGCGCATGAGATGAACCGCAAGCGGCTCGACATCCTCGCTTCTTTCGCGAAGCGGAGCGATCGGTATTTCGAAACTATTCACTCTATATAAAAGGTCTGAGCGAAAAACGCCGTCCGCAACCGCCTGAAGCGGATCGCGGTTGGTCGCCGCGACTATGCGGACATCGACCTCGACCTTTTTTACACCGCCGACGCGAAAGAAGGTTCGCGTTTCAAGAGCACGCAGAAGCTTCGACTGAAGCTGCGCGGGCATCTCCATTATCTCATCGAGAAAAAGCGTGCCCCCATGGGCGAGTTCAAAGAGTCCAAGCTTGCGGGTTCGCGCGCCGGAGAACGCACCGGGCTCGTAACCGAATAGCTCGGATTCGAGAAGCGTATCCTGAATCGCTGCGCAGTTTAGATCGATGAAGGGCTTGTCGGCCCGCTGGCTTAGCCGGTGGATCGCTTGCGCCACGAGCTCCTTGCCGGTACCTGATTCGCCGGTGATCAGAACCGATGTGTCCGAAGGAGCGACCCGGCGGACAAGACGCAGAACTTCTTTCATCTGCGGAGATTCGGCGATGATCTCGGGCATCGGGCCCTTGGCGTGCTCTATCTGCGCCCGAAGCCGCTGGTTGTCGGCACGCAGGTCGCGCTTCTCGGTGGCATTTTTCACTAGTGCGGCGAGCTCGGCGATTCGATACGGTTTGGTGAGGTAGTCGTACGCACCGAGCTTCATCGCGGTGATGGCGGTTTCGACCGTACCCTGGCCGGTGAGCATAATAATCTCGGGCGGGCTCGGGCTCTTTTCGCGGATGCGCTTCAAGAGTCCGATACCGTCAAGCCGAGGCATGTTGATGTCGCAGAGCACGACATCAAACTCTTCGGCCTCGAGTTTTTCCCATGCGGCCTCGCCGTCTTCGGCGGTTTCGGCCTTATGCCCATGACGGCCCATTTCTTTTTGAATGACCGTTCTTAGATTTTTTTCGTCGTCAACGATGAGGAGGTTAGCCATGTTTTCTACCTAGGGGGGAGCGGGAGTTGTTTGCGGGCCGACGTCCGGCCCGGCATTCGATCAAGCGAGTTCTTTCACGACCGGGAGAGCGATCGTGAATGTTGTTCCTTTACCGACATTCGAACGGACAGAAAGACGTCCGCCATGGTCGGTGATGATTCCGTAACAGACCGCGAGGCCGAGGCCGGTTCCTTTTCCGACGTCCTTCGTGGTGAAGAACGGCTCGAAGATCTTGGACATATCCTCGGCGGGGATTCCTATGCCCGTGTCGCTTATCTCTAAAGAGACGCGGCGATTTCCGGCGAAGGCTCGAAAGGTGAGCGTGCCGCCCTCGGGCATCGCGTCGATAGCGTTCGTCGCAAGTGCGATCACCGCTTGTTGTATCTGGCCGCCGTCAGCATTGACCGGAGGGAGACCGTCCTCGATGTCGAGCTCGATAGTAATGTTGTCCCCACGACGCTGGTGTGAGATCAGGTTGACCGACGAGCGAAGGATCTCGCCAAGATCGATCGGCGACCTTTCACCGGTCCGCATCCGGCTGAAGTCAAGCAAGCCGGTTGTTATCGATTTGCAGCGGAAAGCTTCGCTCTTTATGAGCTCAAGATATTCGTGCAGATCATCGATCGCATCGCTGCCTGCGAAGGAACCGTCGTCTGCGCGATGCTCAAGAGCTTCGGCACAGGCGGCGATCGTCGCCAGCGGATTATTTATCTCGTGCACAACGCCGGCGGCAAGCCGACCAACCGCTGCGAGCTTTTCCGCCCGGCCAACGGCATGAATGGCCTCGACCCGCATCGTCACATCCTCTCCGACCGTGATCACGTGCGTGACCTCATCGGTATCGGGGTTCCGCATCGGTATCTTGCTTACCATCCAGTGCTTCGTTGATCCGTCTTCGGCGGTGGTTTGTTGCTCGATCCGCTGGATATCTCCGGTGCGGAATACCTCTTCAAATTCGTGTCGTACGCGGCCTTCCGGGTAGCGGGCAAGCACTGTGAATACATTCCGGCCGATGGCTTCGTCACGAGGTATGCCCTGCAGGCCGACCTCACGTTGGCGGTTCCAGGTTACGATGCGGTAATCGCGGTCGATGACGTAGATCGAAACCGGCAACGAATCGAGAATCGCTTCGGTAAACCGGCGATGCTCCTCTTTCGCCCGCGTTATAGATGTATTGATCGCGGCCTCATAATGGGCCGAGAGGTTGATGCTCATGGCCGCCATTCGGGTTGCGGCTTCGATCAGATTGGCCTTTACGTCGTCGAAGTCGGCGGTATCGTTAAAGCCGACCGCTATCAAGCCCTTTACCTTTCCGTTGATATGCAGCGGCGAAACGTATTCGACCGAATGCTCGATGCTGTCGATCATGAACTCCGCCCGGTCGTCCTCCGGATGCCCGACCTGCGGCGGAAGGAGCTCAAGCCATCGCTCGAATCTTGGGCGGTGGAAAAAACTGGTCAGCAACTCTCCGCGGCGATCAACACCGAAACTGACGACCCCAATATTCTCCAACTCCGCAAGAAATACGCACGCCTCTGCATCAAGCCGCTGCCTGAGCGCAACGGCAACGCGAGCCGCGACCTTCTTCGGATGAACCATGAAGAGAAGGCTCCGCCCAAGCTCCGAGATGAACTTGAGTTCATCTGACGCTTCGGACCCGCGGCGCACTTGTTCCGCTCTGGGTACAGTTCGCTTTCTTGCAGATGTTTGAGCCATTTAAGCCATAAGACCGATTGCAAATTGCCCGACAGGAAAGAGGAAAGGGGCGGGATCGAAAAGATGAGGCACGAAGATACAACTTACCTCACTTTGATATTAAAGAATGTTTTAACATTTTTGTCAATTGTTTATTCCCATCGCAATTTGCTTGACCTTGGGCCGGGGTAGGATAAAGTATTAAGAATATCGAATGAGAGTTTCTTTTACGCAGATCGGGGTCTTCATCGTGGGCTTGGTGCTTATCACTGGCCTCGGGCCTGTAGCTTTTGGCCAGCAGGTGGTCGATAAGACCGTAGCGACGGTCAGCGACGGGATACGAACCGAGTTGATCACACTTTCCGACCTGAAGTGGCAACTGGCACTTCAGCCGGGCGTTCCGCTCTCTCCGCCAAGTTCCGAAGACCTTAATCGGGCGTTGCAAACACAGATCGATCAACGGCTTTTTGCTCTCGAGGCTGAACGGCTTCCGAGCCGCCCGCCGACCGAGAAAGATGTAGCGGACAAGATACAAGAGATTCTTGGCTATTTTCCCTCGTCTGCGGATTTTGAGTCGCGGCTTCGTGCGGTCGGCTTTACCTCGATTCGGGACGACAATTTCGAACGCATGATCTTTCGGCGGCTCGCGATCGAACGCTATCTCGATTTTCGTTTCCGGTCGTTTGTTGTTGTAACTCCCGAAGACGAAGAGAACTACTATCGCGAGGGCTTCGTGCCGGATTTTCGTCGTCGATTTCCTGGGTTGTTGATGCCAACCCTCGACGAAAAACGTGAAGAGATACGCACCGAACTTACCGAAGACCGTGTGGCCGCCGAGATCGAGGCGTTTCTGGACGACGCACGCCGCAGGGCGGAGATAACCATCCTTCTCCCGGTCTAATCCAACAGGAATTCGCTAGAATCTCTAGGTCTTCTGATAAAATCAAGTTTTCGATCATGTTTTTTCGAACCGTAGTTTGTTCGCTTTTGTTGCTGCTGAGTATCTCGGTGGTTAGTGCACAGCGCCAGGAGGCAACTGCAGTGTCGATTGCAGGGCCGGAATGGCGTGGCGTAAATCGGTTCGCGATCGGGAGTCTGACGGCGGCGGCATTCACCGGGCCGAGCGTTCCCGCAGGAAAACGCGAGATCATTTCGAAGGGCTTCGACAGATTCGGGCTTGATGGCTTGTCAAACGGCTTGGCGACATCATTCGGCGGCGATGTCGCGACCGGTTCTCCATTCTCAGGGCAAATGCCTCCGCCGTTGCTCTCATTTGACGGCATCAACAACATCGACAACGGCCTCGCCTACAACCTGCTATTCATTCCGCCGGATATGGTCGGGGCGGTCGGGCCCGAACACTTCGTTCAGGTCGTGAATGCTCTGATAAGGGTTTATGACAAGGCTGGGAATCCCCAGACACCGCCGGTGCGGATCAATTCGCTTTTCGCTCCGCTTCAGACCATTTGCGCCAACCGTTTCGACGGGCTTCCGAACATCATCTACGACCAATTCGCCGATCGATGGCTGATCAGCCAGGTCTGCTCGGCCTTTCCGCCTTTTCGGCAGATGATCGCCGTTTCGCGTACGGGCGACCCGGCGGGCGAATATTACCTGTACGAGTTCGTCATGCCGAATGTGAAGATCAATGATTTTCCTAAATTCGGTTTGTGGCCATCGGCGTACACGATGACGACCGACGAGTTTCTCGGCTCCGATTACGTCGGTGCGGGGATGTTCGCCTTTGAACGGGCAAAGCTGCTGGCCGGTGACGCCTCTGCGAGATACATATATTTCAATTCGCCTGTTCCGGTTCAGCCGCGGCGACGCGGAATGCTGCCCGCTGATATCGACGGGCTTAAGCTCCCCCCGGAGAACTCGCCCGGGATCTTCGCAAGCTACACGGCAACGGAATACGGCGATACAGCGGATTCGATCCGCCTTTTTGCGTTCGCACCGAACTTTGCGGAGCCGGCAAACTCAACATTCAGTGAGCTGCCCGAAAGTCCGATCCTCCTAGAGCCTTTCGACCCGACGAGCCCCGATGGCCGGACGGACATCGCCCAACCGCCGCCGGGAGAATTCCTTGATTCGCAGAGCGACCGGCTAAATAACCGGCTCGCCTATCGCAATCTCGGCACGCATGAATCGCTCGTAGTGGCAAAAACCGTCCGGATGACGCCGACCGAACAAACATATCGGGCGGGGGTTCGTGTAACTGAGCTGCGGCGGGCGTCGGCGGGTTTCTCGCCCGCGGTACAGGCGACAATCGGCGATGGCTCGAGTTCGCGGTGGATAAGCTCCGCGGCGCTCGATCACGAAGGCAATCTCGCCGTGCAATACAATTTTGTCAGCGACGAGAAAAAGCCTTCAATACTTTATTCGGGCAGGCTAACGACCGACCCGCCGGATACGCTCCGCGAAGAGGGGCAGTTGGTCGAGGGCACGGGTGTTCAGCGGACATTCGGCTTTCGCTGGGGCGACTACGCCTCAATCACGCCTGACCCTGTCGATGATTGCACTTTCTGGTTCACGGGCGAATATTACACACAGGCGAGTCAGGATCAGAGCGAGCTCGGATGGCTGACGCGGATCGGTGCGTTCAAGTTCGATGAATGCATCGCGGCACCGCGAGCGGCGATCTCGGGTGGTGTGACCGACAACTCAACCGGCCTCCCTATCGCGAATGCTCGCGTAAAGGCCGGTGATTATTCCCGGACATCGAATGCAGCCGGAAGCTACGGAAGCCTGACCGTTCTTCCGGGCAGTTACGAACTTCGGGCGGAAGCGAGCGGCTACAGGGCCGAGACCGGGCAGATCACTCTTTCATCCGGACAGGTGGAGCCGAGGAACTTTTCACTCGAACCCCTCGCCGAATTCCAGATCGAAACTGCCGAATTGATCAACGATTCGTGCCCGACATCGTCGGTACCTCGTCCGGGCGACAGCGTCACTCTCCGACTTACTTTAAAGAACACCGGTGCCCGAGATTCGCTTCCTCTCACGGCGACCGTGGTCGCGGATGATATCGTCATTCAGCCCGGCCCACCGCAGGAGCTTGGTGTGGTTCCGCTCAACGCGGCGGTCACTGCCGACTTCACCTTTGCGATCCTAAGCGGGGCGAAATGCGGCGTCGCCATAAGCCCGACGATCACGCTGAGCGAGGGCACAGAGCCGCTTGGGGAACTGAGCGTGCCGCTTAGAGCGGGCGGCGAGCGGGTCGCGTTTAGCGAAAGCTTCGACGGAGTTACAGCACCACAGCTCCCGGCCGGATGGACCACCTCAACGACCGAGAATCATCAGCTTTGGCGAACCTCATCGGCACGGAATGAATCCGCCCCGAACGCGCTTTTCTCACCGGCTCCGATACAACGCGGCGTAAACGCGGTGACCTCGCCGGCATTTCAAGTGAGCACGGCCGCTGCCGAAGTTCGCTTCCGGCTGTGGTATGAACTTGAGACGACTTTCCTCCGCAACCGCTTGTATGACGGTGCCGTGTTCGAGGTGAGTATCGCGGACGGCGACTGGCAGGATATTCTTGCCGCCGGAGGGACGTTCCTCGCAGGCGGTTACGATGGGACCATCGACGGCTGTTGTCAGAATCCGCTCGCCGGCCGGCTCGGATGGTCAGGCCGGAGCGGTGTCAACCAAACGCCCGAATGGATAGACAGCGTCGTCCGTTTGCCGGCAGCCGCGGCCGGTCAAAGCGTAAGTCTTCGTTGGCGGGTCGGGACGGATATCGGCACTTTTCGTGAGGGCATCTATATTGACGATCTCAAGGTGATCGATGGCTTCACGTGCGATTGTCCGGCCGCAACTCCGAACGCGGCACCCTATGATTTCGATGGCGATGGCCGGACCGATATCGCCGCCTATTCGTTCACGGACGAAGCGGGAGTTGCTGACATCAGATTGATCGAAAGCGGCTCGGAGAACACTGTTGCTGTTAGCTTCGGTTCGGCGGGCGACCGGTCAACCGCTGCCGATTTTGATGGCGACGGGCGAACGGACATAGCCGTCTTTCGCCCATCGACGGGCGTTTGGTACATATTGCGGAGCAGCGACGGGGTGGTCGAAATTCGACAATTCGGCATCAGCGAGGACACTCCGGCTCCGACAGATCTCGACGGAGACGGCCGTGCAGAGATCGCGGTCTTTCGTCCATCGAGCGGTGTATGGTACGCGGTGCGGAGTTCGGACTCGCAGGTCGCGATCACTCAGTTTGGCATTACTGGAGATATTCCGACGCCGGGTGACTACGATGGCGACGGGCGGGCTGATATTGCGGTCTTTCGGCCCTCGAATGGCTTCTGGTACGTTCTGCGTTCAGGCGACGGCGGAGTTACTTTCATACAGTTCGGGCAGGATGGCGACATACCGGTCGCGGCTGACCTCGATGGCGACGGACGAACGGACAATGCGGTCTTTCGTCCCTCGAACGGCGTTTGGTATCTGCTAGGTTCACAAGCCGGGTTCTCTGCCGTGGCTTTCGGGATCGCGGAGGATATTCCGCTTAATGCAGACCTTGACGGCGACGGGCGTGCAGACATCGCGGTTTTTCGGCCGTCAACGCGAGTTTGGTACTCGATCCGAAGCAGCGATAGCCATGTGTCTATAACTGAATTTGGCCAACCGGGTGATCAGCCGATACCTGCGGCAGTTAGATAGCCTTTACTTCCTGTGACGCTCGGCGAGAGTTTCGGCGATCTCGCCAAGCGTTACACCTTTTTCGTTTAGCAAGATCATCAGGTGAAAGAGCAGATCGGCCGCCTCGCCTTTGAATGCTTCAATGTCCGTATCCTTTGCTGCAATGACTGTTTCCACAGCCTCCTCGCCGACCTTCTGTGCGATGCGGTTAATGCCTTCTTCGAAAAGCGAAGCAACGTAAGAACCTTCGGATTGGTTCGCTCGCCGGTCGGCGATGACCGCCTCGAGCTCGGCGAGAAACGCGATCTCGGTAACTTTTGAGCCGCCTTCGTTTTCGAAGCATGTCGCTGTTCCCTTGTGGCAGATCGGACCGTGCGGCTTTGCCTGAACGAGCAGCGTGTCGTTGTCACAATCCGGCGTTATGCTTAAAAGTTCAAGATAGTTACCGCTCTTTTCGCCTTTGGTCCAAAGCCGCTGTTTGGAACGCGAATAGAACGTGACCATTCCACTAGCCTCAGTTACGGCGAGTGCCTCGCTGTTCATAAAGCCGAGCATCAGAACCCGGCCGCTCGCAGCATCTTGGACGATGGCCGGGATTAGGCCATCAGCGTATTTCTGGAAATCGAGATTCATAAACGTACCGCAATGCCGCGCATCTGAAGAAATGATTTGAGCTCCGGGATGCCGATCTCGCCAAAGTGAAAGACGCTAGCCGCAAGGGCCGCATCCGCATTTCCGGCAACAAAGACGTCGGCAAAATCGTCCATCCGTCCAGCCCCGCCGGAGGCGATCACCGGGATGCCGGCCGACGTAGAGATCTGACGCGTCAGGCCATTTTCAAAACCGGCCTTGGTTCCATCGGCATTCATTGAAGTAAGAAGTATTTCGCCGGCTCCAAGTTCTTCTCCTCTTTTGGCCCATTGGGCCGCATCAAGGTCGGTCGCGACGCGGCCGCCATTTAGAAACACGCGCCAGCCTTCATCGGTCTCTTTGGCATCGATCGCCAGAACGATGCATTGCGAGCCAAAATTCTCGGCAGCCCTTGTAAGAAGCTCAGGATCGCGGACTGCTGCGGTATTGATCGAAACCTTATCGGCACCGGCATCGAGCATCGCAGCTATGTCCTCGACCGCCGAGATGCCGCCGCCGACGGTGAAGGGAATGTTGATCGCTCGTCCAACGCGACGGACCAGATCGACGAGCGTCTTACGCTTGTCGTTTGTTGCGGTGATATCAAGAAAGACGAGTTCATCTGCCCCCTCATCGCTGTAGCGGGTAGCGAGTTCTACCGGATCGCCCGCATCGCGGAGGCCAACAAAGTTCGTGCCCTTTACCGTGCGGCCATCCTTGACGTCAAGGCAGGGGATGATGCGTTTAGCCAGCATATTTCGCGAGTTCCTCGATCGGGATGCGGCCCTCGTAGATCGCTTTGCCAATAATTACGCCGCTGCAACCGGCCACTTCTAACCTTGCGATGTCGCCAACCTCCGCGACGCCGCCGCTCGCGATAAGCTTGAGCTCGGGCAGTTCTGCCGTGATCTTTTCGTATAGTTCTAGCCCCGGACCGGCGAGTCCGCCGTCCTTACCTATATCTGTCACGAATGCTTGCGTGATGCCTTCGTCCATCCAGCCGCGAAGAAAAGAGATAACATCGTGTTCGGTCTCAGTTTGCCAGCCATCGATGGCGACCTTGCCTCCGCGGGCATCGGCGCCAAGGAGAATGCGTTCGCCGCCATATTCAGCAAGCCAATGTCGAAACGTCTCCGGTGACCTCGCCGCAACGCTCCCGATGCTTGCCATTGCGGCACCGGCCTCAAATACGGCTTTGATGTCATCGTCGGTCTTGATGCCGCCGCCGAAGTCCACCGTAAACTCGGTCGAGGAAGCGATCAGTTCGAGCACGGTCAAGTTGGCAGGATGCCCGACCTTTGCGCCGTCAAGGTCAACGATGTGCAAACGGTTAAGCCCTGCGTCCTCAAACCGCTTTGCCATATCGAGCGGGCTCGCGTCGTAGATCTTCATCGACTTGAAGTCGCCTTCGGTCAGGCGGACACAGCGGCCGCCGATGATATCGATAGCCGGAATTATTTCGATCATACGTTCAAAAAGTTCCTCAAGATCTGTTCGCCAACAGCACCCGATCTTTCTGGGTGAAACTGGACTGCGAAATAGTTTTGGTATTCCAAAGCCGCGGCAAACCCGAGGCCGTAATTCGTATGTGCGATTGCCGAGCTCCCGCTCTCAACATAGTATCCGTGGACAAAATAGACGTAAGAGCCTGCGCTCACGCCATCAAAGAGCTTGCTCTTAAGGTCGCCGATAGTGTTCCAGCCCATGTGCGGGACCTTAAGCTCGCCCGCAGGGAATCGCCGTACGCGAAGCGGAACGATCCCAAGACACTCCGTATCATTCTCTTCGGACGAAGAACACAGAAGCTGCATCCCGAGGCAAATGCCCAGCACCGGCACGCTAAGCGAGCGGAGAACTTCGTCGAGTCTCCGTTCCTTTAAATAGCGCATTGCAGACGAGGCCTCGCCGACGCCCGGGAAGATCACCTTGTCGGCAGAGGCGAGTTCCTCCGCCGAATCCGTGATCAAGGGCTCGACGCCGAGACGGCCGAGAGCATTCACAACCGACGCCGTGTTGCCGGCATTGTAACGGACGATGGCGACTCTCACAGCACTCCTTTTGTAGAGGGCAGCTCACTGCCCTCGCGTCTTACGGCCATCTTGATCGCCCTCGCAAATGCCTTAAAGACCGATTCGATCTTGTGATGTTCGATCGTGCCTTCCGCCTTTATGTTGAGGTTGCACCGGGCACCATCGGCAAACGATTTGAAGAAGTGGAAAAACATCTCGGTCGGCATTTCGCCGATCTTTTCGCGTTTGAACTCCGCGTCCCATTCCGTCCAACTGCGGCCGCCGAAATCGACGGCGACCTGCGCAAGGCAATCATCCATCGGTAGGCAAAAGCCGTATCGTTCGATTCCGCGTTTATCGCCGAGGGCCTCGGCAAATGCCTCGCCGAGCGTGATCGCCACGTCCTCGATCGTGTGATGTTCATCAACCTGCAGGTCGCCGCGTGCCTGAATGTCAAGATCTATCGAGCCATGCTTCGCGATCTGCTCGAGCATGTGGTCGAAAAAAGCGATACCCGTATTGATGATTGACCGCCCGGAGCCATCGAGGTCGAGTGTGACCGCGATGTCCGTCTCTTTCGTAGTTCGCGTTTTTGAAACACGCCGCGGTCGCGAGCGGAGCAAATCATAGATCTCAATCCATGTGTCTGCCGTAAATGCGTTGCCGACAAGTTCCTCGGGCAACGGGAAGTTAGCATTCCTGATGTAGATGGCCTTAGAGCCGAGGTTCTTCGCAAGCTGAACATCGGTCGGCCGGTCACCTATGACGAAAGAATTCGCGAGGTCGTAATCGCCGTCGATGTATTTGGTCAGCATCCCGGTGCCCGGCTTTCGGGTCGGGGCGTTTTCGTGCGGAAATGTGCGGTCGACGTAAACATCAGCAAATTCGATGCCCTCACCCGCAAGTGTTTCGATCATGAAATTCTGGGCGGGCCAGAAGGCGGATTCGGGAAAGCTCTCGGTGCCCATGCCGTCTTGGTTGGTTACGAGCACAAGGATGAAGTCAGTCTCGCGGGCGATCTTTGCGAGATAAGTTAGCGCACCGGGGATGAACCGGAGCTTGTCTAGAACATCTACCTGAAAGTCCTCAGGTTCGCGGATGATAGTCCCGTCGCGGTCGATAAAAAGAACTCGCTTCATATTCCTCCAAGCAATATCGGCAAAACTTCGTCCGCCGACCCCGCGGCCTCGATCGAGCGAAGAGCATTCAGCAGCCGGTCGTTCTCCTCAGGCGTTCCGACCGTAATGCGGAGGCACTCTTCGCAGAGCAAGACGCGACTCCGGTCTCGGACGACGATGCCTGAGATTAGCAGCTCGCCATAAATGCGGGCTGAATCGGTTGTCCGTACAAGCAGAAAATTTGCATCCGAGGGATAAATGGTTTCAACAATTGAAAGCCGAGAGAGCTCATCTGCAAGCCTCGTGCGTTCGCGGACAGTTTCGGTTATCCAGCTCGTAATCTGTTCCACCGATACGAGGGCGCTGAGCACCGCTCGCTGAGCGATACCGCTGACGTTGTATGGCGGTTTAACGCGATTCATAAGTTCGATGATCGCCGCGTCCGCAAAGGCCATTCCGACACGCAGTCCCGCCATTCCCCAAGCCTTTGAAAATGTCCGCAGCACGACAATGTTCGGCTGCCTTGACATCTCTGAGATCAGTGATTCAACATCGGCGAACTCCGCATACGCCTCATCAACTACGACAATGCCATTAAAGCTCTTCGCTATGCGAACAATGTCGTCACGGTCCATCAAGTTGCCGGTCGGGTTGTTCGGCGAGCAGATGAAGATCAGCTTTGTCCGCGACCCGATCGAGCCGATGACGGCTTCAGTGTGCAGGGAGAAATCTTTTCTTAGCGGCACCTCGCTGATTGTAACGTTGTTGATCTCCGCTGAGACGCGATACATTCCATAGGTCGGCGGGCAGATGATGCACTCGTCGCGGCCGGGCTCGCAGAATATTCGAAAAAGCAGATCGATCGCTTCATCGCTGCCGTTCCCAATGAAAATTTGATCCGCACGGATGCCCCGCATCTCGGCGATCTTCGCTTTCAGCTCCTTTTGGAGCGGATCCGGATAGCGGTTAAATCCCGCACCCGCCGGTGAGCCAAAGGCGTTCTCATTTGCGTCGAGAAAGATCTCTGCCTCGCCCTCGAACTCGGACCGAGCAGAGGAATAAGGCTTCAGCCGTGCGATATTCGGGCGGACGAGTTTGCTCAGTTCAAACGTCATTTCGACTCCACACTCTGACGCCTGACCGCCGCCGCAAAACGATGTGCCTCGAGCCCCTCGGCCGCCGCCATTGTTTCAACTACCGGAGCGAGATTTTTGATGCCTTCGGCGTCGAGCCGCTGATAGGTGATCGCTTTCGTAAAGCTCGCTGTCGAAACGCCGCTGAACGCTCGTGCCGCACCGCCGGTCGGGAGAGTGTGGTTAGTGCCGGAGGCGTAGTCACCCGCGCTTTCGCACGAGAAGTTGCCGATAAAGACCGAGCCCGCATTCGTAATTTGATTTGCGACATCTTCAGCATCGCGGACGGCGAGGATCAGGTGCTCGGCTGCGTATTCGTTGAGGATCGCAACTCCGGTTTGGATCGAATCGACCAGGATAGCCTTCGAGTTCTCGATCGCACGCGAAGCAACGTCCTTTCGTGGCAGGTTTTCAAGTTGGAGCTTCACCTCAGCGATCGCCTCATCGATCACTTTTCGCGAATCGGAGACCAATATAACCTGGCTGTCCGGCCCGTGCTCGGCCTGTGAGAGCAGATCGGCGGCGACGAATTCGGGAATGCAAGAATCATCGGCGAACACGGCGACCTCTGACGGCCCAGCGGGCATGTCTATTGCGACGCCGGCTCGCATTACCTGCAACTTTGCTTCGGTCACGAACTGGTTTCCGGGGCCGAAGATCTTGTAAACGGCCGGAACGGTTGCAGTGCCATATGCCATTGCACCGATCGCCTGTGCCCCGCCGATCTTGAAGATGCGCCGAACGCCGCAGAGCCGGGCGGCGTAGAGCGTCGCGGGGTCTATCTTACCCTCCGCATTAGGCGGCGAGCACATTATCACCTCGCCGCAGCCCGCGATCGCGGCCGGAATTGCGAGCATCAGAACGGTCGAGAAAAGAGGCGCACTTCCGGCGGGAACGTAGAGCCCGACCTTTTCGATCGGCAGCGTTCGCTTCCAGCACCTAACGCCGGGCATCGTCTCGATCGGTTGGCCGTCGTCCAAAACGACCGCGTGAAACTTCGCGATATTAGCCTTCGCCGCGGCGATCGCTTCCTTTAACTCAGTGGCAACGGACGCTTCGGCTTCGGCAAATTCTTCCTCGGTTACTTCGAATTCCGTTACAGGATACGGATCGAACTGCCGCGAACAGTGGCGGAGAGCTTCATCGCCGCCGCCCCGGACGTCGGCTAAAATATTCGCGACGGTACGCTCAAGAAACTTGGTGTCCATCACTGGCCGTCTAAGAAGTTTGGCCCATTCGTCTCGCTTTGGATATTCAACGATCTTCATAACGTTCACTTGATCATTTGATCGATCGAGAGCACAAGGATGCCCTCCGCTCCGGCCGCCTTCAAGTTCTCCACTACTTCCCAAAAATCGTGTTCGCTTATAACGGAATGAAGCGAGACCCAACCCGGCTCCGCCAGCGGCATAACCGTCGGGCTTTTGATACCGGGCAAGAGTGAAGCGATCTCTGCCACTTTCTCATTCGGTGCATTAAGAAGAATGTACTTGTTTCGCTCGGCGGCGAGTACGCTTCGTATTCGAAACAGCAGTTGATCGAGAAGTGCAGCACTGTCGCCAGTTAGGCCGCGGCGGGCGATAAGCACAGACTCGGACCTCATTACGGTCTCGATCTCACGGAGCCCGTTTGAGAAAAGTGTGCTGCCGGAGCTGACAAGGTCGCAGACGGCGTCGGCGAGGCCTATCGACGGTGCGATCTCGACCGACCCGCTGATCTCGTGGATCTCAGCCGCGACCGAGCGGGCCGCGAGAAACTCGGTGAGAATTCGCGGATAGCTTGTGGCGATACGAAGTCCGCCGAGGTCCGCGGCACCTGCATATTCGAATGCCTTCGGTACTGCGATCGAAAGCCGACAGCGGCCGAACCCGAGCTTTTCGACAACATCTACCGGCTTTGGGGCCTCGGCGAGGATGTTCTCGCCTACGATCCCAAGATCTGCGACGCCGTCAGCGACGTAATCCGGGATGTCGTCATCCCTCAGAAAGAAAAGCTCAAGCGGGAAGTCTTCAGCTTCGGCCCGCAGCTTACCCTGGCCGTTCGAGAATCCGATCCCGCATTTCTTGAGAAGGGCGGTCGAGCCCTCCGCCAATTTGCCTTGTTTTTGTATTGCGATCTTTAATTTCATTGGTTCAAAATAAAAAACGACGCCATGGAAATTCCAGATGAATTTCGCGTCGTCGATATGAAAAGTTTAGTTTCGTTGCTGAGCTAAAACGAGATTCACATCACGCGCATGTGGTGCACATGATGGTGATGGATCACATGGATGTTGAGGCTCGAAAGCTGCATCGCTTTCACTATAAAAGCGCATCCGTCGCCCGAACGCAAGCAGAGGCGGGGGCAGCGTTGTGATAAAATCTTCCGAGTTTATGACGATGGAAAGCGACGAAGAAAAGGATCTGTTGCAAACGGTTGGCAAGCGTATTCAGCGTTGCTACGGATGCTTCATAGCCTATCATTTGAAGGATATGTATCTGGGTGAGGACGCGACCTTCTTTTGCGAAAACTGCAAGGACGAGACGATGTTCCACTTTGATGACTTCGCGAAACTGATGGATGCCGCGAAGCTCCGCGAGGCTCAAGAAGAAGGCCACCATCATTGATATTTTCTAACGAATTGTGGACGTAACTCTTCACATTGCAGCGCCCTATGAAAGCCGGTCGATCGCGGTCGAGAATGAGGTCTCGATCGGACGGACGGAGCTTGCCGATGTTGTCATTGACGATAGCGGACTCTCGAAAAAGAACACGACATTTTTCGTCGATGATGGCGAGCTCTGGGTCGCGGATGAAGGCTCGACCAACGGCACGTTCGTTAACGGCGAAAAGATCGAGGGACGGCCGCGTGTCGTTCGGAGCGGCGACGAGGTGACCCTCGGGAGCGGCACCACGATCCGCGTCGAGATCGCAGGTGCGGCCATCTCTGCTGTGAGCCCGTCGGCCGAGGTGCGACAAACACCGGCTGCCGAACCGGTCTTTCAGGAATCGGGTCCTCCGCCTTCAGCTCCGCCGGCCAAGAGTGGCGTACCGATGATGCTCGTAGCTTCGGGCATCTTCACTTTCATCATCTTACTTTTTGGCGGTGCCGCATTACTTTTTATCGCGCCGTGGGAAGAACCCGGCCCGACACGTCCGGGAGGCGGTTCGCGTGTAACGGCATCGGCGCTCATTCCGGTCCGGGTCATCGATCCGCTCGGCGGCGAGGATGAGAACGACCTTGACGATCTGATCTCTTCCTGGGAGGTGGCCGAGGACGAACTCGTTGCTTCGGACGTTTCAGATATCAAGGTCATTTCACCGGAGGCCGAGGAGGCCGAGCTGAACGTTTCGGCTGCATTTCTGGCCGACCGTCAGCGGCTTGCGCTTGAGGGCCGCCCGCCCGTCAACATCAATCCGCCGGGACTCAATGTGCCGAAAGAGCTTAGAGGCGACGGTGTGATAAAGCAGAAGCGAAAGCTAGCGGAAATGAGAAGCGGTGGCTACCGCCAGCCACTGGACTTTGCCGATCTTGCCGAAAAGCGCATGAGCCGCGAGTTTTTAGAGATGCCGATGGCGAAGGAAAGTTATTACCTCGATGTCGGTGGCTCGGCTCAGGATAAGCAGTTCTCATCCTTCAGCTTTAGCGAGGGGGTTTCGGAAATAGTCCCCGGACATCCAAAATTTGAAACGCTCAAACGGCTCGCGGACAACTTTGCCGGACAGAAATACGACCTTAACATTGCGGGCGATAGAAAACAGATTCGGCGGCGGCTTCTCCGAATGTTTCAGCCGCCGGCAAAGCCGATCCTTGAAGAGCTTGCCCTTGCGTATTTTCAGCAGTATAAGCGTCCGCTTCGGGTGACCTCGCTCACACGTTCGATGGATTATCAGATCCTTTTGAATCAGGGAAACGCTAATTCCTTTGTGGTTCGTGGCGAGGGATCGCTCCCGCCGCACACTTCGGGAGCCGCATTCGACCTGGCCCGCAAGCATATGCCGGTGGACGAGCAGAATTTCCTTATGCAGAAGTTAGCCGAAATGGAACGTGCAGGCGTGCTTGACGCCCTGATCGAATATGGCGTGAACTCTTGTTTCCACGTCTTCATTTACCACGACGGGAACCCGCCGAAGGCATTGAACCTTTACGAAAACCAGTACGAAAACTTTCCATTCCTGACCTCGCTCCGTCGCACCGGCCGTGACGAGGAAGAACACATCCATTGACACGACGCCACTTTGAATATGCCCTACGCACTTCATAAACTGAACGTGTGGCAGAACCGGGCTTTGACAGCAAACATACGCTGACCGATCTTGCGAAGCATCTTTCGCGGCTTCCGGCCGATAAGAGGCGGGCGTCGGTCGAGGTCAGTGCCGCGCTTGCGGGCGTAAGCCTTAGGGTCAGCCGCGATTTTGTTGAGGCTGTTCCTAAGGCTGCGAAGCTGCTATCGGCGGAAGACCTCAGAGCCTGGGGCGAACTCGGCCGCCGCGTTGCAATGGGCAATGCGGACCTCGGGTCAAAGTTTTTTGAGATGGGGGTCGAACGGCTGACGGCAGTTCCAGCCGCGTCTCGCCAAAACGTCTTTCAGATCTGCACTCGGCAGTTGGTGCTTTCAAGCTCGGTCGCCCTCGAGACATACAGTTTCATTCCCGAGCTTTCCGAGCAGATAAAAGATTCGGACTTTCTTTCCGCAGTGTTGACACTCGCCGTAGATATCGCAAACCGGTCGGCAAAGCACAGTGCGGAATTTTTAAAGAGTTCGCCGGCGGTAGCGGAGGCAGTCGCAGAGATCGGCACGGAATCCGAGTCGCTCGATTGCGAGATTACCGATGCGATCATCTCGCTTGCCTCGACCTTCGCGGCGCGTACCGGCGGGATGGCAGCCGACCTTTGGGCCCATCTGCCGGATGCACTTGAGGGGCTCGATCGCGAAGCCGCGGTTCGGCTTTCGACCTACGCCGCGAAGATGCTGGAGCATGGCGGGAGCGTTACGCTGCATTTTCTTACGGCCGGAAGCACCGTTTTGAGGACAGATGCCAGGGTTTTCGACGATTGGTGCTCGGTGCTCAAACAGATCGCTCCGCAGGGCAACGCCGTCCACATCGCATTTCTCCGAGCCACGCCGAAGTTCTTTTCACAGATCGCCGCCGTCAAGCTCGAGGGGGCAGATGACGGCAGCATCAAGACCGCCGCACTTCGGCGAGTTCTCGCTCTTATCGGTGAGATCGCTGCGACCGATGCAGAGAGTGCGCTCGCGGCATTTCGATCGTCCGCCGCGACGCTTCGGACGGTTTCTTTGGCTCAATTTGAAGAGTGGATCGAAAACGGCCTCGTTCAGTTTCGTGACGAAAGCGTAAAGGCACGGCGAAGCTACTTCGCTCTCGAAACCCGACAGTCCAACGACCAGCTTCAGCAAACGAGGTCGGGCCTTCATCTTGAATCGGTTCAGCACGTCCTGCGGCTCTACATCGAGGCACTTACCGGCCGCGAGGTCGAGATCGCACCGCAATCGGCAATGCCGCAGGAGTCGCGAATCGGCGACGGCAAGACCATTTATCTGCCGAACGCAATAGCAGAATTCGATACAGAGGAGAAAGATTTCAGGCTTTACAAGGTGCTCGCGGCTTATGGTGCGGGGCAGATCGAGTTTGGCACATTTGCAAAGGACACTACCGAGCTAAAGGCAGCTTTTACCGACCTTGCCGATCTTTACTCCGCGACCGCTGAACAGATAGATGCGTTTTCGCTTGCCGGCTATATCGAGGACGTCCAGAAGGGCGAACGGGCACTTACTGACGAGGAGATACGCGCTGAGATCAAACTTAAACGGACGAGCCTTCCGAAGGATTCTGACTACCGAGCGGTGCTGAACATTTTTCCCGAACCGCAGCTCGCCCGCAAGGTCTTCACTACAATGGAGAACGCCCGGATCGACGGATTGCTTCGGCGAAACTACCGCGGGCTGAGGAAAGACCTCGACCTGATGCAGACGTTTTTGCAAAAGAGCCGGCCGTTCATCTTCGATGTGCCCTATCCTCAGGTGCCGTTCGAACTGCTGTTTCAAATAACGCTCTGCGGCGGGGCGACCGACGATGCCCGAAGTTTTTACGGGCAGATCGTCTCGGAGATTGAAACAGTAGTGGAGAGCTACGTTCGCGGGACTCTCGCGAAGGACGGAAGATTTCCGACCGTCGCGGATTCGCTTTTCGCGACGAGCCGCGTTTATAACCTTTTCCAGAACATTACACCCGAGCAAGTGCAGGAAGCGGAAAGCGAAGAACCGGACGAAAAGAGCGACTTTGTCTATGAAGACAAGCTCGCTGAAGAGGCGATTACCGAAGATAAGGCGAAGCGCGAAGAACGGCCACAGACGATGCAGGACCTACGCGACCTTTTCAACGCGTGGAACAGCGACGAAGAAGATGCCGAGCCCGACGACCTTCAGGGCTCGGAGGCGTGGTCAAGCAATGAGATGCCGGAGATCCCGCTCGAGCCGGGCGACGAGGCGTTTGCCTACGACGAATGGGACCGCGAGCTGAACGACTACCGAGTTGGCTGGAGTCGTGTTATCGAAAAGCGGGTAAAGCAGGGCGACCGCACATTCGTCGAGCTCGCCCGGTCGCGATATCGCGGAGTGATATCATCCATCAGGCATCAGTTTCAACTGATGAAGCCCGAGAACCTTACGAAGATCAATCGCGAGCTTGACGGCGAAGATTACGATTTAAACGCATTGGTCGATTTTGTGATCGACCGAAAAGCCGACGGCCGGCAGTCCGAAAACATATATACCAAGCGGCTCCGGCGCCAACGCGACGTCGCGGTCTCTATCTTGCTTGACCAATCATCCTCAACCGCCCGGACTATCACGCGTAATCCGCTGCAGCCTTACACCTACCCCGGACGCCGGATCATCGAGATAGAAAAAGAGGGCCTTGTGCTGATGAGCGAGGCGCTCGAAGCCGTCGGCGATGTCTACTCCATCAATGGATTTACCAGCGAGGGCCGACGAAACGTTAAATTCTACGTGGTCAAGGATTTTGATGAGAAGTACTCTGCCGAAACCGAGCGGCGTATCGGCGGGATCACTTTTCAGAACAATACGCGGTTGGGTGCCGCGATCCGCCACGCAGCCCACAAACTGCTCCGCCAGGAGAATCGCACGAAGCTTCTATTGATCCTTACCGATGGCCGGCCTTACGACCACGACTATGGCGATGCCCGCTACGCCCGCGAAGACGTCCGCGAGGCTCTGATCGAGGCGAAAACGAACGGCATCACGCCCTTTTGCATAACCATCGACCGCGAGTCCGAGGCCGAACTCCGCGATCTCTACGGCGACGTCGGCTATACCATTATCGACGACGTCCTCTCGCTCCCAGAGCGGATGCCGAATATCTACCGGCGGCTGACGAGCTGAAACAGAATGAGCGTTAAAGAACTCGGATTCCAGCAGACACCGCTAGGCGAGCTAACACTTCGCCAAAGAGCCGAACCGCGCTTGGGTGGCATTGATGTCTTTGAGGTCAAGCTCGGCGATGAATATTTGATGTCGAGCCTGTTCACCGAGAGCGAACGCCAGCTTGCGACAACCGGCCTCGCACCTCTCACCGGCGATCTTGATGTCGTAATCGGCGGCTTGGGGCTTGGTTACACAGCCGTCGAGGCCTTGAAGAACCCGAATGTTTCCAGCCTGCTCGTGATCGATCTCTTTCAGGCCGTTATCGACTGGCACCACGCCGGCCTCGTCCCAAATGGAGAATTTCTCGCAAATGATCCGAGGTGCGAACTCCGCCAGGGTGACTTCTTTGAGCTGGCCCGCTCCGGCTTTGATGCCTCGGCACCCGAGCGGAAGTTTGACGCTGTCTTGCTCGACATCGACCATTCCCCCGAGCATCATCTCGACCGCGGAAACGCATCTCTCTATACCTTTGAGGGGCTTACCTCGGTCAAAGATCAACTAAAACCCAACGGCACATTCGCATTTTGGTCAAACGACCAGGCCAGCATTACCTACACCGAAAGACTCCGCGAAGTTTTCGGCACCGCTGAGGCCCACGATGTCGAATTCCCAAATCCCTACACCGGAGCAACCTCGGTGAATTCTGTTTATATCGCTCAAAAGAACGGCACGATGAAAAGCTAACCAGCGATGCCTTTCAGCAATACCCCGACGCCATACGCAAGGCTTGCCGCCAAGGCTCCGACGAAGAGTGTTTCGAGCCCCGAGCGGTACCATGAGTGGGTCGACCAACGGCTCTTGAAAGATCCGATCAGAAAGAACGTAACTCCTGTCATCACACAAGCGACCAAGAACGACGATCCCCACCCGAGAAGATACGGGACGAGCGGAACTAGGCCGCAGACGACGAACGCACTGAAGGTGCTCCCGGCTGCGAGCCAAGGCGAGCGTATCTCGGCCGGCAGTCCGTATTCCTCCGTCAGCATCGTCTTTACCCACCGATCCTTATCGGCGGTTATAAGCTCGACCGCCGTTTCGAGCTCGGTGCCTTCAAAGCCTTTCGCTCGGTAGATCTCGCGGACCTCTTCGCGTTCGCCTTCCGGCTCGAGCTCGACGTGCCTATGCTCGATCTCCTCGATCCGGTGGTAGTCATCTATCTCTGCCCGCGTGCCGAGAAAGTTGCTCGCGGCCATCGAAAAACCGTCTGCAACCAGATTCGCAAATCCGAGGATCAGCACGATCTTGGTCGAAAGCTCGGCACCGGCCACTCCGGAGACAACGGCAAAGGTCGTCACGGCACCGTCAACTCCGCCGTAGATAAAATCTCGGACATAGTTGTGGCTCGCGCCGGCGATCCTGGCCGCGATTGCCTCTCGGGTATGTTCGTGTTCGAGCTTTGTCATCTCCGCGTGTGCTAACTTACCTCAAAACCGAGCGAAACGAAACGATGCAGGGCCTGGCCGTGCGACTTCAATCGAGCAGAAGATTTACCGCAAGCATTAGTCCCAGCCCGACTACGAAAAGAAGAAAATGAACAAGATTGACCTTGAGGCTTTCGTGCCTATTGACCTCCGGAATAAGATCGGACGCTCCGATATAGATAAAGTTGCCGGCGGCAAATGGGATCAGGAACCAAAGGTCCGCCTGAAGCGAGACGAAATATACAAATATACCGCCTATGAGAAACGTCAGTGATGAGACGAAATTGAAAAGGAGTGCCTGCTTTTTTTCCCAGCCTCCGTAAATAAGTACGCCCATGTCACCGAGTTCCTGCGGGAGTTCGTGTGCCGCGGCCGCAAGCCAAGCGGCAATGCCAAGGCGTATATCCAAAAGAAACGTGCCGGCTATGGCCATCCCACCGATGAGATTGTGGAGCCCGTCGCCGAGCAGTATGAGATACGTCAGAGGCTTCTTGCAGTCTGTTGCAGCCCGCCGGCAGTGATGCCAATGCAAGAACTGTTCGATAGCGAGGAATAATGTGAAACCGATCAGCAACCAAAGAAATATTGCGATCGGGTCGCGGCCTGTCGAAATACTGGCCGGGACCATATGAAGGAACGCACCACCGATGAGTGCACCGGCCGAGAACGCGACCAACGGCAGGAGAAAGCTCTGAAGCCGATCCCCGAGGACGAAGAAGGTTGAGCTTCCGGCGACAGCAATGAGGCTCATTGCAACGCCGCCGGAAACGATCCACCAGAATGCATTTATCCCAAAAAGTTCGTTCACGCGATCAATATTCAGACATTATCAAGGGCAGTCCGCAAACGCGCCTTTACCTCTTCGGCGATCTTTACGATCTCGGCATTATCGGCGACCGCCATCATCTGCACCGGGTCGATCACAGTGACAACAGTCCCTTCAGAATCTTCGTAAACAACAACGTTGCATGGAAGCAGCAGGCCGAGGTTGAGGTCAAAGCCGAGTGCCTCAAATGCATAGCCCGGATTACAGGCCCCAAGGATCAAGTAGTTCGAGAAGTCGCGATCAAGCTTTTCCTTGAACTTGGCTTTCATGTCGATCTCGGTCAGCACACCAAACCCTTCCGCCTGCAGGGAGGCTTTTGTCTTCTCAACCGCTTCGACAAATGGAAGCGAGACGCGGCGACTGAGGCCGTAGGCTCCCGTCTCAGCGTGCTGAGTTTTGTTGCCTATTTCTTCTATTATCCAATTGCCAAAATATGTAACGCGTTTCGCACCGGCATTATGGAGCAACTCCGCGATCGCCTGTTTCTGTTCTCGGTCCTTTGGGCTGACCTCGATCAGGAAATGGCCCATATGGAGTTCGTTTTGATAATACTCCAGATAGCTGTGTTCAGCGCTCAATTCCTGAAAATAGCGAACAAAGCGGCCAAGCAAGCCGTGCTCTTCACCCGAGAAATCGATCTGGTTTTCACCCTGACGGCCGCATTCGACCGTGATCGCTTCATCGGGAATACCGGCGTCGAGAAGAGCCCCGATCACTTTCGAGACATTCTCCGTTTCCTCAATTATCCCAAGCACTTTATGTGACGGGTACTTCCAAAACTCGTTCTCTTCCGGTGCATATGTTTTGCAAAATATCGGTTTTGTTTCCATCATTACCTCTCTACCCTTTAGGCTAGCGTTCAGACCCTGGGTCCTTTTCGTCGGTACTTCCATCTGATCTAGTGGTGTTACGTCGAGACCCGACGTCGCATGCCCCGCGAAGTCAGGTGTCAAAGCCGAGCCTCGGCAAGATGACAAGCTGAAGCAGCAGCCACGCCGAGATAAATATTACGATTATTACAAGTCCTTCCATTTCAGTTCACTACGCGAAGATCGTCTCGCGGACGATCATGTAAATGCCCATTACGAGTACGAACCATCCGAATGCGGTCTTGAGCCGGTGTCCGGCGATATACTTGTTGAGCCACGAACCGACGAAAATGCCGGAGACCGACGCAGCCGTAAAGCCGAGCAGGAACGGCCACTCTATCGGCATGCCGGCCTGCAGATCGCCGGTAAAGCCAAGCAGCGACTTCATCGCTATGATAAAAAGCGACGTACCGACCGCCCTCTTCATATCCAGCTTTGCAAAGAGCACCAAAGCCGGGATGATCAGAAAACCGCCGCCCGCACCGACAAGGCCGGTCAGCGTTCCGACCCCAGCCCCTTCCGCCAAGATGAGGCCGAAGTGGTGTGATCCATCCGGCTCGATCGCACCCTCAACTGCCGGAGCTTCAACTCCGCCGCGGATCATCGACCACGATGTGGCGATCATGAGCAAGGCGAAGAGTAATAGAAGCCCCGTACCTTTAGAAACACCAAAGTCTGCCGAGCCGATCGTGTCCGGAATAGCCGGCATGATCCAAGCCCTGGTCACATAGACCGCAATGATCGACGGGATGCCGAACAGGAATGCGGTCTTAAAATCAACAAGTTTACGGATCGAATTCTGGATGCCACCGACGAGAGCGGTCGAACCCACAACGAACAGCGAATACGCTGTCGCAAGCACAGGGTCAACTCCGGCAAGATAAACCAGGACCGGAACGGTTAGAATGCTGCCGCCCGCTCCGATCAACCCGAGCGAAATGCCGATCACGGCCGCGAATATGTAGGCGAGGATGTCCATTATCCGTTACCACGCGGGCCTCGTCCCATACCGGGGCCACGTCCGCCGCCTCCGCCCCCGCCGCATCGCTGAAACGCCGGTAGATGGTTTTCCTCAGAAGCCCGCTGCAGTGCCCGATAGGTGTCGAGAATATCCTGCCGTTCTGTCGTCTTGAAGAGCTTCGTGTAGAGGTCGCGGTTCGCGATCTCACCCTCGACACCCGCTTTGCACGCCTCTGCGACCGACTTGTATGTCGGGACCTTGCCGGCCCATGGATTATCCGGGATGGCAAGTCCGTACTTTGTGAAGAGCGTTTTCAGCCGGTCGGCGTGCCGCATTTCGGCCCGGACAATGTTGACGAACGGCCGCGGGTCACCAAACTCGCGGTTGACCTGTTCGTATGTAGCTGTCGCCATATACTCGTCGTTCAAGGCAAGCAGAAGCCCCTCGATCTCGGCCTTTGTAAGCTCGCCTTTGTACTTTGCGAAATCGAAGCCGCAGATCTTGCACTCCGGTGCCTGTTGTTCTTCTTTCGTCGCGGTCTCTGTGCTTTTCTCTACCGGCTCCGGCGATGCCGCCGAGGCGTTGTTTGAGATCGCCGTGCCGCAAGCGGCGGTTGCGAACATGAGTAGGGCGAATAGGCCAGTTGTTAATATCACTCTCATTTCTTTACTCCTAAAGAGCGGCGGCCGCGAATTTCTCGGCGGCCGCTCGTCAATGTGTCCTTTATGAATTAGCACAGGCTGTTGCCAGAACATCGGTCGGAAATTCAGCCTCCATCCAAGCTTTCGTGCCGCCCGTGACGTTATAGATCTCCTTGAATCCTGCGTTCTCGAGGATGCTGGTCCCGAGGCTTGAGCGGTATCCGCTCTGGCAAATAACGTAGGTCGGAAGATCGGGATTGAGCATGTCGATCTCACGTGCCAGCCGATCAAGCGGAAGATTGAGAGTGCCTGCTGCGTGGCCGTTTGCGTGCTCGGCGGGCCGGCGAACGTCGACAAACTGAACGCCCTCGTTCGCGACCGCTTCCTTGACCTTATCTACCGGAACCTGTCCGACGATCTTCTTCTCCGCGGTGAACTCATCGATCAGGATGAAGCCCTTTGTCGTCTCGATACCGACGCGAGCCAACCGCATAAATGCCTCGTCCACTTGTTCTTGCGTTTCGGCAACGAGAGCGACCGGCGTTCCGATCGGGATCAGCGTGCCTGCCCACGAAGCGAACTGTCCGCCGAGCCCGATATTGATCGAATTTGGCACATGGCCGGCACCGAATTCGGTGTTCTGCCGTATATCAACGACGATGCCGTCGAACTCGATGATCTCGTCGGTCGAGAGGGCTGCCGGCTTTGGAAGGTCGTCGAGTGAAGCGGAGCCCTTGAGATTCTGCGAAGCGCTGACCGGAAAATATGCCGGTACTTCGGGCTGATCCGACGCGACCACCTTGATGAACTCTTCCTTGGTCATCGGCTTGAGGGCGTAGTTGAACTTTCGCTGCTCTCCGAGCGTTGACCACGTTTCCTTTGAGAGCGATTTGCCGCAGAGCGAGCCCGCTCCGTGGGCCGGATAGACCTCGGTCTCATCGGGCAGCGGAAGGATCTTGTCGTGGAGCGAATCGTAGAGCATCGCGCCCATCTGTTCGGCGGTGAAGCCCTTCGAGCCGATGAGGTCCGGCCGGCCGACATCGCCGATGAAGAGAGTATCCCCGGTGAACATCTTTATAGGTGCTTCGGCATTTTCCGGGTCCTTTGCGAGGATGGTGATGCCTTCGGGAGTGTGGCCGGGCGTCTCGAGAAACTTGAGCTCGATCGCTCCGACGTTCAGCGTGTCGCCGTCCTTTACCTTAAGCGTTGGGAACTCTGTGTTTGCCCGCTGACCGTAGATGATCGCAGCTCCGGTCTTTGCCGCAAGCTCCAGATGGCCGCTGACGAAGTCGGCGTGTGAGTGCGTTTCGATCACGTACTTTATCTTTTGTCCGTTGGCCTCTGCCTCATCGATGTACTGCTGGACGTCACGCTGCGGATCGATGATCGCGGCTTCCTCGCCCGAGCCGATGTAGTACGACGCATGTGCCAAACACCCTAAGTAAAACTGCTTGAATTTCATTTCCTTCTCCTCTTTGCTTTCTCTTCCTTAAGCTACTCTCTTGTTCCAGGGCATCCTCGCGATCAGCAATCCCATGCCGCACCAATCGATGACGGCCGTGAACGCAAGCCCGAATCCTACGAAGCCGGCAAGTGCGATGAACCACGGATGCACCAATAGACTCAGAACAACCCCGGTGAAGACCAGAAGCCCTGCCGCAAAGCGTACCTGCCTTTCGATCGACCACGGAGCGTGTTCGTCGCGCTCGATCGGAAGATCTTCTTTCTTCCATGCCTCGATGCCGCCGACCACGTTGATGACGTTGGTAAAGCCCATCGCCTTGAGTCTCGCTTGGGCTTCCGAAGACCGACGGCCCGTTCGGCACATGACGTATATCGGCTTCGAGTGGTCAAGCTCCTGATGCCGTTCCTCAAGCTCGCCAAGCGGCAAGAGGCTCGCCCCCGAGACCCTTCCGCCCGCAAACTCTACCTGCTCGCGGACATCGACGAGATGGATCTCGCCGTTCTCCAATTGTTCCTTAAGTCCCACTACAGTACATTCGCTCATTGCTTTGTTCCTTTTTTCTCCCTTTTTTCTTAAACCAATGCCAAGAGTTTTGATTGCGTCTCCGCGCGGTCGCGGAGAGAGTTGCAGACCGTGTCGCACATCTCGAAAATGCTCGAATCGGCTACGGAGTAAAAATTGAAATTCTTCTCCTGCCGCCGCTTGAGCAAGCCCGATTCCTGCATCACCTTGAGGTGCTTTGAGACGTTCGGCTGGCTCGTTCCAGTTCCGGCCGCGATCTCGTTCACCGTCTTCTCGCCTTCGCCGATGAAGTGCAGTATCCGCAACCGAACCGGCTCGCCAAGCACCTTGAACCGCTCTGCGATCAAAACCATTAATTCGTCTGATAGAGGTTTCTCTTTCATCATCGTTATATTGCCATATACGCATATAGTATGTCAAGCGGAAAAAAGGGCAAGTCGAAATTTGTCCAAGGGGCCCGGATTCGGGCCCATTTTGTTTCATTTTTTACATGGACATAAGGCTCCTGAAACGGTTGAAACGAATGAAAGAAATGAAATGCCTGAAACGACTGAAACACTTGAAACGCCCTGGAGTTTTGAGTCCCGGCTTTAGCCGGCCCTTCCGAATTCCGAGTTTCGCATTTGCTTGTGTTCTGTTTTTTTCGGGCATCGCGCGTTCGCGAAAACACCGTGAACACCGAAAACATCGTGAACAACGGAAACATCGCGAACAACGCGAACGTAGGGGACATCTGGAACGCGTGGCGGGGATTGGGTCTTGGATCTTTGGTATTCTTTCGCATTGTCAATTGTTAATTGGACCATTGTTGATTGGTTAAAAATGGAGATTGGGCTTTGGGCTTGGGTCTTGGGTCTTCGTTTTTTGCATGTTCACACTCGATCTTGGCATTCCGTTTAATTACTAATTACAAATTTCTGATCACTAATTATTAAGAATGGGGGACGTCGGTTTGCTTTCTCACCGCTCACAGCTCACTGCTTACCGCTCACTTCCTCCCGCTGTCGATTTTCTTTAGCCGTTCGGCGAAAGTGAACGACGATCCGTGAGATATGGAAGATATGGATGATATGGACGGTTTGAAGTTTCGAAGGTTGGGGAGTTGCGGAGTCTCGAAGTTCCACAACATATTCGGCTTTATAAAAGAGTACAACAATGAAGTTTGTCGGCTTTAAGCCTTTATTAGCCGCTTCTACGTAAATGTTTTTTGGCAGTAGCTATCCGTTTCCTACGCATTGTTTTGTTAGACACAACAGGAAAATTCTCGGGGAGGAAAAATGTTTACCATTATTAGGAAACTACAAACGGCACTTTTTGTTGCCTCACTTGCTCTTACATTTTGTGCCGCAAGTGCGGAGGCAGCGACTTTCACAGTGACAAACACAAACGACAGCGGCGGCGGTAGTTTGAGAAGCGCGATCATCTCGGCAAATGGAAGCGGACAAGACGACACGATCGTTTTTAATGTAACGGGAGAAATTAC
>LNDP01000026.1 GCA_001464665.1 Acidobacteria bacterium Ga0074141
TTTGTTCGGATGGATTGTGCAATCAGACCAGCCTCCCTCTCTGAAAGCGACAATTCGACCGAGCGGACTGGTTTTCGGTCCTCGATTACATACGCTCGTAACTGGCCACCGGGATTAAAAAAGTATGAGACAATCGCGGTGTCATGAAGTGGATTTTTATCGTTGAGCAAATCCCGATCGAGTTTTCGTTTAGTTGCGGTTTGCGGTAAAGAGAGAGCTACGGATTTCTCAATACCCGCCAATTCCTCTCGCACGTTCCCGCCATCAACTAATTGAGTTGAGAGAACATCCACAAGTTTGCGGATCTCGATATCTAGATCGGCTTTACGTCGAAGAGCCGAATTCTCGATGCGATCACGAAGCACACGAGCCTTTGAGTAATCGGCAAGTTCTAAAGCGGCAGTTGCGTTGTTTCCACTATCTTCAATTTCTGCCATCAACCTGTAAACGGAATGGTACGTCTCCAGCATAGACAACGACAAAATGGTGTCCTCTGTCGGTCGATCACTTTCGATGATCGCTGCTGAGCGCCTTGCGTACTCAATGGCCAATTCCTGTTCTTTTAATTGCCAGTATCCCTTGGCCAGACTAAAATAAACGCCCGGCAGGTCCTCGCGAAAGTTACCTTCTTCGGTAAGTTTCTCTAGAACCTTCATTTGTTTGACTAATCCCGCCCAGTCTTTTCTTCTTTCGGCGAGGATTGCCTTCCAGTGCGGAATAATATGTTCGGAATGAGCCTTGAGCGATTCGAGTTCCTTGAAACATTGCTCGGACACCTCAGTTCGTCCTTGTAGGCCGGCGATAACCGCTTTTCCGAGGATCGATTCAAATTGAAATCTCTTTTTCCGATCAACGCGGTCAAGTGTAATGAGATGTTTCTCGGCGCTCTTTAGGTCACCGTCGTATAGGGAAGTGAGTATAAGCGGAGTGAGAAATAGACAGCTCTGATATTCGTCGTTCGCTGCTAATGCGAGTCTCAGGCCCGTTTCACGCATTTGCTTTGCTCTTCGCGCCTGAGCCGCCGCACTTAGAAGCCCTCCGAGTTCGTAGAGTGCGAGGCGGTGACGGAATTTGAATTCGGTTTTCTCGCTGATCTTGACGAGTCTTTCACCGTACTCTATCGCTCTTGCATAATTGAATTTCGATGCCCACGCGAGGCTTAGATGTCCAAGGACATCGAGGTGCGCGGAAATAGGAAGGCCGCTAGC
>LNDP01000027.1 GCA_001464665.1 Acidobacteria bacterium Ga0074141
GTTACATTTATTAACCGGTGTAGCGAACTTGGTGAGCTAAATCTATCCAATCCGTTATCGGCGGCTCTCGAACGGTACAGAAACTCACTTCCTCTGCTGGCGGCCGAGAAGATTGAGAAGGAGCAGGCCGCAACCAAAAAGCGAACACCCAAGGCGGCATCAAAAAATCCCAACAAAACTGCCGAGAAAGCAGATACGAACGCCGACGGATCTTCAGCCTTAAGTGCTATACCGCAAGAACCAGCGAAGGATCAACAGTCCCTCTTCGCTTCGTAGAAAATTATGGATAACGAAACAAATGCGTCGCCCGAGGAGAACACAGCGGGCGCAGCCAATAGTGCCAAGACAGAATTGGTGGAAAGTGCGGCCGAGGCGACTCCTGTAACCGATCCCAAGGCGACTATCAAGATCGAGGGCCAGACCTTCGAACTGGATGCATCGCTGGCACAGGAAGACAAGACCCTGAAGGTCGTACTTCAGCCGCACTTCGCTTCGATCGAAAATGCGAATATCACTCGCGAGGTTAAGGACGGAAAACTTAGCGTCACTATCGTCAAGCGAGCGCAGCATAAGGGCTATGCAGCCTGACGAATCGCCTCTCGAACTATTGCGGGCTGAGAATGAGCAGATCAATCCGGCGATCATTCTTGCTGAGCGGCTAATGCGGCGAGATGCGGCGCAACTTTTGAGCGTCGAGGAAGTTAACGAGGCCGAGAACATCCTGGCTATCGGCACTCAGGAGATCGAAACAATCGAATCCCACCGAAAGGCGTTTCAGAAGACCCCTGCGTCAGCGATCGACTATGTTCCGGTCGGATTCTGATGTAGCGAGGCTTTTATGACCGGATTAGGATTAGCGACGGCCGAGAACGGAAAGGCAATTTCCAGCTTTGGCGACCGTCTGATCCGCTCTCTCGAATACCTGCGATTCAAGGCTAGGAGTCACAACGCCATATATGCTTGCGAAACAGTCTCCAGAGTCGTATCGGAACAGCACAAATACCGGCTTTATATCGAGATGTTTCCGAAGGAGTGGGAACAATCCACAAGGAGCCTGTATAGAGCAGGTCATTTTAGGGCGTATAGCGAACGCACGAATGAGTTCTTTCAGTTTGTAAATGATACGTGCTTTCCTTTGCTCGAATACTGGCAAGACGACCCTGAACTTGAACTCGAACGGTTTACGATTCCGGCGATGAACTTCGACCTTTGCTGCGAAGAGGTCGATTTCGCACACCTAAGGGACAGTTACCTGGCAGGCCTGATTTTCTATTTCCTTGAAGATGATGAGATCTGGAACTACTTTTCTGCAAAGTACGCAGTTGATAAAGAGTCACTGCCTCCGATCAAGACGGCACATGCAAATATCTGGAAAGAGAAGCATGGTGCAAAAGCAAAACCTTTCAGTGATCTGATCCGCCTGGTCGATCACTCCACCGGTAATCCATGGCTAGATGTTACGAACTGCCAATATCCGGAGTTCTTTGAATGGGACAAAGAAACGGTTGACTGGTTGACCGAGGCGTATCAGGCCGCAAATCTGTATTTCAAAAATCTCGAACAGCTAGATAAAAGGATTGAAGAAGATGCTCAGACATTCTTTAGTGAGCTTATTTCATTCTGGAATAACGGAAAGGTCGGGTCGGGAGGCAAAGCTAACCGATGAATAGGCCCTTACAAGTACCTGTCGATGCTTCCGCCGCGCTGTATTTCCTGCCCGGTCAGTATCTCTTTGCTGATCTTAAAGAATCATCTGTGTCGTTGAAGGCTCTTTCGAGTGACCAGGTGGCTAGGGCCTTTCGAAGAGTTTATACAGATACGGGATGGCTTGGTAAACGGGTCTTGCGTTACCGCGAGGCTCCCGAAGGTAACGCGATCCTCTCGTACGAACCGGCCGCGACCCGAAAGATAACCGTCGTTTTTGCTGATAAGGGGCTTGTTGAAATCCTAGTTCCGTTGCCCCCTCTCATCCTCCTCGGTAAAGGACGGGAATATTATCTCTGGGCGGCACCTTCATCTCACATATCGGCTAACACCAACCTTGCTGTTGCCCCTCTGCCCAATGTCGGCTCGGGTAAGATCTGCTTTGGAAAGAATGAGGTCACTGAAACACATCCTTCTACTCTTAGCGAAGTGTGGAAACTGATCTTTCAAACGCCATTCAATGCTGACCACGCCGGCGAGCGATGCCTCACCGAACCGCAAGATGTACGCGAACTTCTTTGGAAACTGGCGGGTGCCAAAGCGAAGAAGTTTCCGAAGTCCGAACTGCTCTTATCAAGTACTACGATCGCCGACGCATGGGAAACGATCGTTGAACAGCGAAGGTATGACTCACGGTTCTAAATGAAATATGGACAGACGAAACGAATTTATCGGCCATCGGATCGCAAAAGAACGATTCGAGCCGGTAGAGGCCATTCTTTACGAGTACCTTTTTGCGGGCAACGGCGTACTTATAAGAGCTCAGCGTGAGGAATTTACGGTTTCAGTTCCTCTGGTATTTAGAGAGATAAAGGGCCTTCCAACCGCATTCGTAGGTATCAGATGGCATAAGCCGAAAGTTCCAAGCCGTATATGGGACGAGATCTGCCTACACGCCCGGATCTCCAACTCAAAGGAGAGTTTCAGAGAAGAACTTTATCTTGTCTACTGGGATAACGAGCGATACGCCTGGCAATGGTGTACGTCGAGTAGGGACAGGACATATGCTTCAACCATCGCCGATGATAGACGGCCCGAATACTCCGACGCGTGTATAGAGGTTCATACGCACCCAGACGGGGCATACCAGTTCAGTACTGCGGATGACCGCGATGAATCAGGAAAGTTCCGCGTATTCGGGATCATTGCAGACGTCCACGATAAACCGAAGATCAGATTCCGTTGCGGGATTTACGACCACCTTATCCCAATACCCTTTTCCTGGATCGGCCACCTTCCACGCGGCGTTGTCGATCTGAACGAGGTCGAGGCTTTGCTTCAGATGATGTTGTGATGGATATCGATCTTCGTTTCTCGCAGGCCGCGGTTGTGATGCCAGTTGAATACAACACTCTTCGCTTCGTGGTTGTCGGCGCCGGTGGAACAGGTTCTTTTGTCGTTCCTGCTTTAGCCCGACTGATCTTCGAACTAAGGGAACAGCAGAACAAATCGGCAGAAATGCTGATCGTCGATCCAGGTATAGTCGAAGCCAATAACATTCCACGAAGCAATTTCTGTTTTGCAGAGGTCGGGCGATACAAAGCCCAGACCCTTGCAGAGCGGGTTACAACGGCATGGGGAATTGAAACAAGCTTCTCATGCGAGAGTTTCGATCCGGAGAAACATTTCAAAAACTCGAACAGCGACTACAGGAGTCTGAGCATCATCGTCGGCTGCGTCGATAATTACCGAGCCCGCCGAGAGATGCATCGAACACTTGATGAGTTTCGAAGTTACGGTGAATCGTCGAGAGTATGGTGGATAGACGGCGGAAACGGTAAGACATCGGGTCAGGTGCTGCTGGGCTCGACGACAAAGGCACTCAAACCCGAGCAGTACTTTACGGGAACGAGTATCTGTCGGGCACTCCCGGCACCATCGCTTCAACA
>LNDP01000028.1 GCA_001464665.1 Acidobacteria bacterium Ga0074141
TGGGGCTTATATACTTGATTCAACTAAACCGTTCTTTTTTGAAGTATAGGCGGCAGATATTTTCGGGCTTAACTCTGAATTTTGTGCCATGATTTCGGAGTCCGACGCTTCCGGGCTTGCTTTCCCGAACATCAAAATCTATCGCAACCGTTCCGTTAATCAATTCAGAAACAAAAAGGCTCAAATGAAAGTTCTCATAACAGTCAGCGCGGACGTAGCGAACCTTCTGACCGTCTTTCTCACCTTTCACCGTAATTAGTCTGCGAAGTTTTGCACAAGCATTCAGCAAAACGTCATGCGTCCACGTTGGCACAACGCCGTTTCCCTTGAGCGGCCTTATGATGACATTTCCGGCATCGTCGGCAACATAGAACTTGTCCGATCTGCCTGCAATGGTATGTCTTAGCCCTTTGCGTCCGTGTTCGTCAGGCCAACCAAAACGATTAACCATATACCGCATGACGCCATACGGCCCAGCCTCTTTATGAAAAAGCGTAATGTAATTAGTTTTCGGCGTATAGTATTTCACTTCCCAACCTAACACATCGGCAATATCCTGATTTCCGGCTTTAAGTCCGATCAAGTCTTCGAGGAAATTGCCGGGCCCGCCTGTGCCGTTATACCGAGCTACGCCCTTTGGCATTTCCTGCCAACCGAGCGCGAGAATTTCACGCAAACGGGTGTAGAGAGCGGCTTTGTTTATCGGGACTGGATTGCTGAGTAATTTGGTTAGATCATTCATTTCCTGAAAAGACTTTTCGCGGCGTTTATCCGCTCTTTTGCGAGTTTACAGTAGTCTTTTGAGATGTCAATGCCTATCCATTTGCGTTCTAGGGCTTCTGCGGCGATAGCGGTCGATCCGCTGCCCATGAACGGATCAAGGATGATTTCGGCGTTCGTAGAAGCGATGCAACGCTGTGCTAGTTCGACAGGAAACGGAGCCGGATGCGGGTTGTCGCGTTCCTGTGGAATACGCCAAACATCACCTTGAGCGTTCGCACCTTCCGCTAGTTTGAATTTCGGTTTGCAGATTAAATAAATAACTTCGTATGTCGGCAAAAAGTACCCGGGGTTGAAATTGAAACCGCCGTTTCGTTGCCAGATGATACATTGCCGAACCGGAAACTCACCTAGGATGTCGTGCCGATCTTGAAGCAATCCGGCTTGCACCCGCGATTTATGATTATAGAAAATAGCGCCGTCCTCACGTAGAACGCGCATCATTGCCGTAAGGCATTTCTTCTGCCACTCGACATATTCTTCGTGCGGCATTGTGTCGCTGTGGTCGGTATATCCATTCTGCAACGGATTGTTCTTCCATTTCCCCGTTTTCGTTCCTTCCTTCATCCCATTGCCCGTTGAGTTTTTAAGATTGTACGGCGGGCTAGTTACGCACAGTCCCACCGAGCCAGCGGGCATTTTATTCATGATCTCTACCGCATCGCCGGGGTGTATTTTACCCGTCCAATGCTCCATGAGTTTTGGCGGAATTTTCCGCACAGCGGTAGTCAATAACTCCTCGAAACTCATTTCGATGCTTATCGATTCGTCATGTGCTTTATCCATAATTTCGGGATTCATTGCGTCAGCCTCTGATAGGTTAAGCGAAGCCCCGGAGCGGATTCTAGAATCAAATCCAACCGATCGGCTCCGTCTAATTTACTCATGTTCCATCGTGACTCAAACTCCGCCAAATAGCGGTGCAAGTGCTTAACGCTAAAGTGATGGAAAACGCCGTAATGTCCGCGTTTAAGCAAGGCCCAAAATGATTCGATGCCGTTCGTGTGGGCATTGCCTCGAACATATTCACCGATAGAATGATTGACCGCTTCGTGTTTGTAGTCTCTTAGGCCCTGATACGAACGATGATAGTCCGTGTAAAGTGTAGAGTCAAAATTAACGTTTTCCTGAATAAAAGCATGAAAAACTTCTTGACTAGTATTTCGGATATGGGCCGTCTTAACCCGTCCGCCTCGTTCGACGGCTCCGATCACAGCGGCCTTACCTACGCCTCCGCGTCCGGCATGAAGTTTCTTGTTTGCGTGTTTGTTCTTTTCCTTGCCGCCGACATAGGTTTCGTCAGCTTCGACAGTTCCACCCACAGGGCCGCCAAAGCCACCAGTTACGGTAGCGATCTCACGCAGTCGCCCGAGCATGAACCATGCGGTTTTCTGAGTTACGCCGATCTCTCTAGCAAGTTGGCAGGATGAAATGCCTTTACGATTAGCCGTAACGAGCCAAGCCGCCATGAACCACTTACGAAGCGGCAAGCGGCTTTCCTCGAATATCGTGCCCTTGCGGACTGAAAACTGGTTATTGCAATCAGCACATTTGTAGTTATGTCCGCGAGTAAGTTTGTATATTTTGCGAGTACTTCCACAGAGCGGGCAAACAATGCCTTTCGGCCATCGAAGTTTTTCCAGATGATTAACGCAAGCCTTTTCATCCTTGAAGGCTTCCATCATTGCATATAGGCTGTTATAAGTTTTCATGGTCGTGTTCGGTTTCAAAAACCTAATACAACCATATTACACTATTTTGTGGTGGAGTCAAGTATATAAGCCCCAAAATTTTGGATAACCCGATCCTTTCCAAGCTGCAAACTTCACCAGGCGACCCGCCGAGTGGGTCAGATAGCGCGCTTGATCGGGAGGGCTTTTTTGCAGAATCGTTAAAGCTGATTCGCAAAGTAATCGCTGGTCGTAGATCCGTTCTGGCCGATGACGTGCCGGATATTTCGCAGGAAGCTGCGTTAAGGCTTTGGAAGTGGCTCACGAAGTTTGAAAATAAAACTTCCCGAATGGCCGAAGGCGATTGGAAGTCCTTCACCGCGCGTACCGCTCACAACGAAGTAAATCGAAACCTCTCAAATCGAAACAAACGGATCGAGACATCTCTCGATGAAACCGAGGCGCTCGGTGGCGGGCTAGATGCTTCGTCCGCAGAAACTTTTGTTTTGGTCAAAACGGTCTGGCAAGGTATTTGCAGGCTGAGTATTTATCAACGCCAAGCGCTTCTTTTCAGTTCGGTAGATCTCGTACTTTATCTGTTCCAATTTGGAATCGAAGAGAATGAACTGTTAGCAAAGCTCGAACTGACAGGGGAGTCTTGGGAAAGGATTTCAACACGAATGCCTCTAACCGATATTGAAATCGCTGAGATAGCAAACCCGAATTCGGCCAATGGCCAAAGAGTGGCAACCGCAGGCGCGGTTAAGAAGGCGAGATTTGACGCTCGCAAGAGACTTAAGGAGTTGATGAAATAAATGAATCACGATCACTTATCAGCTGCTGAGGTCGCCACGTTTCGCGAAGACAGTTTTTCTTCGCGATCGATCGAGATCGGCCGACACCTTCTCGCCTGCAAAGAATGTCGAACAAAATTACCATCCGTAACGCCGCAAGAGTTCCGGGATTGTGTAGTGGGTGCCGACGGTGCACGACTGGATGAATCTGAACACAAATCCCGATTTTTCAATTTACCGGTACTGTCCTTTGCAAGAGTAGGGGTCTTTGCGGGATTCGCAGTTCTACTCCTGGCCGGGATCTATTTCGTGGGCGTTCAGGGGTTAAATTCGTCCGGGGATATCGTTGTAAGAAGCAATGAACCTCCAATAGAAACATTCTTTGAAGTGAAGCCGGAAGGCTCAGTCGTTGGCACAGCTTCCGGCGAGCGAGACCATGCGGCCACAAGACCAACGATTCAAACAGATGTAACGACTCCGCCGTCGAATCTAAAGATGAGTCAAGTAAGAACCAGAAAGGTCGCGACTAAAGTGCCGGAAGTTCAAAACTCAGAAACTCGCGGGAAGCTACCGTGTGGAGGCCAAAGATCTGTCGGTCTTGAAGCCAGACTTACCGAAACAGGTCTGCTGCTAAGATGGAACAAAGTCCGTGGAACAGTCAAACTCAATGTCTACCTGTTGTTGACCGTACTTCCCATTTGGTTTCAGCGAAACTTGACAATGAAACTGTCTATAGCCTGCGCCTCATCGTGACCCTTGAAAGCGGGGAAAAGATTGTAAGCGAATCGCAGAATTTCAAGGTCGGCGATCTAGCAAATAATGCAAAATCAAACGGTTCCGTTTCTGTCCAAAGGAAGACAGCCGCAACCGTACGCTGCGTGGAGGCAAAACCATGAACCATTTCATTCACAATATGACTAGAAATGAAGTCGCTTCGTCGTCGATGCTCGTCACTTTTATTACAACTTTTGTACTGCTTTTGATTGTTCTTTTGTCGGTTATAGCGGCATCTGGTCAGGTGACCGACGAATTTCCTGTACCACCTTCGTTTGCTACCGAGGGAATTCCAACGATAAAGAACGCAGATGTTGAACACCTCTTTTTCGATCCCTCGGAAGTAAGGAGCAACCTAATCTGGGACGTTGACCGGAAGAATCGCTCGATACTGGTAACCGATGAAAAGTCGTATATTTATCGGCTCGGTTCGGCGATGGGAAAACCGCAAAACCTGATCGACGGCCGTTCCCCGAATATGGTT
>LNDP01000029.1 GCA_001464665.1 Acidobacteria bacterium Ga0074141
GCTTCCGAAGTATTGAATCAACGAAGCCATCTAGACACTACCTTTGACGATCCCGATTCTCTCAGGGATATCCTTCGCGTAGGAACCTCCGCGGGTGGAGCCCGGGCGAAAGCGGTGATCGCGTGGAATCGAAAAACTAATGAAGTGAAGTCTGGACAAGGAAAGGCCGGCGACGGATTTGAGTATTGGCTATTGAAGTTCGACGGAGTCACCGGGAACCGCGACAAAGAACTTGCCGATCCTCAGGGCTATGGAGCAATCGAGTATGCCTATTATCTAATGGCACTCGAGGCAGGAATACAGATGAGCGAATGCCGCTTACTCGAAGAAAACGGCAGAAGGCATTTCATGACAAAGCGATTCGACCGTAAAGATAATGGCGAAAAGATTCATATGTTGTCACTGAGCGGTCTAGCTCATTTTGACTTCAACAATGCCGGAGCCTATGGCTACGAGCAGGCGATGCTTATCATGCGTCAGCTTAAGCTCACGACGGCAGCTATTGAGGAGATGTTTCGCCGCATGGCATTTAACATCCTTGCGAGAAATCAGGACGATCATGTTAAAAATATTGCTTTTCTAATGGATAAAGAGGGCAAATGGTCTCTCGCTCCCGCCTTTGATGTTGCGTACAGCTTTAATCCATCCGGAGTGTGGACATCGAATCACCAGATGACAATGAACGGAAAACGGGATGGTTTTTCGATGAATGATTTTAAGGCTTGCGCCGAGGCGGTTTCCCTTAAACGCGGTCGTGCAGAGTCAATCGTTGCTGAGGTCCGAAAGGCAGTCGAAAGATGGCCGGATTTTGCCGAAACCGCAAAAGTTACCGAATCGTGGAAAACGCAGATCCAAGCGAATCTGCGTTTGGAATTGTCGTCAATCTGACAAATTACTACCGCCGATCATCCATTCGCCTCGGTTATCAATCCCGCGACGGCGAAAGGATTTGAGATGATCTCGACATGTGCCCCCCCCCTGTGATGACGACAGTCCCTTTCGATTTGGCCGTTCAGCCATGAATGCCAATGCTTGCGGCGGAATGTTCTTAATCTTTGTCGCCGTGGACGAACCACTACGGAACACGCCGGTTCGCGTGGTGGATCGTTGAGGGTTGCCTCGGTGACCGGACGTCGCGCGGTTGCCACCAACGTCGTCTCGGCCTCGGAAACATCAGCAGCAAGCTGGGTTCAGTATTTATCCTGTTAAATGTGAAGGTTTTTGTTCCCGTCTGAGAGCAAAACAAGTGTCGGCCCGAGGGTACTACCGAGAAATTTGGCTGAAAGTCGGAAGGCCCGGGAAAAGGGCCGAACTCAAGACGTCTAACCGAAAGGCTCGATGGCTGATAGCAACGGGCATAGCTTCTGAGCAAAGAGCGGCGAAGCGGATATTATCAGGAACAGCAGTTTTGGGGATCAAGGCGGTAGAGAGATTAGATTTTTAATATAGTTGCAGCTCGTTATTATCGGCAATTGGTGTAAAAATTAGATCGCGAAGTTTGACTCCCCGATTATCGACGGCGTCGAGCAGACCAGTCATCAGAAGCGACGTCATGGCCGATGTCGAAGTCGAATGGACAACGACTGTCGGCGTGGAATCGCCAAGTTTTTTTTTGGAACTAAGCCGGCTTTTTGCTAAATGACAGGTTTTTATGGAGAGTATTGAACCAAAGTTCATTCCGCTTGAATTTGAAGGGGTTGAGCCCGAAGAGCAGTTTGACCGTGGGCAGCGTTTTTTTGAATTGATCGCTCGGCGGCGAACGGTGCGCGAGTATTCGAATCGGGATGTGCCTTTCGAACTGATCGAACGCGCTATTGCGACCGCGGGAACAGGTCCTTCGGGAGCGAATTTGCAGCCTTGGCGGTTTGTCGTGGTTCGCGATGCCGAGGTCAAGCGAAAGATACGTGAGGCTGCGGAAGCCGAAGAGTACGAAAGCTATCACAATCGAATGAGCGACAAATGGCTCCGTCGTCTGGCTCCGCTCGGCACCGACGAACACAAACCATTTCTCGAGATCGCACCGTATCTAATTGTCGTATTTCGGATCACGACGATAGTGGAGGATGGTGAAAGCGAACCGACGTATTACTCGCAGGAATCAGTCGGGATCGCCGTCGGACTATTGCTCGCCGCCCTTCACAATATGGGGCTCGCAACCCTCACACACACGCCTTCGCCAATGAAGTTTCTTCAGGAGATCCTCGAACGACCCAAGAACGAGGTTCCCTTCGTGTTAATACCGGTTGGCTGTCCCGCCGACAACGCAAAAGTCCCCGACATCCACCGAAAACCCCTCGACGAGATCATGCACGTGATCTAGCGTAGCGTCGTCGAAGAAGGCCGCGGAAGGTTAGAAAGCGCCTGAAATGTCCCAAGAATGCGGCGACGTTCTTCCAAAGATCGTCAGGAACGACCGCGGGTCGAAGCTCATTTTCGCAGTTTAGGTTCGTTCGCTCTTTTTACGCAATCCCACCAGCCCTTGACATCGTTAGGAGTCCTAACTACTATCAAACTGACGAGTAAGCAATTCAATTAAAAGGGAGTAAAAATATGAGTAAATCAATTTTCTATCATGCGGGATGTCCTGTTTGCGTCAGCGCGGAACACGACATTGTTAATTTGGTTGGTGCGGACAAGGTGGAGATCGTTCATTTTGGAGAAGATATGTCGAGATTTGACGAAGCGGAAAATGCCGGCGTGAAATCGGTTCCGGCTTTGGTTACGCCAAACGGGAATGTTCTTCACATCAATTTCGGTGCGTCTATGGCTGATGTCAAAGGCTAGTGAGTTCGCCCTATTGAGTTACGGCGTAGAGCAGCTCAATAGGGCGTTCGATTTCTAAGGAACTGGAAGATTATGCAAGCAGCAGTTTGGGATACGTACGTTACAAAAAAAGACGGAAGCTTTATGCACTTCGACATTATTGCTCCGGCGGAAATAAAGGACAGCAGCGTGATCTATAATTACGGCCTGGAATATTTGAAAGAGAAAGGTCAGGACAATCAGCCGTTAACCGCCAGCGAATGCAATTTTTGCCACGTTGAAACCGTCCGATTGCAATGGGCGGAAGCAATCGAACAAAAAGGCTATTTTATTCTTGAGATGGAAAATTGTAACTAATGAAAAGCTCGCCGTTTGATCTCAGCAATCAAAGTAAAAGCGTTGAAGGTAAAATTGTCGCTTCATTGGAAAGAGTGTCGCAGGCGTTTCGGGTTTTGCTCTGGAACCAAAGCAAAGAGTTTTCGCTCAGTCCGATCCAGGTTCAAGTGCTGATCTTCTTGCTCCATCATTCGAGCGAAAAACGAAAGGTCAGTTATTTAGCCGATGAGTTCAATATGACCAAAGCGACCATCAGCGATTGCGTTAAAACGCTCGAACAAAAACAACTTATCGCAAAAGAATACGAACCGCACGACACCCGAAGCTACATTATCCAACTAACCGAAAGCGGTGAGGGAATCGCCAAAAAGACCTCGTTTTTCGCCGATCAGATACAAATTCCGATTGATAAATTATCTGCTTCCGCCAAAGAAAATTTGCTCTCAGGCTTGCTCGAAATCATCCGTCATCTGAATCAAACGGGAATCATCACCATCCAAAGAATGTGTTCAACCTGCCAATTTTACAATTCAGACAACGGACATTTCTGCCGGCTTCTCAATCAAAAACTCGCCGAAACAGAACTGCGGACTGACTGTGAAGAACATATTCCACGGGTTAAAACACAAACACCATAACCTCACAATACTCGCCTTGCGGTTGGATCCGAAGCAACAAAACCCGCAGTCTCGTTCAGTGATCGTGATACTTCCTGTACATCAAGGCTCAAAACAGAGGCAGGGTTTATCGGCCAACCTTGGTTATCAGAACGAATACGCCGCCCCGAGATTTACGTGATTTGCGTGCTGCACCCCGCTGAATAGATAAGTCGTGTAGAAGCGACGAAGCTCAAGGCCGATCGAAAATTGTGGAGTCCACTTAAAGATCGCCTCGCCGGCAAATGCCAGATTACGAGTACGCCAGTCGCGACGTGTGACGCTGGTCAGGTCTCGATTTTCAGGGTCATCAATTCCAATGGTTCCATAAAAAGTCAATCGATCGTTCAGTGTCGGCGGAGTCAAACCGATCTGAGTCCATCCGCCGCGCGTCCTGATCGCACGAACGCCACCGGCGGTCGAAGCGACGCCCTGGCTAAAGGCAAAATCATTGTTGTAACTTTGAAAGACGCCGGCCTGAAAGCCGCCGAGGTTTTTGCCAAAAAACGCTTCCCCGGAGACACCGATTCGTTTTGCAAGCGGAAAATTCCAGTCGGCGGCAACACCGTATGTGTCGATGTCATTTCTAACATTGGCCGCACCCGTAAATACGCGCGATCGCCCGTAGTGTCCCGATAGGCCTATCGCTCCTGACTTTTTGCTGCCAAGCCAATTTTTCCCGCTGAACGCGATTCGGCTTTGTAGAAATGGAACACGCGATGCCGCTCCCGTCGTCGGCTGGATAAAGAACGCGGCGTTTGTCGCAAAGTC
>LNDP01000030.1 GCA_001464665.1 Acidobacteria bacterium Ga0074141
CATTTGTCAATAGATAATGTCGCAATACACCATATCCCTGATCGGCTCAGATGAGCTAAAGTCAGTGATTCAAATACCTGACATCGAAGAAGGCGCCACTACAAAAAACAAAAAAGCGGTAGGCAAGAAGCCGAATCAAAATGTTAACTGGATACCAAAGAGTATCGAGAAGGATACCCTGCCGAATTTGCGGAAAACCGGACTGGTGTAGCACGACCAAAGATCACAATATCGCGTTCTGTGCCCGTTCCGTGACAAACGCGGATAGACTCAGCAGCAAAGGTTGGGGGATCTTTTATTACGATCGTCGAAGCGCAACCCCAGTCCAAGCCAGGCGCACTCAGCCAAAGGAGAAAACTAAGTACCCAAAATCAAATTCTGTTGCCCCCATCGAAATAAGGCATAGGATCTATCGGGCCCTCATTAGACTCTCGCCGTTCCCTGAATACAGCGAACTAATATACGGTAACGAATGGCTATTTAGACAAGAGCAGGAATTCAGACGGTGCGGAATACTCCCCAAATTGGCTACCGAAAGACATCGTCTAGTTAGATCGTTTATTAAGTCACATTTAAAAGAAGAAGGAACTATTTCAACTTTCAAAGGTGTTCCAGGATTTTGGCAGGGATCGAACGGAAGACCACGACTTGGAAGTGATCTCGACTATGACGGCGATCTTCTTCTAATTCCATTCTTAGATTCGACTGGATTGATCCAGGCTTGCCAGCTCAAAGTTATCGGAAAGGCCAAGAGTACGTCAGGAAAGTACCAATGGCTGTCGTCGATCGGAAAGCGTGAAGGATGTAGTTCTGGCACACCGCTTCATCACGAAGGCTCAGTAGGTTTCCGAGGAAAGACGCCTACGACGGTACTTGTTACCGAAGGTGTCCTCAAGGCCGCGGCGGCCCAGCACTTCCTGCCGGATCGATATGTCGTCGCCAATGGCGGAGTTGCTACGTCGCATCAGGAAATTGTTAAAGCGGCACGGCAAAAGATTCTGGAAATCGCCTTCGATGCAGATTGCTTTACAAATCCACATGTAGCGAGAGCAATGGCAACATTACTAGCTCTGCGAATTCGGGAACAGCAGTTCTTGTTCTGCGACAAACCTACAAAAATTCTCGCGTGGGATACACGTTTCAAGGGTATTGACGACGCGCTAATCGCGGGAGCCTCTCTAAAATATCTCGAAGTCTCCGATTGGCTGGGATTGCTCACTCCTGAATGCTTCGAAGAGGCTAGCCATCAACTCGTTGGAATCTCGCCATAAGAAATTAGCGGCTGACAGTTCACGTCATGAGCGAGCGAACCGTTTCCAATACCTTATTCAGAGATCTTATCGAACAAGTTGCTGGGATTGTTGATAGCGAACGAAAGATCTCAAACAAGGAACTTATTGAGAGCTGCAAAGGATGTGTCTTTGATTTCAACGTCGATGCTCATGTCTATCACGAGATAGCTGAAACAGCGTTGAACTTACTCATTCAGACAAAGTACGGACATGATCTACTCGCATCAACGAATCCAATCGAAGGAGTTTCAACTGTCTTAAGACCTTTACAAAAACAGCTGCCCACCCAGACCTGGCGAAGCGAAACGCAGATCGTCTATCAACAGTTCTCCACTCCAGTTACTATTGCGTATCTAGCCGCTTATCTTTTGAATCTTCGGCAAGGCGAGGCGGTGCTCGAACCTTCATGTGGTACGGGTTGTCTTGCGGCATGGGCGTCTGCTGCTGGAGCCGAAGTGATAGCTAATGAGATTGACCCTAGGAGGAGAGGGGCTGCATCGGCGTTGGGGTTCCAGCCATATTCTCTGGATGCAGAGTTCATCGATGATCTTCTGCCTGAGGATTTACTCCCAGACATCATTCTCGCGAATCCGCCGTTCTCTTCGACCGGTGGCCGCGTGAAAAATAACAGCCTCGAGTTCGGGTTTCGTCATATCGAATCAGCATTACGAAGGCTAAAGAAGGGCGGGCGATTCGCGGTGATACTTGGAGAGAGCGGCTCTCCGAGATCCCGCAATGGAAATCGGTTCTGGGAATATCTTTCCCCTGAAGTACAGATAAAAGCGTCCATCGAGCTGCCTGGGCGGGAGTTCTATAGCAACGGTACGAGCGTCAAGACTACGCTCATTCTCGGTACCAAGCCGCTTGCGATCGATCCACCTTTAAGTTCAGTAATAACAGCGACTCCGCATATTGTTGCTCGGTCGGTCGAGGATGCCCTGGAACAAGCCATTTCGTTAAATCTCCGTTTTTGACCAATAGAAAAAAGCAATGTATTCCATTCAAGAACGAAGTTCGGAAGGACTTCCTACGGCTGTACTTACTTCGAGTGATACGACCCCAACCGTAGAGCATCATTCCCAACCTGATCTAGACATAAACATTTATTCCCCGCGATTTATTATTGGCGGTTCCCCGCATCCGGGAGTGATTGTTGAACCTCCGGGGCTCGCCAATGTTGAACCGCCACCGCTTCGGTACCGGCCGCGACTTCCAAAGTACCTGTCAGAGACCGGAAAGCTGTCTGCAATGCAATTGGAGAGGATCATCTATGCGGGACAGGCACATGAGCAGCGTCTTGCGGACGGCTCGCGTGCGGGTATAAGCATCGGCGACGGAACCGGAACCGGCAAGACGGCGACGCTTGCGGGAGTCATTCTGGACAACTGGTTCCAGGGACGGCGGCGAGCTGTTTGGTTTTCAGTAAAGGCCGATCTGATCGAAGCTGTCTCCGATGAGTTCAAGAGACTTGGGCTGACGCCGCCGATCAAGCTGATTAACGACTTCCCAACCGATCAGGAAATAGACATTCAGGACGGAATTGTTTTCTGCACATATCGATCGCTAATTGCCAGATCGAAAAAGGGCAATAAACGGCTCGATCAAATAACCCGTTGGCTTGGAGCAAACGGAGTCGTGATTTTCGATGAGGGTCATAAGGCAAAATACGCCTTTGCGGACGACCGCGGCAAATCGACGCAGACTGGAGCAGCCGTCCTTGAGATCCAGAATCCAGAAAAGTTTCCGGATATGAGAGTGGTCTATTCTTCCGCGACATCGGCAGGTGAGGTGCGACATCTCGCTTATATGTCACGGCTTGGGCTTTGGGGTGCAGGAACTAACTTTCCAATTGGCTTCGAGCAGTTCGCTGAAGAGATCGAATCCGGAGGCGTCGGTGCTTTAGAGATGGTATGCCGGGACCTTAAGGCGATGGGACGGTACCTGTGCGGCAACCTAAGTATGGGAACCGATCCAGAATCCGGCCTGTCGGTTGAGTTTCGTGAGGTCATTCATAAACTCACGCCGGCTCAGCGAAGGATGTACGACAATATGGCCCAAGGCTGGCAGGAAGTCTTTCGAAATATCCATCAAGCTCTGGATCTAACTAACTCCGGCAGGGCGACCCGAAGCAGTGCTCTCAATCAGTTCTGGGCTGAGCATCAACGCTGCTTTCGCAATCTGATCACGGCATTTAAGGTTCCGACGCTGATCCGAGAGATCGAAGACGCCCTCAGCAGAAAAGAGTCCATTGTGGTGTCGATAACGGGCACGGGTGAGAGCCAGACCAAGAAGCAAATAGAGCGTGCGGCGGATCAGGAAGAAGCGATCGACAGCCTCGATTTTAGCCCGAGAGAGACTCTTACTCGACTCGTCTCAAATTGTTTCCCGACCGCGTGCTTCCAGGAAAGAACCAATCCATATAGCGGAACTATAGAATACATCCCTCTCGTTGACGCTAACGGCGAGCAGGTTGAGAGTCGTGCAGCTTTGCAACTAAGAGCCGAGCTATTGGATAAGCTATCAATACTTGAGGTTCCCGAGCATCCGCTTGATCAACTCGTGAACTATTTCGGTGTAGAGAATATTGCAGAGATGACCGGCAGGAAGAGGCACGCTGGAGTATCGGCCGCGCCAACTTGCTGGTGTTCCTTCAAAGCTTATCAACCTCCATGAAAAGAACGCTTTTCAGAATGGTGATAAACGGATCGCGGTAATGTCTGAAGTGGCATCGACCGGAGACAGTCTGCATGCAGGCAAATCCGTTGGGAATCAGCAGAGAAGGCTTCATATCGCAGCCGAATTGAAATGGTCAGCCGATAAACAGATACAGGACTTCGGGCGCACACATCGGACTGGTCAAGTGGCACCGCCAGTCTATTTGCTCGTCTTCACGGAACTCGGCGGTGAGAAAAGATTCTCCTCAACTATCGCCCGAAGGCTTGGCAATATGGGAGCTCTTACAAAGGGCGACCGGCGTGCCGAAAAGGCCGGTAACCTTGATAAATATAATCTTGAATCGAGAGAAGGGCGCTCGGCATTAAGTGTTGTACTCACTGGCATCATGAAAGGACGGGAGATCGAGGGGCTCGAAGATCCGAAACAGGCGCTCAGAGATATGGGGCTTGTTAAAACGGTCGATGGTGACGAGCAGATCCCCGACAGCGAGAAGACCAATATCCCTCGATTCCTAAACAGGCTGCTTTCGCTGGAGGTGGACCGACAGAATGCTCTCTTCGACTATTTCTATTCAACATTCCTCGAAACCATCGAATATCTAAAGCAGAAAGGAAAACTCGATGACGGTATGGAAGACCTGAAAGCGATGTCAGTCGCTGTCTCGGGAACGCCGCAGGTTCTTAATTCAGATCCCCTGACCGGAGCAAAGACGGTTTATTACAAATTGGAACTTAAAGTCGCGACGACGCCGGCAAGATATCTTGACATGGCGGCCAGCGAGATACACCAGTTCTATCAGGACCGGCGAGACGGATCGTTTATATCGGTCAGAAGAACTTTATCCCATACCGATCCGGAAACAGGGGAACGGTATCAGATGTTCTCGATCACAAAGCCTTCCGGCCGCAACGTAGCCTATTTACGCGAGAGCGAGTTGAATCAGCGGTTTCGGATCGTTCCGAAAACCAAGGCGGAAGAGTGGTGGATCAAAGAGGAGACCAAGATACCTGAATTTGAGAACAGGACCGTACACATCCTTAGCGGTGCATTGCTTCCTATATGGAAATATCTTAAAACACTCAGCCACGATGCGCTGAATATCGTTCGCACTACAACGGACGATGGAACCAGACTCGTAGGAGTAAAGATATCGGAAGAATGGGTCAGAGATATCCGTCAGCACTTTGGCCTTCGCTCCAATATTCCGGCAACGGCTAACGAAGTATTGCGAGTAGTCGATTTTGAAAAGAACAGCGTCAATTTGATCGACGATGTCACCGTGCGGTCATCGCGGTTTCAGGGTCAACTGCTCACAGAAATTTGTCCTTCCACTTTCGAGCAGATTAGAGAACTACGTGGAATGGGACTCGTCAATATCGTACAGCACGGGCGCCAGAGATTCTTTCTTCCACAGGAATCACCAGGGCTCGCTCTTGAAAAAGTCTTGTTTCTTTATCCGCCGGAATCGACAAGCATATCGTTTCTTCCGGAATTACAGGCCGCAACCGAGGAACTCACAAAACAGGAACCTGTAAACCTCCCAGAATGGCTTATCGAACCATCTCTCGAATTCGTGACCAGTCTCGGCGGCTCCGCGAAAGTGCTTGTAGATCAGAACGGTATTCCGCTATTGAACGAAACATTCGCGATCTAAAAAAAAATCAGAAAAAAAGGGCATATAAAAGGTAACCACCGCGTTTATCGCGGGTTTTTAGTTATGCAGGCTTAAGTATCGAAAGGGTGAATCGGGTTTTTCTCGCACGGAAAGACCGGA